>JAYTRR010000037.1:0-6892 GCA_043746005.1 Burkholderiales bacterium
AATATGCGTGAACAGCTACGTTTTTTGTAGCATCCGGCAAAGCCGCCCAACGCGCGCAGCACACCTGGGCGATGTTGAATTGGGCAGGCACCGCCCAGGTGAACGCGCCGTGGATGTCGGCGTAGGCTGATTTCTTGTCACGGTTTTGACTGACGCGCACGGTGCGGCTCCTTATGATGGGCTAAATGTACCAAGTCAAAAGAATCTCCCGTAGCGAGTTTGTCCCTATACGCAACCTGCAGTACCACGTGCAGATCTGGGGCGAGCCTTCTGCCGACAAGATCCCGGTGGTCATGGTGCACGGCTGGATGGACGTGGCCGCCAGCTACCAGTTTGTGGTGGACGCCCTGAGCCACGACCACTACGTTATCGCCCCGGACTGGCGCGGCTACGGCAAGACGCCCTCGGGCGGAGTCGACAATTTCTGGTTCCCCGACTACATGGCCGACCTGGACTTTTTGCTGGACCACTACGCCCCCAACGGTCCGGTCAACCTGATCGGCCACAGCCTGGGTGGCAACGTGGTGATGCACTACGCCGGTGTGCGCCCGGAGCGCATCCGCCGCCTGGTCAATCTGGAAGGCTTTGGCCTGCCCGCTACAGTGCCCGCCCAGGCCGCCGGCCGCTATGCCAAATGGATGGACGAACTCAAAAAGCTGCACCGCGGCGAAATGGACCTCAAGGCCTACGACGACATCAGCGGCGTGGCGCGCCGGCTCATGAAGACCAATCCCCGCCTGAGCCCGGACAAGGCCAACTGGCTGGCGCAGCATTGGGCGGCGAAAAACGAACAGGGCAAGTGGGCCATTCTGGGTCAGCCCGCACACAAGGTCTCCAGCGCCCATATCTACCGGGTGGATGAAGTGGCAGAGCTGTACAAGCGCCTCACCATGCCGGTGCTGGCGGTTGAAGCGTCTGACAACAGCCTGAATATGTGGTGGAAAGGCGCCTTCACGCTGGATCAATACCATGAGCGCATCCAGTGCATACCCCAGGTGAAAATCGCCCGCATTGACGAAGCCGGGCACATGATGCACCACGACCAGCCCGAGGTACTGGCGGGTTTGATTGAGCGGTTTATTGCGTAAAACCTTTCTTGCGTTTCATCTCGCGTAAGGCGGGCGGCCGGGTTCGCGTTCTCCAGCCCACGCTCGCTGAAAATGGGTGACCGGGAAAACTTCTATTCTGCGACAACGGTCAATGAACATGGAAGGCTCTAAATTGGGAGCCGACCAACTGCGGTCGGATACGCTACCGAGTTTGAGTGGCCGCTGTATGAACTACACCAGCCATACGTTTTCTGGACATTGATTGATTGACGAGTAAGTTGCCACCTTTGAGCCAAAAAAACGACTGTTTATTGCACACCATGGCACCCGAAATTGCCCAATAAATTTGAGCTCGAAGTGCCCAATCTTGCTAATAATTTAAAGGCTCAGTTCAGCTACTGCCTGCAAACCTTGACTGATGTTCTCGCGAGCCGCATTTTCAACAGCCATGCGCATCCGGGTCACTCCCGCAAACGCATCACCTATGGTTGCGATGCCGCTGGACTTTACGGATTTGCGCATCTTGACAGAGCGGTCTGATACTTTTATCAGCGTCCATGCGGTTTCCATTTCAACGGTTAACGTTGCGCCGAAGAGGGGCTTTGAGAGGTTAATGACTCTGACGCTTAGGTCATAGTCTCCGTTTGCAGTTGGGACGACGCTATTGAAAACTTTGCTTTGAGTCACAGCAGCTTCGATAGCCGACTTCAGGTCGGCATCGGAGATGTTGGTACCGCTGAGTGGGCCGGTTTCCGCACCTCCGCTGGCCAGAACGTGAATGCTGTAAGGGTTCTGCCCGCTTGTCATAACACCCTGTGGAGTCATCGCCTCGCGCGTAGGCTGACTTGAACAACCGACCAGCACTAGACCGAGCAATGTCGCACAGAGAATCCTCGCGAATTGCGTTTGCAAGTAAGCCATTTATTTGCCGTTTTTGTAGATGTTATCGACGACTTCGTTGCTCATCTCTTTGGGTGAAAAACGTGACAGTGATGTGTGGTAAGAGTTGCCGCTAGCCATCGGGAAGTCGGTTTTGGGGTCCCGGATAGTCACGGTGAGCTCCAGCATATACATCGTGATATCCCACATCCATTTTTCAACATAGGTGACGATGCCGTCGACTCCACTTGGCGGCGCTTCTGCCCCCGTCTTGACGGTTACACCTTTGCTGCGCAGCCTGTCAGCGATAAATATATTAGTGTCGGTGTTGTCATCTGCATGCTTTTTGACATACATGGTTTTTAGTGTGGACAGATTGGTTGCGGAATCCACGGTGCCGGTTGCCCGGTTCACTGCGCAACCCGTTGTAAACATGGCGACGAATCCAAGAACGAGGCCCAACTTCAGTAGTTTTTTCACGAGATCTCGCTTTAATTGATGTTTGATAATTGAAAGCAGAATATGCGCCCCGCATGGTTGCTAAGGGCGTTATGTCAACTCACCTCAATGCTGCCGTTGGCCAGAAGCATCGCATATCCTCCATTCGGGGGATGTTGGCTGTTTATTTTCGAAATTCTCATAACGGTGTTTACGACCGGAACCCCATTTAGGATTCGTTTCTAAAAGTAGGCTAAACGTCTGACAACAGTCATTCACGGCCAAACGGTCACGAATAATTAAGGGCCATTTCGTGTGACTTCACGGGACCAAGTTGTCTGGCAGCTCTCTTCCAGCCCTTCAATTCATCGTTGGTTCCATTGGATCGCCCGCCATGGGCAAGTGCGCTGCGGTTGCACTCCGTCAACATGGGCTCTCTGATCCGCAAAACCAATTCAATATGCAATGCGTATTGGATGGCGACAAACCGGCTCACCACGAGGACCAGCGCACAGACTGCTGAACCCACGATGGATTGCGTGGCCCGATGCGTACGCGCTGGGTAGTCAGTTAGACTGGGGCAAAGGAGTTATCACTATGGCAGGCGTTTTTGGTAAAGATCCCAACATGAAGAAGAGCGGCGGTCAGGGAGAGCTGGATCGGATCATCGACGAGCGCAAGCGGAAGCTGGCGGCAGCTGCAGCCAAGTTCCGTCAGAAGAAGCCGGCTGCAACCGCCGATAGAACGGTGCCTGCTCCGAAGAAGTGAGCCCAGCAGCCAACGCGATTCTGTTTACACCCGACAGTCATCGCCATGTGGACACAGCGCCAATGTCGATTGCGCTGGCACATTGAATGGCCGCTTTACCCAAAGGCCAGTGACCGGTAGGGAACTTTATGTGATTTCACGGCGCGATCCGGCAGTCCGGGTCCTGCCATAACCGAAGACGTCGGCAGCGCCGCAAATCGACCATCGCGAGGACTGTATCCCGCTGCAGGGCCCGATTCGCGGATGCCACAAAGGCCGAGCGCCATCCCTTCGTTTACCCGACTCTGGCGGCGCACCGGCGCAGCCACCCGCGTGCAGGTGCAGAAGCGGATACCCGGACCACCTGCCCTCGCCCATGCGTGGCCGCGCATGTCTCTAAAATACAGGGTTATTCAAGTATTCACCGTTTAGGACAAAAAGATCATGGAAATCGAACGCATCAACACCATTGGCACCCAACTCAACGGCCTGACCGCAAGGACCCAAGAGTTACGGGGGTATCTTTGACTACGATGCCAAAACGGAGCGCCTGCGCACTGTCAACGCCTCGCTAGAAGACCCCTCCGTCTGGAACGACCCCAAACGCGCCCAGGAGCTGGGCAAAGAGAAGAAGGCCCTGGAGGGCGTGGTGGTCACCATTGCGGATCTGGAACGCGAGTTGTCTGACAACCTCGAATTGTTCGAGATGTCCAAGGAAGACGGCGACGAAGCTGGCCTGCTCACCATTGAGGGCGAGACCGCCAAGCTGGCCGCCATCATTGAAGGCTTGGAGTTCCGCCGCATGTTCAGCAACCCGGCGGATCCGCTGAACTGCTTTCTGGACATCCAGGCGGGTGCCGGTGGCACCGAAGCCTGCGACTGGGCCAGCATGCTGCTGCGCCAGTACCTCAAATACGCCGAGCGCAAGGGCTTCAAGACCATCATTGAGGATGAGACCGCGGGCGACACCGCTGGTATCAAGGGCGCCACCATCAAGATCGAAGGTGAATACGCTTTTGGCCTGCTGAGGACTGAAACCGGCGTGCACCGACTGGTGCGCAAGAGCCCGTTCGACTCGTCAGGCGGCCGCCACACCAGTTTCGCCAGCGTGTTTGTGTACCCCGAGATTGATGACTCGATCGAGATCGACATCAATCCGTCCGACGTGCGCACCGACACCTTCCGTGCCAGCGGTGCGGGCGGCCAGCACATCAACAAAACCGACTCGGCGGTGCGCCTGACGCACATTCCAACCGGTATCGTGGTGCAGTGCCAGGACGGTCGCAGCCAGCACAGCAACCGCGACGTGGCCTGGAAGCGCCTGCGTTCGCGCCTGTACGACTTTGAGCTGCGCAAGCAACAGGAAGCCCAGCAAAAGCTGGAAGACACCAAGACCGACGTGGGCTGGGGCCACCAGATTCGCAGCTACGTGCTGGACAATAGCCGCATCAAGGACTTGCGCACCAACGTTGAAGTGTCTGCCACCCAGAAGGTGCTGGACGGCGACCTGGATGTGTTCATCGAAGCCTCCCTCAAGCAAGGCGTTTGATGATGCAAACCCCGCGCGCTGACTCGGCTGAACCGGTTGAGGCGTTCATCTTTGACATGGACGGCACCATGATCAACTCCATGCCCTGGCACGCCAAAAGCTGGGTGGAGTTCACCCGCCGCCACGGCCTGGAGTTGGATCTGCCCGACCTGATGCGCCGCACCACCGGACGCAATGGCGCGGAGTGCATACGCGAGCTGTTTCAAAGCAAGATGGATGACGCGCAGGCCTGGGCCCTGATTCGCGAGAAAGAAGTGATTTACCGGGAGATGTTCGCACCGCAGTTTTCTGAAGTAGCGGGGTTCACGGCCTTCTCGGAGCGGGCACGCAGCCGTGGCCTGAAGGTAGGCGTCGGCACCGCAGGCGATCGGCACAACATTGAATTTGTACTGTCGCACCTCCAATTGCCAACACAACCGCTGGCGCTGGTGGGTGGCGATGAAGGTTTGCCCGGCAAACCCGAGCCTGCTATATTTTTGGAAGCAGCACGTCGAATGAAGACAGAGGCTGGCGCCTGCATTGTCTTTGAAGACGCGCCCTTTGGCATTGAAGCCGCACGCCGCGCTGGAATGCGGGCGGTGGCCATCTGCACCGGCCACAGCGCGGCTGAGCTGGCCGGGCCGCATGTGCTAGCCGCTGTGCGGGACTACAACGAGTTGTTTGAATCAAATTTTCTGGAGAGTTTGCATGTTGCATCTGCTTAAAGCCTACGGCGAAGGCCACGGCCCCGCCACGGTCGTCAACCGCGGCGACTACACCGCACCCGCTTACCGGATTGAAACCGTCGAGCTGACGTTTGACCTGGACCCGGCCAAAACCCGGGTGCTCAACAAAATGCGTTTGCGCCGCAACCCCGATGTGGCCGCGCAGGCCCTGAAGCTCGATGGCGAAGAGCTCAATCTGGCCCGCGTGCTGGTCAATGGCCAGGGCACCTCGTTCAAGATGGAGGACAACCAGCTGGTGCTGGAAAACCTGCCAGAAGGTACGGACGCGTTTGAGCTTGAAATCTTCACCACCTGCGCGCCGGTCAAGAACACCAAGCTCATGGGCTTGTACGTGAGCAACGACTCCTTCTTCACCCAGTGCGAAGCCGAAGGCTTTCGCCGCATCACCTACTTCCTGGACCGCCCCGATGTGATGGCCAGCTACACCGTGACGCTGCGCGCCGACAAGGCCAAATACCCCGTTCTCCTGTCCAACGGCAATCTGGTCGAAGAAGGCTCGCTGGAAGATGGCCGCCACTTCGCCAAATGGGTGGACCCGCACAAGAAGCCCAGCTATTTGTTCGCCCTGGTGGCGGGCAAGCTGGTGGCGCGCGAGCAGCGCATCACCACCCGTGGTGGCAAAGACCATTTGCTGCAGGTCTATGTGCGCCCGGGCGACATGGACAAAACCGAACACGCGATGAACTCGCTGATCAACTCTGTGGTCTGGGACGAGGCCCGTTTTGGCCTGCCGCTGGATCTGGAACGCTTCATGATCGTCGCCACCAGCGACTTCAACATGGGCGCCATGGAGAACAAGGGCCTCAATATCTTCAACACCAAGTACGTGCTGGCCAGCCAGGCCACGGCGACCGATGTGGATTACGCCAACATCGAATCCGTAGTGGGCCACGAGTATTTTCACAACTGGACCGGCAACCGCGTCACCTGCCGCGACTGGTTCCAGCTGAGTCTCAAGGAAGGCCTGACCGTCTTCCGCGACCAGGAATTCAGCCAAGATTTGTGCTCTGACGCCTCGGCCCGCGCCGTCAAGCGCATTGAAGACGTGCGCGTGCTGCGCATTTCGCAGTTCCCCGAAGATGCCGGTCCCATGGCGCACCCCGTGCGCCCCGACAGCTACATCGAGATCAACAACTTCTACACCGTCACCATTTACGAAAAAGGTGCCGAAGTGGTGCGCATGATGCAAACCCTGGCGGGGTCGCCAGCCCAAAATATTTCGGGAAGAGATGGCTTCGCCAACGGCATGAAGCTCTACTTTGCGCGCTTTGATGGCCAGGCCGTCACCTGTGACGACTTCGCGCAATCCATTGCCGACGCCAACCCCGACTCCAGCCTGGCCGCGCTGTTGCCCCAGTTCAAGCGCTGGTACAGCCAGGCGGGCACACCGCGTTTGGCCACCACCGGCACCTACAACGCGGCGGAACGCACCTATACCCTGCACTTCACCCAAAGCTGCGCTGCCACACCCGGCCAAGCCGCCAAGGAAGCCTTTGTGATTCCCG
>JAYTRR010000038.1:0-6880 GCA_043746005.1 Burkholderiales bacterium
TTCAGAACCACCGGTTTCACATCGCCGGTGAGCACAATGTTGCTGCCCCCGCCCAACACAAACTTGTCGGCAGCGCCCCATTGCGGGTCCGCCAGCAGCAGATGCACATCGGCTTCACTGGTAATGCGGACCAGTGTGTGGGCCTTGGCCACGATGTGGAAGGTGTTAAAGGGCTGGAGCGGGACGTTTTTCTCGACTAACATGGCGAGATTGTCGTTCAACCCGCGCGCAACTTCGACCCAAGAGGGGTGCGCACAACCCAAACAGCGAAAAAAATGCCTTCATTTGATACCGTCTGCGAAGCAGACCTTGTAGAAGTAAAAAATGGCGTAATCAACACGACCAAAGAGATCGTTACCCGCTTTGACTTCAAGGGCACCAGCGCCAGCATTGAAATCAAGGACAAGGAGATCACCCTGATTGGTGATGCCGACTTTCAAATCACCCAGATTGAAGACATATTGCGCAACAAACTCACCAAGCGCAACGTGGACGTGCGGTTTCTGGATATGGGCGAAATCAAGAAAATGGGCGGCGACAAGGTCAAACAGATCATCACGGTGCGCAGTGGCATTGAGGCTGATGTGGCGAAAAAAATCCAGCGCGCCATCAAGGACAGCAAAATGAAGGTCCAGGCCGCCATTCAGGAAGACAAAGTGCGCATCACCGGTGCCAAGCGCGACGACCTGCAGGCCGCCATGGCCCTGATCAAGAAAGAAATCGCCGACTTGCCACTGAGCTTCGACAACTTCCGCGACTGATGCAAGCCACTGCCTCTGCACTGCTTTTCATCGCCAGCCTGGCAACAGGTACAGCCGCCCTGTCACAAACGGTGGGGCTGTCGGGCATGCTCGGCAGCAAAGCGTTGATTATTGTAGATGGCGCTGCGCCCAAGTCTGTGGCGGTGGGCGATGCGTACAAGGGCGTCAAGATCGTATCCACCGAAGGTGACCACGCCACAGTGGAAATTGCCGGCAAGCGACACACCCTGCGGGTGGGCGATGCGCCTGCCAGCGTGGGCAACCCGGGGGACGGTGGTGCAGGTGCCCGCCGGGTGGTGCTGACTGCCGGCAGCGGCGGCCACTTTTTGACGCCTGGGCAAATCAACGGTCAAGCCGTTCAATTGCTGGTTGACACCGGTGCTACCAAGGTGGCGATGAGCGTGGTCGACGCGGAACGCCTAGGCATCAAATACAAATCAGGGCAGCCCGTGCAGATGGGCACGGCCAATGGTGTCGTGCCCGGGTGGCTGATCAAGGTGGCATCGGTGCGGGTTGGAGACGTGATGGTCTATGGCGTCGATGCCATCGTGTCCGCAGGCGCCATGCCCTATGTGCTGCTGGGCAACAGCTTTTTGACCCATTTTCAAATGACGCGGACCAATGACCAGATGGTCCTCGACAAGCGGTATTAAGGGATCGACACGCCTGTGGCTGTTCAAAGCGTAAACGAATATGAAGACCTACTGGGTCTGTGGTCGGACCTAGAGTCAGGGCTGGGCGTGATCCTGAGCAACCCAGGCAGCACCCAGGAGTTCAGCTACCGCGTCGTGCAATACGACCGCTGGATGCAGGGACTCCTGCAGCGCGACCCCGACGTCGGCCTGTATCTCCTGTTCCAGCTCTCCAGCAATTCCCCCGTGGGCTACAGCGCATCCCACGCGCTGGTGTGCGCGACACTCTGCCATTTGATCGCCACGGAGTTGGGCACCGCGCCCAAAGAGCGCGACAGCCTAGTGCGCGCAGCCTTGACTATGAATGTGGCCATGACCACGCTGCAGGACGAACTGGCGGGCCAGGCTGAAAAGCCCAATCATCAGCAGCAGGACGCCATCCGCGCGCACTCCATCAAGGGCGCCATGATGCTCGCGAACCTGGGTGTTGCCGATGACATGTGGCTGGACATTGTTTCAGGCCACCACGATGACGCAGTCGACCGCGACGAGCTGCATCTGGTTCAACCGGTCACACGTTTGACGCGCATTCTCAAGGTGGTGGACCGCTACGCGGCCATGATCAGTCCCCGCATGTCGCGGGCAGGTCGCAGTGCCACGGAGTCGGCCCGCACCATCATGGCCAATGCCTCCGCCAAAACCGATGTCATCGGACACGCGCTGGTGCGCGCCGTGGGCCTGTGCCCACCGGGTACCTATGTGCGCATGGACAATGATGAATTGGCCGTGGTGTTGCGCCGCAGCAGCACGGCCAACCAGCCTTACGTAGCCATTATTGGCAAGGCCAGCGGCGAACTACTGGCTGCACCCCGACTGCACCGCACAGCGGGCAGCGGCCCTCGTATTCGCTCCGCTCTTGCGGCGGCTGCGGTGCGCGCAAACCTCAACCATTTTCATATCCTGCAATTGGGCGCTTACGCAGCGCAGCAGACTCCGTAACTGCCAGGACCCCGGCAAGCCTTCAAGGCTTTTTTTTGCCCAACCGGGACTCGGTGCCTTTGGCCAAACGCCCGATGTTTTCTGCGTGACGCCAGATCAACAGCAGCGACATTACCGCGGTGGACAGCACAATGCTCTTGTCCATCGCCCACACCACGCCATCGCCAAAGATGTAGTACACCGGTGCAAAAACAGCCGCAACCAGCGACGCCAGCGAAGAGTAGCGAAAGAAATACGCGATCACCAGCCAGGTGATTCCGGTCGCCAGACCCAGAATCCAACTGGTGGCCAGCAACACGCCCAGTGCGGTCGCCACCCCTTTGCCGCCCACGAATCGGAAAAAAACCGGGAACAAGTGCCCCAAAAATGCAGCCAGTCCCACCATGGCCACGGTGCCATCACTCAGCCCATAGGGCTCACCAAACCACTTGACCAGCATCACCGGCAGCCATCCCTTGAAGGCATCCAGCAACAGGGTCACCACGGCAGCCGCTTTACTGCCGGAGCGCAGCACATTGGTGGCACCCGGGTTTTTGCTGCCATAGGTGCGCGGGTCGTTAAGCCCCATGACCTGACTCACAATGACCGCAAACGACAGCGAACCCACCAGATACGCACCCAGCGTGGCGAACAGGGGATAAAAAGAAACGAGGGAATTCAAACCAGTTCTCCTGACAGGTTGGACCGGCCCCACACCAACCGGCAGGGCTTCAGTCAGCCAGTGCGCACTGTACCTTCTTTGCGCCCAGCACCTGCGCGCTGTGCTGGGCGCCGCCGTGCTCCAGATAGTCGTAGGGATGCTCGATGAAGGCCACCTTATTTGCCTTGAGCAGTTGGGTGGCAGGGGTTTCTCTGACATGTTTGGCCATGCCGGCATTTTCTATCGAAGCGGCCCACCACGGGCGGGGTTAGTTGGCTTTGACCGCCAATACCGGGCAAGAAACGGACAACAAAATTTCCTGCGCTACGCTGCCCATGATGAGCTTGCCCAAGGGCGAACGCTTACGCAGGCCGATGATCAATACCGATGCCTGCAGGGAGTCGACCAGCGCCTCAATTTCTTCAACGGCATTTTTGCCGCGCACAAATTGCTTGAATTCCGCATCAAGACCGTTGTCTGCCAGCATTTGCTCCACGCGCTCGACATCCAGATAGTCCGCCTTCGACGCGTCTTCGCCGCTCCCGCCGGGGCTGGCGTTGACCACCACCAGGCGCTCATTGCGGCTCTTTGACATTTCAATACCCGTTTGCAGGGCCGCCTGGCCCTCGGGACGGGGCACATACGCTACGACGATAGTCATCAGGTCACTCCTTCTTTGTTTGGCCAGTAGGTCAGGGATTAAATAGTCACTGTCAACACGCCGGGTCGCGAATTTCCAGTCGAATGGCGTCAATGGCTGCCAGTACTTCGGGTGACAGTGTGGTGCCATAGGCGTTGATGTCTTCGTCCAGTTGCGCCACCGAAGTCACACCGATGATGGTACTGGCAACCTGCCATTTGGTGTAGCAAAAGGCCAGCGCAAACTGGGTGGGGGTCATGCCGTTGGCGCGTGCCAGCGCGTTGTAGCGCAGCGACGCCGCCACCGACTCCTTGCGACCCCAGCGCTGCTTGCGCACCGATTCAAACTTGGCAATGCGGCCTTCCTTGGGAGCGTTCGGGCCGTCGATACCGCTTTCGTCGTATTTGCCCGTGAGCAAGCCAAACGCCAAGGGTGAGTAGGCCAGCAGTGACACGCCCAGGCGGTCCATGGTTTCATCCAGCCCATTCTCTAGTCCGCGGCTGACCAGGCTGTAAACGTTTTGCACCGTGGCCACGCGTGGCAAGCCATGCTGCTCGGCCAGGCGCACAAATTCGTGCACGCCATACGGTGTTTCGTTGGACAAGCCGATGGCGCGCACCTTGCCGGCCTTGACGAGTTGCGCCAGCGCTTCGAGTTGCTCGTGAATGGTGGTCACCTCCTTGTTGCGCGACGGGTCGTAGTACATGGTGCCGAACATAGGCACATTGCGGTTGGGCCAATGGAGTTGGTAGAGGTCGATCACATCGGTCTTGAGCCGTTGCAAGCTGCCGTCACAGGCGGCAATGATGTCAGCGGCGGTCAAATCACCGCTACCGCCGCGCACCCAGGGCATGCCACGCGAGGGTCCGGCCACCTTGGTGGCAAGGGTCAACTTCTGACGCAAGCCGGGGCGGTTTGCGAGCCAGTTGCCCATGATCTTTTCTGTCGCGTTGAAGGTCTCGGCGCGGGGGGGAACGGCATACATCTCGGCCGTATCCAGAAAGGTGATACCGCGCCCCACAGCGTGGTCCATGATGGCGTGGGCGGTGGGCTCATCAACTTGCTCACCAAAGGTCATTGTGCCCAGGCAGATGGCGGGAACATGCAGGTCGCTTTGACCGAGTTGAACATTTTTCATGGTGTGCAGGGGAGTTGAATCGTTGGCGAAAACGACAGTTTATCGGGCCGCAACCCGCCTAGCTGTCACGGGGGTTTATTGCGCTCGCTGAGCTCCATCAGCACGGCGGCGCTCCGGTTGCGCGCCCGCTCTTCTTCTTGCAGGCGCAGCACGCGCCGCTGCACCTTGCCGGTGGTCGTCATGGGCAGCGCATCCACAAACTCAATCTCCTTGGGGTACTCGTACGGTGCCAGCAAGCCTTTGACATGGGCCTGCAACTCCTCGGTGAGTTTGGAGTGATATTGGGCTATAGCCCCCGTATTATCTGCGCAGGCAGCTATTAAATCAGGAGCAATGACCACATAGGCCTTGACCAGCGCGCCGCGCTCGGGGTCCGGCTTGGGCACCACGGCGGCGTTCATCACGGCCGGGTGCTTGACCAGGCAGTTCTCGATCTCGCCCGGGCCAATGCGGTAACCCGCGGCTTTGAACACGTCGTCCGAGCGGCCCTGGTACCAGAGGTAGCCATCGGCATCACGCATCGCCAGGTCACCCGTACGGCACCAGTCACCGGTGAACTTGTCGCGGGTGGCCGCCTCGTTTTTCCAGTAACCCAGAAAGAAAATGGGGTCGGGGTGGCCGTGCACGTCAAAGCGGTTGAGCGCTACGTCGCCGGGCATGCCCACCGCGCACTCGTTGCCCACCTCGTCTATCACCGCCACCCGGTGGCCGGGGTAGCCCATGCCCATGCTGCCGGGTTTGGAGGGCCACAGGGCGTTGCAGTTGCCGACGATGTAGTTGATCTCGGTCTGGCCAAACATCTCGTTGACGGTCACGCCGAGCTGCTGTTCGCAGTAACCGAACACCGCGTCGCCCACCGATTCGCCGGCGCTCATCACGGCCTGCAGGCACAGCGCGTAGCGCTCGCGCGGCACCGGCACGGCCTTCATCATCGCCTTCAGCGCGGTCGGGAACAGGAAGGCGTGCGTCACGCGATGCCGCTGCATCAGTTCGAACGCCAGCTCGGGCGCGAAGCGGCCCTGGTAGGCCACGATCTCGCCGCCGAAGTACAGCGTGGGCAGCAGCGCATCCATCAAGCCGCCGGTCCACGCCCAGTCCGCAGGGCTCCAGAGAACGCTTTGCGATTTCTGGAGCCCCTGGCTGGGCCGAGGCCCTGAACGGTTGCCCCCCTTCCCCCGCTCCCCCTTCTCCAGGGAAGGGGGCTTGACCGAGACAGCGCCGTCGGGATCGAAGCCGAACCAGTTCTGGCTGGCCACGAAGCCGGGCAGGTTGCCGATCAGCGCGCGGTGCGCCAGCAGCGCGCCTTTCGGCGGCCCGGTGGTGCCACTCGTGTAGATGAGGATGGCCGCGTCGTCGGCCTGTGTCGCCACCGCAGAAAAATCATCCGGCTCGTCCGCCAGCGCAGCGTTCCAATCGACATCACCCTGCCCCGCTGCCGCGCCCACGGCCAGCAGCGTGCGCAGGCCCGGGCAGAGCGCGCGCGCCGCCCGCAGGTTGGCGATGGCGCTCTCGTCGACGATGGCCAGCGCGGCTTCGCTGTGGTTGATGCGGTACTCCAGCGCGTCGGGCCCGAACAGCATCGACAGCGGCATCGCCACTGCGCCCAGTTGGTACAGCGCGATGTGCGCCACCGCCGTTTCGAAACGCTGCGGCATCACCACCGCCACGCGGTCGCCGCGCTGCACGCCGAGGCGCCGCAGCGCATGCGAAAGCCGATTCGCGTCGCGCTGCAGGTCAGCGTAGGTGTGATCGGCGCGGCGGCCGTCCTCGTGCTCGAAGCGGATGGCGACTGCCAAAGGCGTTTCGCGCGCCCAGCGGGCACAGCAGGCCTCGGCGAGGTTGAACTGCGCCGGCACCTGCCAGCGAAAGGCGCGGTGGATGGCCGCGTAGCGGTCCGGCAGGTCGGCGCGCATCAGCTCGGTTCGAACGCGGCCAGCGCGTCGCCACTGATGCGGCAAATGCGCCAAGCGGACATCACGGTGGCGCCCATCTTTTCGTAGAAGCGGATCGCGTTCTCGTTCCAGTCGAGCACGCTCCACTCGAAGCGGCCGAACCCGCGCTCAACAGATC
>JAYTRR010000039.1:0-6867 GCA_043746005.1 Burkholderiales bacterium
AGCAAGGTGCCCACGGCGGTGCAAGCCGAAGTTCTGGCGCGTCAAAAAGACATTGCCAGTGGCAAATTGCATCCCTTTCACGCATCGCAGCCGATTCGGGACAACGAAGGCCATCGGGTCATAGAGAAGGGCCAGACGCTCAGCGATGCGCAGATTCTGGAGATGAACTGGCTGGTTGAAGGTGTGCAGGGCAAGGTCAGTCGATAGTGTGTATGCGGGGCGCCGTATAGCAACACTGCCGGTCCCGGTTTAAGCTTACAGCTATGAAAGCCTACCGCGCCTCCGTTCTCTGGTTTGTCCCGCACAGCGAAGGGCCTGCCCGCGCCCTGTTTGAAGAGGATGGCCTGTTGGTGGTCGGCGCTGATGCGCGCGGCAGGCAGGTGGTGCAAGCCGTCGGCGCCTATCGCCAGGTCGTTGTTGATTATCCCCATGTGGCCGTGGAGCATCTTCCAGGCCGCATCATCGCGCCCGGTTTTGTGGATTTGCATATTCACTACCCTCAAACCAATGTGATCGGGTCGCCTGCCGACGGGCTGCTGCCATGGCTGGAGAATTACACCTTTCCAGAGGAAAAACGCTTTGAATACCCCGAATACAGTGCGCAGGCAGCTACGTTTTTTGTAGCAGAGTTGCTGCGCAATGGCGTCACCACGGCGTTGACCTTTGCGACCTCGCATCCCGAATCCGTCAACGCCCTTTTCAGTGAGGCACAGGCTCAGCGCATGCGACTGATCACGGGCCTGGTCCTGATGGACCGCCACGCGCCACCGGACCTGCTGAACCGCGCTGCACCCGGTGGCCGGGCCGATGCGACCGAGCACAGCCTGGTGGAATCGGAGGCGCTGATCCAGCGCTGGCATGGCAAAGACCGGTTGGGCTATGCCATCACCCCGCGTTTTGCACCCACCAGCACCGACGCCCAGCTGCGCGGCGCGGGCCTTCTGGCGGCCCGCTATCCGGAGGTGTGGATTCAGTCGCATGTGGCCGAGAACAAGGACGAAATTGCCTGGGCGCGTGCGCTATTCCCCCAGTCACGCAGCTACCTCGCCACCTATGATGACTTTGGGCTGATGCGCGAGCGCGCCATTTACGCCCACTGCATCCACTTTGACGACGATGACCGGGCCCTGATGCGGGACACTGGCGCAGCGGCGGCCATCAGCCCGACCAGCAACCTGTTTCTGGGCAGCGGATTTTTTGACTACGCGGGCGCCGACCGGGTGGGTTTTCAATACGGTCTGGCCAGCGATGTGGGCGGCGGCACCTCGTTCAGCCCCTTTCAGACCATGCTGGCGGCTTACTACGTGGGTCGTGAGGGGCAAACCAAGCGAGGTTTGTCGTTGAACCCGCAGCAACTGTGGTGGCAGCACACTACCGGAGCGGCCCGCGCCCTGGGGCTGGAGGGCGTGGTGGGCAACCTGCTGCCGGGCTGCGAGGCCGACTTTGTAGTGCTCAACCCGAACGCAACGCCTTTGCTGGCACGCAAGACCGCATTGGCCCATAGTCTCGATGAGCTCCTCTTTGCCTTGATTGTTATTGGCGATGATCGCTTGATTGAGCGAACCGTTATTTCCCAAGCCATTTAGGGCATTAGCCCCCGTATTCATTGCGGAGACCGCTACTAATTTTGTAGCGGAATGCCCGCCACATACGCCGGCTGCTTACAATCACCCCCAACTTAGGAGTTGTATCCCCATGAGCATCAAAAGCGACAAGTGGATTCGCCACATGGCTGAAACGACCGGCATGATCGAACCCTTTGAGCCGGGCCAGATTCGCCAGAGCGACGGCAAAAAAATTATCAGCTACGGCACCAGCAGCTACGGCTACGACATCCGCTGCGCCCCCGAGTTCAAGGTGTTCACCAATATCCACAGCACCGTGGTGGACCCCAAGAATTTCGACGAAAAAAGCTTTGTTGATTTCCATGACGATGTCTGCATCATTCCGCCCAATAGCTTTGCCCTGGCACGTACCCTGGAATACTTCCGCATTCCGCGCAATGTGCTGACCATCTGCCTGGGCAAAAGTACCTATGCGCGTTGCGGAATCATCGTCAACGTGACGCCGTTTGAGCCTGAGTGGGAGGGCTATGTGACGCTGGAGTTCAGCAACACCACGCCGTTGCCCGCCAAGATTTACGCGGGGGAGGGCTGCGCCCAGGTGTTGTTCTTTGAGAGTGACAAGGATGACGTCTGTGAAGTCAGCTATAAAGACCGAGGCGGCAAATACCAGGGACAAGTCGGTGTAACCCTGCCAAGGGCATAAACGCACAGGTGTGCCGCACAGTAGGAGACATGACATGAAATGGGAAGGCAACCGGGAATCCGACAACGTCGAAGACACCGCGATGGTAGTGGGGGCGGGCTCATTGGCGGCCTGCTGGGTGACCGAAGCATTGGCATTGGCACCATCGTGATTGCACTGTTGGGTGGATGGGTTCTGGGCGTGAATCCTTTGCCGATTCTAGGTTTGCTCAGCGGCAATGGCGCGTCCACCGCACAAGTGCAGCAGGCGCCCACACACCGGCCGACCGCCGACGACCACATGGCCAAATTTGTGTCCACTGTGCTGGCGGACACCAAAGACGTCTGGAAAGACGTATTTGCCAAGGGCGGAGCCACTTACCAGGAGCCCAAGCTCGTGCTGTTTCGCGGCGCCACGCCGACCGCGTGCGGCCAAGGCCAGGCGGCCATGGGCCCGTTTTATTGCCCGGGTGACCAGAAGGTTTACATCGACCTGGGCTTTTACGAAACCCTCAAGACCCAGCTCGGTGCGCCGGGTGATTTTGCCCAGGCGTATGTGATTGCCCATGAAGTGGGGCACCAGCGCGCAACGCCAGCGCTGGTTCGCCAATGGCATCAAAAATGGCAGCGTGAAGGCCTGCGACACGTTCTCCGCCCGTCAATTGTGAGACTAGGGGATAATACGGGGCTGCCCCCCAGCGTTGGGCGGCAATCAGCTATCGGATGGATAGCACCATTTTTCGCTATGCATGACCGACTTGAATACTGAACTCACTCCCTCTGTTTCTCCGCAAGACTCCAATGAGTTGAACGCGCAAACGCCTCCCATGGCCTTTGCCCAGTTGCAACTCGCTGACCCGCTGGCCCGCGCCGTTGCGGAGATGGGCTACGAGACCATGACCCCCATCCAGGCCCAGGCGATTCCAGTCGTTTTGCAGGGCAAGGACGTGATGGGCGCCGCCCAGACCGGTACCGGCAAGACGGCAGCTTTTGCACTGCCCCTGCTGCAGCGCATGATGAAACACGAAAACGCGTCCACCTCGCCAGCCCGTCACCCTGTGCGTGCGCTGGTGTTGTTGCCTACGCGTGAATTGGCCGATCAGGTGGCCCAGCAGATCAAGCTCTATGCCAAGTACACCAACCTGCGCAGCGCCGTGGTGTTTGGCGGTATGGACATGAAGCCCCAGACGATCGAGCTGAAAAAAGGCGTTGAAGTACTGGTGGCTACACCAGGGCGCCTGCTGGACCACATTGAAGCCAAGAACGCCGTGCTCAACCAGGTCGAGTACGTGGTGCTGGACGAGGCCGACCGCATGCTGGACATCGGGTTCTTGCCCGATCTGCAACGCATCCTCTCCTACCTGCCCAAGCAGCGCACGACCCTGCTGTTCTCGGCTACTTTCTCTTCTGAAATCAAGCGTCTGGCGAGCAGCTACCTGCAAAATCCGGTCACCATTGAAGTGGCGCGTTCCAACGCCACGGCCTCTACGGTAGAGCAGCATTTCTACAGCGTTCCAGAAGACGAAAAACGCCACGCACTGCACCAGATTCTGAAGACGCGCGGCATGAAGCAGGCGTTTGTATTTGTCAACAGCAAGCTCGGCTGCGCCCGCTTGGCCCGTTCGTTGGAACACGAAGGTCTGAAAACGACAGCCCTGCACGGCGACAAGAGCCAGGATGAGCGCCTGAAGGCGCTGGAGTCCTTCAAAAAAGGCGAAGTCGATCTGCTGGTGTGCACCGATGTGGCCGCCCGTGGCCTGGACATCAAGGATGTGCCTGCGGTGTTCAACTTCGACATCCCCTTCAATGCCGAAGACTACGTGCACCGTATTGGCCGCACGGGCCGTGCCGGGGCTTCCGGTTTGGCCGTCAGTTTTGTCAGTGGCAATAATGACGCGCGACTGGTCGGCGATATCGAGAAACTCATCAAGACCAAAATCGAGCTGGAAGCCGTCGAATACGACGAAGACAGCCCGAATATCCGCAAACAAGGCCGCATCAATGATGGTCGGCGCATGTATGCGGAAGAGGGTGCCAATGGTGCAGGCGACAATGGGCGCGGCGCCCCCCGTGGCGACCACCGGCGCGGGTCGCGTGAGGACACCTACCCGTCAAGCCGGGCCCCACGCCCGCCTCGCAATGACTATGCAGCACGCCCCTCACAGGCATCGCGTGATCCGTTCTTTGACAAACCCTATGAAGCTGCAGCTCCCGCAACGCAAGCGGCAACGCCTTCATGGGAGGCCAGCGAACGGCCTGCCGCACGCAGCATTTCGGCCAATATCAAGCCCAAACGCAACGTCGCGGCACTTTTCAAGTCACAGTGATTTGCCTGGCTGCTGCGCAGCCTCGCATGGCACCTGAATCAGTTCATCGGCCCAGGCATCCCCTGGGGTGCCCAACTTGAGTGCGCTCAGGGAGCCACCCCAGACGCAACCGGTGTCCAGTGCCAATACGTCGGAGCGACCCAGCCAGC
Organism: Burkholderiales bacterium; assembly: GCA_043746005.1. Classification (GTDB taxonomy): domain Bacteria; phylum Pseudomonadota; class Gammaproteobacteria; order Burkholderiales; family Burkholderiaceae_C; genus Allorhodoferax. Next base: position 4,723 of record JAYTRR010000039.1, read on the forward strand.
CCAGCGTGGACCAGTGACCAAATGCCACGGTAATGTTGGCTGTTTGGCGCCCTGGCACATCAAACCACGGCAGATAGCCAGCAGGCGCCCCGGATGCTCCTTCCTTGGTGTCGAACTCCATGGCGCCCTGTGCAGTGCAAAAGCGTAGTCGTGTCAGCGCATTCACAATCACGCGCATGCGATCCATGCCAGTGAGCGCATCGCTCCAGACATTCGGTGCATTGCCGTACATGGTCTGGAAGAACTCAGCCGAGTGCCCGCCTTGCAGGACTGCTTCCATCTCCTGCGCCAATGCTATGGTTTTTGTAGCTGTCCACGCAGGCAACACGCCGGCGTGGACCATTAATAGCTCTCTATTTCCGTCATGCAGCAGCATGGCCAGTCGCTGGTGGCGCAGCCAGTGCAGCATGGCGTCGCGGTCGGGTGCATCCAGGACGCACGCCAATGTGTCTTTGCGGTGTGGCTTGCGCACGCCGTGTGCAATCGCCAGCAGGTTCAGGTCGTGGTTGCCCAGCAGGCAACGCGCGGCATCGCCATAGCCCATCATGCGGCGCAGCACGGCGGCTGACGCAGGTCCGCGGTTTACGAGATCGCCCAGCAGGTAGAGCGTGTCACGGCTGGGCGAAAAATCCAGGGTGTCGAGTAATCGTTGCAGGGGCGCATTGCAGCCTTGCACGTCGCCAATAAGGTACATTGCCATGGTGTTCATTCTCGCTGTTGTTTCATGGATTTTTTGCTGATCATTGTGCTGACGCTGCTTAACGGAGCATTTGCGATGTCTGAGCTGGCGCTAACCGCCAGCAAGAAAGTGCGCCTGCACAACATGGCGGATGCAGGAGACAAGGGTGCCCAGGCAGCATTGGATTTGCTGGGCAACCCCACGCAGTTTTTATCTTCCGTGCAGGTGGGTGTTACGTCCATCGGCATGCTCAACGGCATTGTGGGAGAGGCTGCGTTCAGCGACAGCCTCTCGCAGTTGCTACAAGCCCATATGACCATCTCGCACAGGGCTGCGGATATTTCTGCCACGGCGCTGGTCGTGACGGTGATTACTTTTGTGACTATCCTGTTTGGCGAACTGGTGCCAAAACGCATTGGGCAGCTCTACCCTGAGCCGGTGGCGCGTGTCTTGGCACGCCCCATGACGTGGTTTGCAACCGGTGCCAAACCCTTTGTGCGGCTGCTGTCCATGTGCACCCATGGCATGCTCAAACTGCTGCGCATTGACACATCCGATACCCGTGGTGTTACGGAAGCGGAAATATCGGCCAGCCTGGAAGAGGGTGTTGACGCCGGCATCATTGAGGAGCATGAGCACCAGATGGTGCGCAACGTGTTTGATCTGGATGACCGCTCCCTGGCGTCCATGATGCTGCCGCGCGCAGACATTGAATGGCTGGAAGCCTCTGATACGGTAGCGCAAAGCCTGTCCTATGCCGCTGTGGGTGGCCAAAAGGGCGCGCACTCCTGGTACCCGGTCTGCCGTGGTTCACTGGATCAGGTGGTCGGGACGGTCAGCGTGGGCCGCTTGCTGCAGTTGGGTGTTCATCATCCGGGAACTCTTGAGTCGCAGGTGGAGCCTGCTGTCTTTGTTCCCGAGACACTCAGCGGCATGGAGCTGATCGAGCAATTTCGAACCAAGTCCGCACGCATGGTTTTTGTGGTCGATGAATACGGAGTGGTGCAAGGCTTGCTCACCCCACACGACCTGCTGGAAGCTATCACAGGGGAGTTGCAGCCCGATGCGCAGACGCAGGCCTGGGCGGTCGAGCAACCTGACGGCTCATGGCATCTCGATGGTTCAATGCCGGTGGGCGAGTTGAAGGCTCGACTGGAAATCGACGAATTGCCGCAGGAAGACCGCGGCCGCTACAACACGCTGGCCGGGTTGTTGATGGCCATTTCAGGACAACTTCCCGAAGTGGGTGAAAAAATTGAATGCGGCCACTGGCAGTTTGAGGTGACGGATCTGGAAGGCCGACGCATTGACAAGGTACTTGCCCATCATCTAAAGGCGGCCAGCCAACCGGTAGGCCAGTAATCCCACCAGTTCGTGCAAAGCCAGCTGCCAATCGCGGGCGCCGTCTTTGAGCGAATACGCTGTCCAGGGCGTGCTGGGTGCAGTCCGGAAGTCAACCGGGTAGG
>JAYTRR010000040.1:0-19840 GCA_043746005.1 Burkholderiales bacterium
TGGCGGCGCGGGCCGGTTCCCGAGGCGGCCAGTTCATGCGCCATCAGCAGTTCCATCACCACCGTAGCGGCTGTCAGCAACACCAGCGCATGCAGGGAAATAAGGGTGAACAGCAATACCAGGGCGCTCTCACCATAGGCCAGCCCGATCAGCGGAATGCCGATCATGATGGTGTTGCTGAAAATGCTGGACAGCGCGAGGATGGCGGAGCGGCTGTTCAGGCCCCGCGCTACCACTAGCGCCGCAAACAGCACGCCGGCCACCGCAAAGTACAGCGACACCGGCCGAAAATCGAGCTGCTCGATGTGCACCGAACTCATGGTGCGAAACAGCAGCGCCTGGGTCAGCACCAGGAACACGAGGTTGGAGAGATCGCGCACCGCCTCGGCCCGGATCAGCCGGGCGCGCCCGGCAACCCACCCGGTCAGGATCAGAAAAACGACGGGCAGCAGCGAGGAGACGACCGGGTGGTCCAGAGGCAAAACCAACGGATGCCCGTCTTACTTGACGGCTACGGCGTCCGTGATGCGGTAGTACAGGCCGTAGGGGTCATCGCCCAGCACCAGAAACTGGCCTTCCACCACCACCGGCTCCAGCGAATACTTGACCGGGGTTTTGGTTTTGACTTCCACCATGCTCTCAGGCCCGCCGGGTGTGCAAAACGAGCACGTCAGCGGAACGGAGCTGAGCAAAAAATGCTTCTGCTTTTCACCCGGCTCCAGCGGCATCATGAAACCCTGCACCCGCTGGCTCTTTTTGTTCAGCGCCTGAATGTCGCTGGGGAACACCGGCAGGATGCGGTTTTTGTCCACTTTGGTCTTGACTGCCGTCAGCACCGACCAGGGCAACACGTCGCCCCGCTCCTGCAGCGGCGCAAATGGGCTGTTGGGGCTGTGCACCCCCGCGCCCGTGCCCGCGGGAACGCCGCCGCCCGCAATGGGCGAACTCAATTGCGCCAGCGCGCCCAACGGAAGCAAGCAGGCGCACAGCGATGCAACCACTGCGCGGCGGAAGATGGTTCGGCGTTTCATGGGGGATTCCTCAACTTTCGGTCTTAGTGCTCGTGCTTCATGCCGCAGAACTTGCCAATGGCCAAGCCCTTGCAGGCGGTCTGCAGTTCTTTCTCGCACACGTCGTCTTTTTTCCCGGACTCAATGCACTTGGCAGCGGCCTCGTGGGCGGCGGCCATGGCACGGTGGCGGGCAATGTCCTGCTTGGCATCGGCGCTCAAAGGCGCCTCGGCTGCTATGGAAATAGTAGCTGTCAGCGCAATGAATATGGGAACTAGAAGCAGTTTTTTCATATATTTACTCTTGTCTCTGATCTATCGGGATTGAAGAAGTTCCAGCACACTGACACGGTAGGCCCCCACTGCCGGCAGCAGCGCCGCCCCCAGAGACACACCCAGTGCCAACGCAGGCACCACGGCCAGCTCCGGTGGCCACACCATGCCACCAATGAGCAAAGAATTATCCAGCTGCAAAAACCAGCCCAGTGCCGCCGCAAAGCCCTGGCCCAGCACCAGCCCCAGCACGGCTGCCAGCAGCCCCAGCCACAAGGCCTCGCACAGCAGCAAGGCGGCCACTTTGGCAGGCGGCGCGCCCAGCATGCGCAGTAACGCCAGGTCAGAACGGCGCTCGCGCACGGCGCTCCACAGCGCAATGAACACGCTCAGACCGGCTGTGAGCAGCAACACCCCGGCAAAAGCGCGCAGCACGTCGGTGCCCAGCCCCAGCATGTTCAGGAGGCGCGATATTTCCAGTGCAGGGGCGGCGGCCTGCATCTCGGTGCTGGTGTTCACATAGCGCGGAAAGGTCAAAGCCGCCATGGGGGTTTTGTATTGCACCAGGGCCATGGTGATTTCGCGCTCTTCTTCCATGATCTTGCGGTCTTCGGCGTCCACCGCGGTGTAGTCCTCGTGCACCTTCCACACCGAGGCCGTGTCGGTCAGGATGAGGCGGTCCAGCACGCTGCCACTGGGCGCAAGAATGCCCACCACCGTGTAGGTGCTGTCACCGTGCGCGTGACCGCCCGTGCCCAGACCGTGCGTGCCAATAAAGGTGTTGCCCAGCGCCGCGCCCAGCTTGCGGGCGGTGGTGGCTCCCAGCACCACCTGCATGGGAGCCGTCCACAAGGCCCCCTGCGCCAGCGTGGCCTGGTAATGGCTGATGTAGTCGTGGGACGTGCCCACAATGCGGTAACCCTGGAAGTTGTCCCCCAGGCTGATGGGAATGATGCGGGCCACCAGCGGGTTTTTCTCCAGCGCGCGCACGGCGGCCAGCGGAACATTGCCCGGTGGCACGTCGATATGCAAGACCCCGCTCAAAATGAGCTGCATGGGGCTGCCTTTGGCTCCCACCACCACATCAATGCCCGCCAGATCGCGGTCAAACGCGGTGCTGAGCTGGTGCCCCACCAGCAGCAAAAAGGTAATGGACGCCAGCCCCAGACTGAGCAACAGCACATTGAGCGCCGCGCCCAAAGGACGGGCCCACAGGTAGCGCCAGGCAAATGACAAGGTCTTCATGCAAGCGCCTTCATGCTATTTTTTTCATAGCTGCTTGCGCAACAGGCGCAAGGACTGGAAGCCAATTTGGCCATCAATACCCGTGGGAATGAGCGCTGCAATCCGGGCGTCGTGGGTGGCAATCACCAGCGTGGCGTGGTGGGTTTTGGCGGTGGTCAGCAGAAGGCCTACTGCATCGGCTGCGGCTTCGTCGTCCAGACTGGCGGTGGGCTCGTCGGCCAGAATCACCTTGGGCTGCAGCAAGACCGCGCGGGCCAACGCCACGCGCTGCGCCTGGCCACCTGAGAGTTGTCCGGGTTTGCGGCCTGCCAATTCCTGCACCCCCAGCGACTGCAAGGCCGCCTGGACGCGCACGGCATCTTCGGGCTGGCCGGCCGCCCACTGCGCCAGCGCCAGGTTTTGCTGCACGGTGAGCGCGGCACTCAGGTGCAATTTTTGGGGTAAAAAGCCGATAGCCTTGGCCCGCCATGCATCAGCAGCTATCTTTTTAAGAGCAGCCAGCGGCCAGTCTGCCACCGTCAACGCGCCTGAGGCTGGCGCCACCAGGCCCGCCACCAGCGCCAGCCAGGTGGATTTGCCACAGCCGGAAGGGCCGCTGAGCAGCAGTACGGCGCCTTGGGCCACGTCCACATCCGGAAACACCAGCGCGGGGCCATCGGGGTAGCGGTACGAGAGACCGCGCGTTTGAATCACGCCGCGTCTCCAGGCGCGGCAGTAGCGGCAGGAGCAGGGGGCGATGTAGCGCAGTCGACGCACACGCCGCGCACGGCAAAGTCCATGCTCAGGCCCTGGTAACCCAGCGCCTTGAGGGCTTCCAGCGCGGTCTGCGCGGCGCGCTCCAAATCTTGCGCGTTGGCTTTGAGAGCGCTCGCCAAGGGGCTGTCGCGGTGGCAGCTTTGGCACTCAAAGTGCGGGATGGCGTGCACGCTGGAAGGCATGGCCTGGTAGCGGCGCACCCGGCTGGCGTCGACGCGGCACAACAGCAGCCCGACCTGCGTGAGGCGGTCAATCAGCCGGTACAGCGTGACGCGGTCCAACGCGGCAGAACTGCTCGAACGGTCATCTGCGAGGGCTTCCTGCAACTGCGCATGGGTGTAGCTGGTGTCCGGATGGGCCAGCAGCCAGCCCAGCACCAAGCGTGCAGCCACCGTGCGGCGCAAGCCGTGGGCCGAGAGCAGCGCATCAATGAGGTCCGCAGCGGCCAGTTCAGCCAGTTTGAGGGATGCCATGGATTATCTTTATTTATTGCAACTTGGTTGCGTTACAATCTATTGCAACAAGATTGCATTATTATCGAGCTTGCGGACTGCAGCATCCCATTTTTGTAAAGACATTCCATGCTTTTTGTAAAAAAGACCCTTCAGCCGGGCACACCGCGCGTCCGCAGCGCACCCTCCAGCGTGCTGGCCTGGCCTGCCTGGCGGCGGGTGCTGGCCGTGTTGCCCGCCATTGCCCTGCTGTGGCTGGCGGTGGCCTGGGCCAGCGCGGAAGTAGCGCCGTGGTAGCCGGCCACCGTGCACCCGCCGTCACGCTCAACAACCTGACGGTGAGCTACCGCCAGCACCCGGCCCTGCACCACATCAGTGGCAGCTTTGCACGCGGCTCGCTCACCGCGGTGGTGGGGCCCAATGGCGCGGGCAAGAGCACCTTGCTCAAAAGCATCGCAGGGCTATTGCCCCTGCAAGGTGGCGAGCAGCGCGACACACCGGGCGCACCACTGCTATCCCACATACCGCGCAACCGCATGGCCTACCTGCCCCAATTGGCGGAGATTGACCGCAGCTTCCCCATCGATGTGCGCGACTGCGTACTGTTGGGCCACTGGGGTACCAGCGGGGCATGGGGCGCGGTCACTCCGGCCATGCTCCAGGGTGTGGATGCGGCCTTGCACGCCGTGGGCCTGCAAGGTTTTGAGTTCCGCAATGTAGGCAGCCTCTCCAGTGGGCAACTGCAGCGGGTCCTGTTCGCCCGCCTGCTGGTGCAGGACGCCGAGCTGATCCTGCTGGACGAGCCCTTCAACGCCGTCGACAGCAAAACCACCGCAGCCCTGCTCGCGCTGGTGCAGCAGTGGCACGGCCAGCAACGCACCATCATTGCCGTGCTCCACGACGACACGCTGGTGCGGCAGCACTTTCCCCAGACCGTGCTGCTGGCCCGCGAACTGGTCGGCTGGGGCCCCACCGATCAGACACTCACTGAGCCCAAGTTGCGCCGCGCGCGCGGCATGGCCGAGGCCTGGGACGAAGCCGCCGAGCGGTGCGACATCGACACGCCAGCACCCCCACTGGGTGCACAGAAGAGGGTGGCGTGATGGACATCGCCGCCCAACTATGGGACACAGTCTTGGCCCCGTTTGTCGAATTCGCCTTCATGCGCCGCGCACTGGTGGCCACGCTGGCGCTTTCGCTCAGCGCGGCACCGCTGGGCGTGTTTTTGACGCTGCGGCGCATGAGCTTGCTGGGTGATGCGCTCAGCCACGCCGTGCTACCGGGTGTGGCGATGGGCTTCATGCTCAGCGGCTTGTCGCTCACCGCCATGGCGCTGGGCGGCGTGCTGGCCGGCATGCTGGTGGCGGGCATCGCCGGGCTGGTGACCCGTTTCACCGCCCTCAAGGAAGACGCGAGCCTGGCGGCCATTTATCTGGTCGCACTGGCTCTGGGCGTGATGCTGATCTCGGGCCACGGCACGCAGCTGGACTTGCTGCATATCCTGTTTGGCAGTGCGCTGGGCGTGGACTCGGCCGGCCTGCTGATGGTGGCCAGCGTGGCCACCATCAGCGTGGTGCTACTGGCGGCCATGTACCGTGGCCTCGTGCTGGAGAGTTTTGACCCGGTGTTTTTGGGTGCTGCCGGACGAAGCGGATGGCTGTGGCAGCAAGGTTTTCTGATGCTGGTCGTCATCAACCTCGTGGCGGGCTTTCAAACCCTGGGCACATTGATGGCGGTGGGGCTGATGATGTTGCCCGCTGTGTCCAGCCGCCTGTGGCACGACACCCTGCCCGCGCAACTGGTGAACGCCAGCGTGCAGGCCATGCTGTCCAGCGTGGCCGGGCTGCTGCTGTCCTACCACCTGGACACGCCCTCGGGCCCCACCATCATCGGCTGCGCGGGTGCGCTGTATTTCACGTCGCTGCTGGTGGCACCGGGCGGCTGGCTGCCCCGCTGGTGGACCACCACGCACCGGGTGGCCTGAGCTGTCCCCTCTTTCTTAAGGCCTACCCATGAATCGTCTTTTTCGCCAATTCCTTCTGGCAAGCACTGCAGTTGTCGCAGTATTCTCTGGCGCGTCGCACGCGGCCGACAAGCTGCCCGTTACCGCCAGCTTCAGCATTCTGGGCGATCTGGTGCGCGTGGTCGGCGGCAACCGGGTGACGGTTGCCACGCTGGTGGGCCCCGATGAAGATGCCCATGTGTTCGAAGCCAGACCCTCCGACGCCAGGACCCTGTTGGCCAGCAAGCTGTGGGTGACCAACGGACTGGGGTTTGAACCCTGGGCCACCAAACTGGCCAAGTCGGCGGGCTACCAAGGCGAGGTCGTCGTCGCGTCAAAAGGTGTCAAAGGCCGCACCATGACCGCAGAGAAGGGGCAGATCGAAGGCGATCCGCATGCATGGCAAAACCCCGAAAACGTGGTCCTGTATGTGCGCAACATCGCCGCCGGTCTGACCAAAGTTGACCCGGCTGGCGCAGGCATTTACCAAGCCAACGCCGAGGCCTATGTGAAAGAACTGCAAACCGTTGACGCATGGGCCAAAGAGCAGTTTGCCGCCATCCCCGCGAACAAGCGCAAGGTCATCACCTCGCACGACGCGTTTGGCTACTTTGCGGCCCACTACCAGATCCAATTCCTGGCCCCGCAAGGCGTCTCCACCGAAGCCGAGCCCAGCGCCAAACAGGTAGCCCAGCTCATCAAGCAAATCCAGCGCGAAAAGATCAAGGCGGTGTTTGTGGAAAACATGAGCAGCCCCAAACTGCTGGCCCAACTGAGCAAGGACGCAGGTGTCACCCTGGGTGCCAGCCTGTATTCCGACGCCCTCTCCGCTCCCGACAAGCCCGGCGCGACTTACCTGCACATGATGCGCCACAACGTGACGCAACTGGCGGCAGACATGAAACGGAACTGAGTGCAAAATGCTATCAAATAAATAGCAGCATGCGCATATTTCCCGGAAGCTACACCCGATTTAGCCTCTTGCGAACCAGCTGGATGTTACTGCGCAGCGCGTACAGCTCATCGGTATACGACAGCGGCACGCTGATCTTTTCGGCGTGGCTTTCCATCTGATCCAGTTCATCGAGCAGCGGCTGCGTGTCCGGCTTTCCCTCGGCCCGCTGTTCAATGTCCCGCAGCTGGGCATACCACCTGAAAATGCGCGAGCGCACCCGAAACTCATAGAGCGGCGGCACGATGCGCGAAACCGGCAGCAGCACCGCCAGAATGATGCCGATCACCAGCCACATGCGCTCCACCAGATTGGCCACCCAGAACGGCAGGTAACGCTGCAGCAGCGGGGCGCCGGTCTGAATGGCGCGCTCGGCCTCCTTGGAAACCGGCAACTCATTGTTGTTGATATTGGGGTATTCACGGGCATGCTTGAACCAGCCAGCGCTTCCATGAATCTCGTTGCCTGCCAGGGCAAACAGTTGCAGCAACGCCGGGTGCGTGGTGGTGCGCGTGAGCAGCGTGGTGGTTGGCGCCACCAGGTGCACATCCTGGGGCGGAATGTTGCCCGCCAGATCGACCACGCCCTGCGGCAGCACGGCCGGGCTCAGAAACGCAAACCGTCTTGAATAGGCCTCGCTTTGCGCAAAGTCCATGAGCTTGACGCCGGGCGTTTGCAGCAGCATTTGCACCATCAGCGATTCAGGGGCCGAGGCAAACACAATGGCATCCAGTTCGCCCCCCAGAAAGGCCACGGTGGCGGGCGTTTGCTCCAGCTCTGAAATTTTCAGTGCGCTGCTTTCAATGCGGTTGCTCTCCAGCAACTTGGCCATCAGGTTGGGCACACCGCTGCCGGGCGTTCCCACGTTGACGCGCAGGCCTTTGAGCTGTGTGAGCGAACTCAGTACCGAATTCGGCGCAGCGCTTTCGCGGTAGAACAGCCACACCGGCTCCAGAAACAAGCTGCCCAGAGACTCCAGTGGCGCTTCGCCTTCTGCACGGGTCTCACTGGAGCCCCCCTGCACAAAACCAAGGTCCGCCTTGCCTTCACGCAACAGTTGCAGGTTGGCAGCCGAACCGTCTGACGGCAACAGCACCACAGTGATGCCTTCTTTGGCCAGAATACGGGCGTAGCGCTTGCCAAACTCTTCATACGCACTTTGGGCCGGGCCGGTGGCCAGCGTCACCCGCTGAGGCGGGTTGGGGTCCAGCCACGCATAAGCCGCCACCAGCAGCGCGATGGCCAGCACCACAAACGGGCCGGCAGACACCGCCAGGTCCCGCAAGGACAGCAGGGTGTAGCGTATGGTTTTGCTCACTTCTGGGTCAGGGTCAGATAGGCCCTGCGCGTGTCGGGGGCCACTGAGTCAAGCACCAACGCATACGCGGTCTGGTGACGAACCAGCAGGCGAGCGGAGGCAACGGTTTTGGATTTGCAATACCAGTGGCAGGTGTGCTGCATCAGGAACAGTTCGGCCATCAGGGTGAACGCCTTGTCCTTGGGTGAGCGGTTAAGACTGTTTTTTGCGGCATTGGCGATGCCGCTGGCATGCACGGCCAAAACCTTACGCACATCAAACGTCGCTTGCGGAAAGAGCCTGGCAGCATACGGAATGGAGAGGGGGAGCGGCAGCGTGCTGACGCGTGCATCCGCCGCGTCAACCTTGGCGAACTCAGCCACAAAACTGTTGAACTGCTCCGAGAGCTTGAGCCCGGACGGGTCCAGCAGGTTCCAGACCTGCTCCTGGCGCGCAGAGTCGGATTCCCCAAGCGCCCGCATAGTGCCGTGGGTCAGGCTTTCCATCAGTTTTTCAATCTCGTACTTGCCAAGATAGCTGCCCAGCAAGGCAATGCGCCTGCTTTCGTCCCGTGACTTGAGCAGATAGCCGCCAACCGCGATCAGGATCGCCAATATCAAAATATCCATTGCAACTTCAGAGGGTGTTTCAGTAGCCCCCAAGTGTAGTCACCCCTTCTGGAAACGCGCAAAGGTCTTGCGGAATTTGGCAACCTTGGGCGCGGCCACAGCCATGCAGTAGCCCTGGTGCGGATTGCGCTCAAAGAAATCCTGGTGGTAGTCCTCAGCGGGCCAATAGTTGTCCAGCGGCACCACCTCCGTCACGATGGGTCGGTCATAGACACCGCTGGCGGTCATCTCGGCAATTACCTCCCGGGCCACCGCTGCTTGTTCGGGATTGGAGAAGTAAATGCCACTGCGGTACTGGGTGCCCGCGTCATTGCCCTGTCGGTTCAAGGTAGTGGGGTCGTGGATGACGAAGAAAATTTCCAGTACCTCTCGGGTGGAAATGTCGGAGGGGTCATAGACCAGCTTGACCACTTCATTGTGGCCGGTGGTGCCGGTGCACACCTCTTCGTAGCTGGGCTGGCGCACCTGCCCGTTGCTGTAGCCGGACTCGACGTCCACTACGCTGCGCACCTGCACAAATACGGCCTCGGTGCACCAAAAGCAGCCTCCGCCCAAGGTAATGGTTTCAGCCATCTGCAATCTCCAGAAAATCGTGTTTTAGAGGTGCCCACTTTACCCCGGCTTGCCGTTTAGACTCATCTGAAGGGACAATGGAACCCATGGCGGTGGCGGCATGGATCGGGCTCGTCCTTCGGTGTACGATACCTCACCCATGCACCCGGCGACCACAGCCGACCGGCAAGCCCAGCAGGGAATCACCATCTATTGACATCCAGGTTGCACCATTGTTGAGTTCATTCCAGCCCCCCAAAACATGCTCCGAACCGGCTATGCCGTGATTAGATGGGTCGTACGATTTTTTTTCTGAGGCATGCCTACGACTATCTGGTGCTGTATCTGGGCCTGCTCTGGCTTGGGATCTTGTGTCTGGCCTGGGCGCCGATCGCTTTGCTGATGTACCCATTGCTGCCGTTGCGCCAAGGGCGCGCGCTGGGACGTTACGTCACCATGCTAGGGTTTCGTTTGTATCTTGCCAGCCTGTCAGCGACTCGACGCTGCAGTTTCGACCTGGAGGCACTGGATGCCTTGCGCGGTGAGCCCGCCATGATCATCGCACCCAACCATCCTTGCCTGCTGGACGCCGTCATGGTTATTTCACGCTTGCCCAACGTTGCCTGCGTGATGAAAACCGAACTGCTGAGCAATGTGTTTCTGGGCTCCGGTGCCAGACTGGCTCGCTATATCAGTAACGCACCCGTACGTCGCATGGTGCAACAGGCAACCCAGGATTTCCAATGCGGCAGCCATTTGCTGCTGTTTCCGGAGGGCACCCGCACGACGCGCGCGCCAACCAACGCGCTAAAAGGCAGCGTGGGACTGGTCGCGCAACTCGCACAGGTGCCGGTGCAAACCATACTGATAGAAACAGACTCCATGTACCTGAGTAAAGGTTGGCCCTTGTTTCGCAAGCCGCCCATGCCCATTCACTACCGGGTGCGCCTGGGACGTCGCTTTGATCCTCCGAAAAACGTGCGCCGCTTCATGGCCGAGCTGGAAGAGTATTTTGCAGACGAACTGGTGCATGGCACGGCTTTCCACCCAGCCGCCTCGCTGCCTGCGCAGCCTACCGTGAAATCCTGCAACCTGCCCTCCTGTCCTCCTGTCCGCCGCCATGAACTCTGTCTCATCCACCCATATTCTCCTCATTCCCAGCTACAACCCTGGCGCCAAGGTCTATGAAACTGTGCGTGCTGCACGCCAGTACTGGAACCCGGTTTGGGTGGTGGTCGACGGCAGCACCGATGGCAGCACCGATGGCCTTCAGGGAATGGCGACGCAGGACGATGGCCTGCATGTGATCGTTCTGCCGTACAACGTCGGCAAAGGCGCTGCAGTTTTGCACGGGCTGGACCTGGCCGCGCAGCAGGGTTTCACGCATGCGCTGACGATGGACTCCGATGGCCAACATCCCGCCCACCTGATTCCCACCTTCATGGCGGCGTCTGCCGCACAGCCCGGGGCCATGGTATTGGGTGTGCCGGTGTTTGCCGCTGACGCACCCCGCCTGCGCGTTAATGGTCGCAAGGTGTCGAACTGGTGGGCCAATCTGGAAACGCTGTGGGCGGGCATTGGGGATTCGCTGTTCGGCTTTCGCGTCTACCCAATTGCGCCCTTGCGCGAAGTGATGCGTGGCCAGCGCTGGATGCGCCGTTTTGACTTTGATCCCGAGGCTGCCGTGCGCATGTGCTGGCGCGGTGTCCGGCCAGTCAACCTGCCTGCAACCGTGAGCTATTTCCGCACCGATGAAGGCGGAGTTTCCCATTTCAACTACCTGCGTGACAACCTTTTGCTGACATGGATGCACACGCGACTCTTCCTTGGTTTTTTGCTACGCCTGCCCGTATTGGTGGCACAGCGAGTCCTCGGACGTTTCTAAATCATGCCGCCATTAATGGAAATGATCTGTCCGCTGATGTAGGCGGCGCGCTCCGAAGCCAGAAAACTGACGAGGTCCGCCACTTCCTCGGGTCGGCCAGCCCGCTTCATCGGCACCATCCGGGCAATGGTCGGGGCGTCAAAGGTGTCCTGGCTCATAGATGTGGCAATGATGCCCGGTGCCACGGCATTGACGGTAATGCCCCGGCTGGCCACCTCCAGCGCAAGTGATTTTGTGGCGGAATGCAGCGCACCCTTGGCCGCGGAGTAATTTACTTGGCCGCGATTGCCCGCGACGGCGGCCACCGATGTGATGGTGATGATGCGCCCCCAGCGGGTGCGGATCATCGGCATCATCAAAGGCTGGGTGACATGAAAAAACCCGTTCAGTGACACGTCAATCACCTGCTGCCATTGTCGCAACTGCATGCCAGGAAAGACCGCATCATCGTGAATGCCGGCGTTGTTGACGACCACCTGGATCGACCCATCCTCAAGCAGCAACTCCAGCGCGCTGGCCGTGGCAATGGCATCTGTCACGTCGAAGGCAATCGCCTGCGCATGGCCGCCAGCGGCCTTGATGAAGTCGACCAAGCTCAGGGCTGCCTCCAGATTGCGGTTGGCATGCACGATGACGTGAAACCCATCGGCAGCCAGTTGCCGGCAAATGGCCGCCCCAATGCCGCCACTGCCGCCCGTAATCAGTGCACGCTTGGGAGAATCGCTGGTATTCATACGGTCCTTGTCGGTTGTTGGCCCGGCAACACCAACTCTGCCGCGTTGAGTACCACGGTGGCGCGGCCAGAAAGCAGTGGCACGGATCCGGCACGCACTGTGAAGTGATACAGAATGGTATTGGCATCACCACCCATGCGCTCAGCATGGATGGTCAACGCATCGCCCTGGTCATCCAGCCTTCCAACGTGGAGGGTCACGCCGCGCACGCTGGCCAGATAGCCCAATGTCGGACCCAGAGGCGCCTTGTCGATGCCGGCCTGCGCTTCAGCGATCAATGCACCGTGCACGGCCATCGCCTGTGCTGCATATTCAACACCACAGGCTGCGCCCAGCCGCCCAAATGCGCGCAAGGGATTGCTGTCTGAGCGGTGGCTGCGGGCCTCGCAGCGGATCTGGCTGGCGTCCCATTGCGTCACGCGGTCCAGGAGACACATGCTGCCCTGATGCGGTATGCGACGCGCAATATCGTCGTGCAGCAGCGTGGCCGAAACGTGGATAGGCATCAAGGGCATCGCGCCACATGCACGGCCAGCTGGAGACCCTCCAGATAATCCAGCACAAGCGGTCCCTGGCTTTGCGTCGCCACGCTGCGAAGCAGCGGCAAACATCGCGCAGCAGGAATGCTGACACGGAGGTGTTCCAGCGCGGCGACGTCCAGCCGATCTGCTGCCGCGTCAGTAAAGCAGGCAGCCGGTGCCAGTGTCCATTGGGCCAGGCTGCGCTCACTGCGCTGGGGACTCAGCACCAGCCCCACCCCAAAGGTGTCCGGCAGGGACCGCACACTGTGCAGCGGCTCAGGATAGTCGGTGTCATAGGCGACCAGCAGAACGGACGTTTGCTCGACGGCAACCTGTGCCATCGCCTCCATCAGGCCGGCCGCAAAACTGCCATCGCGCGCGCACAGCACCGACGAGCTGGCCACGGAGCCACTGGAAATGCTCCAGTAACCCGATGAGGCGTTGTGCACCGAATTGTGAAAGCGCGTGGGCGATATCAACCGGTCACGGGAAGCCAGCGCGCTGCAAATCTCATGGCAATTGATGGCATCGCCACTGGACGAGGTAAAAACCGAAGACAAGACAGCGGCTTGCAGGCCCGAAGCCGCCACGGCCTCCTGGCCGACGGCCAATGAAACTTTCACCACGGTGCCCGCGCGCCGACGTTCTGCAGGGGGCAGCGCCATCGGTAGCGGCAGTACGCATCGCCCGGATTGATAGGGCATGCTTCCATCCAGTTGCGGGCTTCCTTGCGCCCAGTTGGATATACCTGGGCCCAGCAAGCCGATGCCTTCGACAAAGACAGTGATGGACTCCGCAGAGTTGGCCGTACGCGTTGTCATCTTTTTCCCTAGTCGGCGCGACCAAAAATCAGGCTGCAATTGGTGCCGCCAAAACCAAAGGAATTGCTCATTACACGGGTCACAGCCTGCTCGCGGTTTTCCAGCAGGTAATGCAGGGGCAGTGCCGGGTCGAGATGCTGAGTATTCAAGCCGCCCGGCAGCAAGCCGTGCTGAAGCGCCAGCGCGCAGATGACAGCCTCAAGGCCACCCGCTGCACCCAGTGTGTGGCCGCTGGCACCCTTGGTGGAGCTGCAGGGCATCTCCGGTCCGAACAACGCGGCGACCGCCTTCGCCTCGGCCGCGTCATTGCTCTGAGTGGCGGTGCCATGCAGGTTGATGTAATCAATATCGGCAACATTCAAATGGGCCATGGTCAATGCACCCTGCATAGCCAGGCGCGCGCCCAGCCCTTCGGGGTGCGGTGAGGACATGTGATACGCGTCGCTGGATTCGCCTACGCCCAGGAACAGAACGGCATCCGCATCCAGTTGCTCTGGAACACGCTCCAGCAATGCAAATGCGGCCGCCTCTCCGATGGAAATGCCGTCACGCGCGAAGTCGAATGGGCGGCAAGCCTGTGCAGACAACAGACCGAGGGAATTGAATCCATACAAGGTCGTCAAACAAAGCGAATCCACACCGCCCACGACTGCAGCATCAATCAATCCCGCCGCCAACATGCGGCGAGCCGAGGCAAACACCTTGGCGCTGGATGAGCACGCCGAGGACACCACGACGGCCGGTCCGGTCAGGCCCAGATAGCGACGCGTGAAATCGGCGACGGAAAACGTGTTGTGTGTAGTGCCGTAAATAAAATCAGGGGGGAATGCCCCGGTTTCAGGATCGCGCTGGCGGTAAGCCAGTTCGGTTTGCAGAATGCCGGACGTGCTGGTTCCGATGAACACGCCAACGCGCTGCGCGCCATATTTTCTGGCGGCGGCGGCGACGCCGTCGGCAAAACCATCCTGCATCAGCCCCAGCGCCGCGAGCCGATTGTTACGACAATCAAAATCGGCCAGTTGCGCGGGAAGCTGCACCGCATCTACCCCCGCAACCTCACCAATAAAAGTGGCCAGATTGACCGTATCAAACGCGCACGGCACCAAGCCGCCGCGCTGCTGTCGCAGTGCGGTGAGTATCTGTTGGAGGCCGCAACCGAAGCTGCAAGTGGCAGTGAAATGGGAGGTCCAGAGCGGATTCAGAAAAAACTAGCCGATCCAAATATAGTGACAGGTCAGAAAAATACTGGGGGGCCCAGTTTGACACCACCCATGCAGGTACATCAGATTTTAACGGCTGGATCCGTGCGTGCCCTGTGACGCAACGCTAAATAGACACCCAGCCCACCCAGCACCAGACCACCCCAGACATCCACGGCCACATGCTGGCGTGTGGCCAGAGTGGAATAAACGATGCCCGTACACCAGATCCAGTTGAGCAGGTGAATCCATCGCGGCCCGCCAAAGCGACGCAATTGGTGATGCAACCAGACACCCGAAAAAATGGCCGTGGCGACATGCAGCGACGGACAGGCATTGCCGGATGCATCCATGCTTTTGAGAAAATCCACGCCGGGGTAGAGTGCCCAATCGACATCGGCTATCGGCGCTGCAGTGGGCCAAAAATAGAAGATGGTCAGCCCGACAAGGCAAGTTCCCGCCATGGCTACACCGTAGTCATAAACTTCACGCCGCGTCGCCAGCAATGCCGGAGGCAGTGAAACATAGACCCACAGCGAGACATAGAGCGACAACGCCTGTGGCTGAAAATGGATCAGCTGGTCCAGCCGGGTTAAAGGCATCACCGTAGGCGGATACCCCGGGCTTTTAAGCAAATAAAAATAGGCGGTAAAAAACAGGCTGATGAAAAGCATGGTTCCTATACTTTTCAAAACCATATGCTTGGGGATGACCGCCGCGATTTGTCGGTGCCAGGGGGCCGGTTGGTTGGATCCACTCAAGGAGTCTTCTCCAGGGACCGCGCTTGACGCAAGGTAACAAAACGCAGGCCAGAGGATAGGGCCGAGTTCAGCACGGCGGGCAACATTTCCAGTACGACAGGACTGCCTTCAGATGTGCGCGCACAGTTGCCATCATGCACCAGCAAAATGGCACCGGCTTTCAATCCGTCCAACAAGGTCGCTTTCACACGAAGGGCATCTCCAATACGCGTATCGAAACCGCGCTTGGACCAACTGACAAGCCCCAGCCCCAGTCGCGCCAGCACCGGATCGAGAAAAGGATTGCGCAAGCCGGCCGGGGCACGAAAAAACAGGGGCCGTTGCCCTGTGATGGCGGTGAGCGTGTCCTGTGCAGCCTGTATTTCACGCGCCATGCCGCGTATACCCATCAATGAAAAGTAATAACGATGATGTTGACTATGGTTTTCCACGGCATGACCGCGGCGTACGATTTCACGGCACAGATCCGGGTACTGGGCAGCCTTTTCGCCGATGCAGAAAAAGGTCGCATGGACCGCGTATCGATCCAGTATGCCCAGTATCTGCGGCGTAACGACCGGGTCGGGGCCATCATCAATGGTCAATGCAATTTCACTTCTGGCGCAGGCAGCGGCCGGTAAACGGGTCCAGTTTGGACCAAGCCAGTGACTCCGAGGCCACAGGCCAATGGCGGCAATCAGCAAATGATTGACCACCACTGCGCCCAGCGCCCAGCGCCACTGCCCGGGTTGGGCGATCACGGCCAGCAAAGCCAGAGCATGCATAACGATGCTGGCACTAACAAACCGAGTCGGTTGCCAACGTGCACCAGGACGGACACTACCCATGAGATTTTCTGGCGAAAATCGCCGCGTAGACCAGAGCCAATATGACCCCCGGCGCCACGGTAACACCCATGGCCTGCAATATGGACACGTCGGAAAACGCAAGCAGCCCAAACCCTGCGACGGTTGTGAGGTTGGCAAACAACATGGAAGCGAGGGTACGCGGGGAAATGGGGGTCTGCGGCTCTGGTCGATCAAAAAACAGGGCGTAATTGGAGCCCACGGCCACCACCAGCAACAAACCCACCAGGTGCAGAATCATTAACTGCTGACCCAGCAGGGCCAAGCCTGCCATGACGGTAATGACCGCGGCCGCCAGCGGCGCGATGATGCGCAGAACGCGCATCGGCGAGCGAAAAACAGCGAACAACAAACCGATGATGCTGAGCAAGCCGCCTAGCGACAGAAGCGTGGCTTCACGCAAATAGCCAGAATACAGCCGGTCGGCTTCTGCCTTCATGTCTACCAACAGCACATTGGGCACGCCTGTGGTTTGTAGCGCAGCGCGAATCCGTTCTGCGTGAATGCTGGAGCCTTCTGGTGCGGTCAGTGGCAACAAGGCCGTCCAGCGATCGCCTTGTTGAAAAAGCAGTGCATCGACCGCCATGGCCATCGAGGTTTTCTCAATATCGACTGCTTGAAGCAAAGGCTGGCTGCGGGCAACATCAACATCTGCCAGGAACGGTGCAAACGTTGACGCGCGGACTGGCAGTCCTTGAACCGCGCGTTCAAGGCGCGCTTTCAGTAACGCAACAGGGGGCAAACTAGCCTGTCGCGTCCGCTGTGTCTCAATGCTGGGCAGATAGCGGCTCGGGTTTTCAAAGCGGGCAAGGTCCCCTTGATCAACCAACGTTTGCAGTGGCATGGAAACCTGCTCCGAGAGGCGCAGCACCGATTCCCGGCTATGGCCGGACACCACCACCAGATAACGCACGTCGGGTGCGCCCATATCAGCGCGCAGATGCTCATCGAGTGCCACATCCGCCTGCGATACCGGACTCAAGGACGATATCTTGTCATTCAACAAGCTGCCGCAGTTGTTGGCCAGGATGGCGCAGGCTGCCACCAGTACCAGTGCGACTGGCCAACGCAGCGCGGCAGCGCCATGGAACAGGCGGACCAACACGCGGCCAATCGCTGATACATCATGGATTCGAAACTTCGCTGGCAATAGATGGGGAAGAACGAAACGGGTAACGGCAGCCGCAGTAACCAGACCGGCAATGGCATACAAACCGAGCTGCGCCAACCCCGGAAAGCCGGACAGCAACAGCGACGCAAAGCCAAACACCGAAGTTAGTACGCCCAGGCGAACAGTGGGCCAGAAGCGCTTGATCCAGTCCTGCTGGTCTGAAGCATCCTGCTTTGATTGCACAAACAAGTAAATGGAGTAATCCACGGCCTCGCCAATCAGCGCAGTACCAAATCCCATAGTGATACCGTGCACCGAACCAAATCCCAGACTGACGGCGGCAACACCCGCCAACGCACCGCTGATGACCGGTACAAATCCCAGTACCAGTGCGGCAAACGAACGGTATACCAGCAACAGCAGGGCCGCGATGAGTACTACGCTGATGATGGACAGGCGGCCGACCTGACCTTTGATGGTGTCCCGTGAGGTCACCGAAAACACACCGGGGCCGGTCATCAATAGCTTGACGGAAGGTGTTGCGCCGGGCACCGTATCGAACGCCTGGCGGACTGCGGCCATAGCGCTTTGCTGTGCATCGGTATCGGACCCCGCAGCGCGCGTTTGCAGCAGCATCAAGGCGCGCACACCGTCGCGCGAGGCCCATACACCATTCAGCAGTTGCGGGTGGGTTCCACCGCTGAATTGGTCAAGCAACTGCACCATCTCACCCGTCGGATCTCGCGGAAGCATTGCCTTGACCAGCAGCCCGGCGGGCGATGCGAGCAAATCGATACTGTCGCTCAACGCAGCATGCAGACCCTCTTCATCAAAGCGTGCAGGCGTCACTGCAGGACTCAGCAGATACCGGTTGCCAAACAGAAAGGCCTGATCGCGCTCGGTGTTGACTGGTTCGCCGTTATTGACGGTGACAAAGGCTGGCTCGGCGCGCAAGCGCTGGGCGATCTGTTTGGACAGTGTGGCACGGGTGGGCGCATCGGCACCCTCAAGACCGACCAGGATCATGCGTGATGCCAGACCGTCGTGTATTTGATCCATGAGCAACTTCTGCTCGGGCGTTGGGCTGCGTGGCAAAAACGCCGACAGGTCCGTCGTAAAGGATGTGCGGCTGATGATGAAGCCACAGGCCAGCAAAAAAGTCAGCCAAAAGGCAAGCGCAGTGACGCCACGTCGACGATTGGCGTCCATCACGGTGTCGCCATGGTTTCAATCACCATCACCGATCTATCCCCATCAGCTTGTGTCATTTCGATACTGCGCACTACGTCGCGTGCACCGGTGATCTGAATACTCTTTATCACGGCCTGCATTTTTTCATCGAGCGGCGACAGTTTCAGGATCCATCGCTCGGCAGTGCCCTCCAGAGCGAGTCGGTAGTTGCGTTCCAGGGCCTTGCGGTCGCCCGAAAGCGTGCCGCGAATGCTGTCAATAAATGCGGCCAACTCCGGGTAAGTCTGCAATTGCAGGTGGTATTTTTGGCGTCCCCGTTCGATCAGCAGGTCGCCGCCATTGACGATCATGGATTCAGGCTTGGGCTTAAACGTGTGCTTTTCGAGTCGATCCGGAGCCAGATGAAACAGTTCTCCCGACGACTCGACGGGCCTGTCAAGCAAGGCCATATGCTTTGTCTCGACAAAGGTGGCACGTCCGGACTTGTGCTGTGCCAGCATGTCCATCAGTTGCTGCGTATCCCAGGCGGCAAAGGCTGCCGGACTCAACATGCCCAGCCCCAGGATCGCAGTCAGCGTACACGAAAGCCTTTTCAGGAGGCGGCTTAATGCGGATTTTCGCGTGATAGCAAGAAAGAGGGGCGGAACAGGGAACGTCATGTGTTTTTTACAGAGGGCTTGGCATGCACGGGCTCGGGAGCCCGCCAAAAATCAAAAAAGTTGAACCAGTTGTAGGGGGCCTTGTAGCAGTAGTGCTCAATCAGTGCGGCATAGCGCACCATGGCAGCCCGCACTTCCAGCGTGCGGCCCCGCGGCGGCAGCGCGGAAAAATCAGCGAGGGTTTCAAAGTGGATGTCGTAACGGTTGCCGCCTAAATACAGCCCGGTCATAAATAGGACGGGGCGTTTCAGTATTGCCGCCATCCGAAACGGTCCCAGTGGGAGCGCCGCCGGATCACCCAGGAAATCGATCTGATACGTTTCGCTGGCACCCAGCGAGCGGTCGCCCAACATGCCAACGACCGTGCCTTGGTCCAGTAGTTCATGGACACGTATCATCGAGTCAATATGCCCCAGTGCAATGATGTCATGCTGTGCCTTCGGATTGATGGCGCTGAGGGCAGCGTTGATTTTGCGTGCATTTTCTTCATACATCACCATCACCACGCGCAAATCGGGCATCTTACGGCCAATGGCCCGAAGTACCTCGAAACTGCCCATGTGCGCACCCACCAGAAACACGCCCTGGCCAGTGGCCACGATGTCGTCTATCAACTCCTTGTTATGAATGCGAATATCAAAGAGGTCGAAGCGGTCGTTGATCAGATACACCCGGTCATGGATGGTCGACGCGAAACTCAGGAAATGTCGAAACAGATGTTTCCAGCCCACTGCCTCGGCCGATGGCATCTTCAGAACTCGACGCAGGTAGTTGCGCGACATGGCACGCGCCACCGGGGCAAAGGCCAGGAAGTACGCCGCTATTCCGTAAAGCACGACGCGGCTTGGGCCGCGGCCCAGTGTCAATGAAATCAGCGTCATGACCCGCAGCATGAACAGGTTACTGCGCTCTGGGCGTTCCTTCCATTCAGCGCTACCAGATGGCG
>JAYTRR010000041.1:0-19793 GCA_043746005.1 Burkholderiales bacterium
TGCTGATTGTTGCAAAGGACGACCGCAAGCTCCGCATTGAAGTGGCGAAGTCACTGGAGGGTGCAATCCCCGATCTGGCCGCCAAGCGGGTCATTGACGACGCCATTACCCCTCGGTTCAAGCAGGACGACTATGCCGGTGGTCTGGACGCAGGTGTGGAGCAAATCATGGCACTAATAAAGGGTGAAGCCCTGCCTGCGCCGACCCAGCGTGGGAACGGCAGTGGAGCCATCGCTGGTTTTCAATGGCAGGACCTTGCTATCTTTCTGTTTTTCGGTGTTCTCGTTGTCGGATCCATTGCCAGGCAGGTAGCAGGGAACAAGCTGGGTGCCTTTTTGACGGGCGGTGTCGTTGGAGTGATCGCGATGGTCATGACCGCAAGCCTTTTGATTGCTATCTTGGCAGGCGTGGTGGCTGTTGTCTTCGCATTGGTTTCCGGCATGCGGGGAGGCCGCGGCGGGCCGGGCGGCATGGGTGGTTTTGGTACGGGCGGCGGAGCAGGCTGGGGTTCCGGTCGCGGTGGCGGTGGATTTAGTTCGGGCGGTGGCGGCAACTTTGGCGGCGGTGGCGCGTCGGGGAATTGGTGATGATCGAGCAGCTCAAGCGCGTTTTCAAACACCGGTGGACAGACGACTCGGCTCGAACGATTCCGTCCGCCATGGTCGATCGCCTCATGCACAAGGTGGCTGCCAGCGAAGCGCGCCACAGTGGTGAAATCCGTGTCTGTATTGAGGCCGGCTTACCCAATAGCTACCTGCTGCGAGATCAGCCCATGCGCACACTGGCACGCCAACGCGCAGTGATGCAATTCGGCAAGCTGCGGGTGTGGGATACCGAGCACAACAATGGCGTACTGATCTATCTTTTGCTGGCGGAGCATGCGATTGAACTGGTAGCGGACCGCGGACTCAATCATTACGTGTCAGCCGTTGAGTGGCATGCCACGGTGACGCGCCTGGGTGCAGCAATGCAGGCCGGCCGCATTGAAGAGGGCCTGAACCAGGTCTTGGATGAGGTTTCCGATCAGTTGATTCGGCATTTCCCCGTGAAGCCAGGCGATGCGAACGTCAACGAGTTGCCTGATCGACCCAGTCTGTCCTAGAAAAGCAAAAGCCGCCCAAAGGCGGCCGTTGTGATACGCAACTTGCAAATTACCGCTTTTGGCGGTACTTGCGCAATGCCGCAATCTGTGCGGCCATAAGAGCCAGTTCAGAGGTTGCCTTGGCCATATCAATTTCGCTTTTGGCGTTCTTGAGGGCTTCTTCCGCGGCCGCTTTGGCTGCATTGGCTTTCTCGTCATCGAGGTCTTTACCGCGAACCGCCGTATCCGACATCACGGTCACGCAGTCGGGTTGCACTTCCAGAATGCCGCCGGCCACGAAGACAAATTCCTCGGTGCCGTCTGCTTTTTCAATGCGTACTGAACCGGCCTTGATGCGGGTAATCAGTGGCGTGTGACGGGGGTAAATGCCAAGCTCTCCGGCCTCTCCGGGAAGGGCCACAAACTTGGCCTCACCGGAGAAGATGGACTCTTCTGCACTAACCACATCAACATGGATGGTGGACATAGGGTTTCCTTTTTGCCGTTCAGGGACAGTCAGGCGATTAAACCTTCTTGGCCTTTTCAATGGCTTCGTCGATCGTACCGACCATGTAGAACGCTTGTTCTGGCATATGGTCGCACTCGCCGTTCACGATCATCTTGAAGCCACGGATGGTTTCGGACAGGGGAACGTACTTGCCAGGAGAACCGGTAAACACCTCAGCCACGTGGAACGGCTGGCTCAAGAAACGCTGGATCTTGCGAGCACGGGCCACTGCCAATTTGTCTTCCGGGGCCAAGTCATCCATACCCATGATGGCGATGATGTCCCGCAGTTCGCGGTAACGCTGCAGCGTACCCTGCACGGCGCGGGCCGTGTTGTAGTGGTCTTCACCGACCACATTGGGGGACAACTGGCGGCTGGTGGAATCCAGTGGGTCGACCGCAGGGTAAATGCCCAGCGAAGCAATATCACGGGACAACACCACAGTGGAATCCAAGTGCGCAAAGGTGGTCGCAGGCGACGGATCAGTCAAGTCATCGGCAGGGACGTAAACGGCCTGGATGGAAGTGATGGAGCCAACCTTTGTCGATGTAATGCGCTCTTGCAAACGTCCCATTTCTTCGGCCAGTGTAGGCTGGTAGCCGACGGCGGAAGGCATGCGGCCTAACAGCGCAGACACTTCGGTACCGGCCAGTGTGTAGCGGTAGATGTTGTCCACGAAGAACAAAACGTCCTTGCCTTCGTCACGGAAGGATTCGGCGATGGTCAGACCCGTTAAAGCAACGCGCAGACGGTTGCCTGGGGGCTCATTCATCTGACCATAGACCATAGCCACTTTGGATTCTTCGAGGTTCTCGAGGTTCACCACGCCGGAGTCCGCCATCTCGTGATAGAAGTCGTTTCCTTCACGGGTACGCTCACCCACACCGGCAAACACGGACAAACCGCTGTGTGCCTTGGCGATGTTGTTGATCAACTCCATCATGTTCACAGTCTTGCCCACACCGGCACCACCGAACAGACCGACCTTACCGCCCTTGGCGAACGGGCAAACCAAGTCAATCACCTTGATGCCGGTTTCCAGCAGCTCTTGCGAAGGGCTGAGTTCGTCGTAAGCAGGCGCTTTGCGGTGAATGGGCATGGTCAACTCGGCGCTGACGGGGCCGCGCTCGTCGATGGGTGCACCGAGCACGTCCATGATGCGTCCCAGGGTTGCCTTGCCGACGGGAACCATAATGCCTTGGGCCGTATTCTTGACGATCATGCCGCGGCGCAGGCCGTCGGATGAGCCCAAAGCAATGGTACGCACAATGCCGTCACCCAATTGCTGTTGCACTTCGAGGGTCAGCGTGGAGCCGTCCATCTTGAGTGCGTCATAGATTTTTGGCATCTGGCTGCGTGGAAATTCCACGTCCACCACGGCACCAATACATTGAACAATTTTCCCTTGAACGCCTGCGTTCACATTTGCTTGAGCCATTACGTTTGCTCCAAAAATAAATTCGTTTAAACCGCTGCACGTGACCCGAGGGTCACACCGCTGCTGCGCCCGCCACAATTTCCGAAAGTTCTTTCGTAATTGCCGCTTGCCGCGTCTTGTTGTAGATCAGCTTGAGCTCGGCAATCACACTGCCAGCGTTATCGGTAGCAGCCTTCATGGCCACCATGCGCGCCGCATGTTCGGAAGCCATGTTTTCAGCAACCGCCTGCAGCACCAATGCCTCCGCATAGCGCACCAGCAACTCGTCGATCACTGTTTGCGCGTCGGGCTCGTAAATGTAGTCCCAGCCTGGCTGCGAGCCACTTGCCTTGGTCTCTGCCTGCATTTTTTCTGCAGACAGGGGCAGCAACTGCTCGACCACAGGCTCTTGGCGCATCGTGCTGACAAACTTGTTGTAGCAGAGATAAACCGCAGAGACTTCACCCTTGGTGTAAGCATCGAGCAGCACCTTGACCGGGCCAATCAGCTTGTCCAAGTGTGGCTTGTCACCCAGGTGGGTGACATGGGATACGACTTTTGCACCAATACGGCCCAAAAATCCCAACCCTTTTCCACCGATCGCAACCGACAGCGGTGATTTGCCTGCGCTTTGTGTCTCGCGCAACTTGAGAGTCACGGCGCGAAACAGGTTGGTATTCAAACCGCCACACAAGCCTTTGTCTGTCGACACCACGATGTATCCCACTGACTTGGCGTCGTGGGCTTTCATGAATGGATGAACATACTCGGGGTTGGCTTTACCCAAGTTGGCGGCGATGTTACGAACCTTTTCGCTGTAAGGACGGGCAGCGCGCATGCGCTCCTGTGCCTTGCGCATCTTGGACACGGAAATCATTTCCATGGCCTTTGTGATCTTCTTGGTGTTTTCCACCGATTTGATCTTGGTGCGTAGTTCCTTGCCTGATGCCATATTTGCCCCTTTTGCTTAAAGTGATTCGTGACTCTTGATGGAGACGGTGATGTCTACGGAGTCAGAATCAGGCAAATGACTTTTTGAAGGCCGTCGTAGCAGCAGTCAATTCGGCTTCCGCCTCTTTGTCCATCGCCTTGACAGCTTCCAGCTTGGCCAACAGGGCAGCGTGCTTGTCTTTCAGATAGCCGTGCAAACCATGCTCAAACGCCAGAACCTTGTTCACTGCGATGTCATCCATGAAACCCTTGTTCACTGCGAACAGCGTGGATCCCATCAGGCTGATCGGCAGCGGGCTGTACTGGGCTTGCTTGAGCAACTCAGTCACGCGGGCACCACGATCCAGCTGCTTGCGGGTCGCTTCGTCTAGGTCAGAGGCGAACTGGGCAAAAGCAGCCAATTCACGGTACTGGGCCAAGTCGGTACGGATACCACCGGACAGATTCTTGATCAGTTTGGTCTGAGCGGCGCCACCGACGCGAGAAACCGAGATACCGGCATTGATAGCGGGGCGGATGCCGGCGTTAAACAATGACGTTTCCAGGAAAATCTGACCGTCCGTGATCGAAATCACGTTGGTTGGCACGAAAGCAGACACGTCGCCCGCTTGCGTTTCAATGATGGGCAAAGCTGTCAATGAACCAGTCTTGCCTTTAACTTCGCCTTTGGTGAAGTCTTCAACATATTTTTCGTTCACGCGTGCGGCACGCTCCAGCAGGCGGCTGTGGAGATAGAACACGTCGCCAGGGTAGGCTTCACGGCCTGGTGGGCGGCGCAACAGCAGCGATACCTGACGGTAAGCAACCGCTTGCTTGGACAAATCATCATACACAATCAGCGCGTCCTGGCCGCGGTCACGGAAGTACTCGCCCATCGTGCAGCCGGAGTATGCCGATACATACTGCATGGCGGCCGATTCAGACGCGGTAGCAGCCACCACAATGGTGTACTCCATCGCGCCAGCTTGCTCCAGGGAGCGCACCACGTTCTTGACGGAAGAAGCCTTTTGACCAATAGCCACGTAGATACACGCAACGTTTTGGCCCTTTTGGTTAATGATGGCATCAATCGCAACAGCCGTTTTACCGGTCTGGCGGTCACCAATGATCAACTCGCGCTGACCACGGCCCACAGGCACCATGGAGTCAATGGACTTCAGGCCAGTTTGCATGGGCTGATCAACCGATTTACGGGCGATAACACCAGGCGCGACTTTTTCGATCACGTCGGTCATCTTGGCATTGATAGGGCCCTTGCCATCGATAGGCTGACCCAGTGCGTTCACCACGCGGCCAAGCAACTCAGGACCCACCGGCACTTCCAGAATACGACCCGTACATTTGACGGTATCGCCTTCCGAGATGTGCTCGTACTCACCCAAAATCACGGAACCGACGGAGTCGCGTTCCAGATTCAAGGCCAGACCGTAGGTGGGCAGACCGTCGCTGCCAGCCGGGAATTCGAGCATTTCGCCCTGCATCACGTCGGACAAACCATGAATGCGGCAAATGCCGTCGGTCACGGAAACAACAGTGCCTTGATTGCGGATGTCAGCGCTAGCGGACAGTCCTTCAATACGGCTCTTGATCAGTTCAGAAATTTCTGCTGGATTGAGTTGCATGACTCTTTCCTTCTTTCGTTAAATTAGGCCAACAACCCAAGGCAATGCCTTCAGGCTGTAAGGGCTACTTTCATTTGTTCCAGACGGGCTTTGACTGAGGTGTCGAGCACCTCGTCACCGACCACCACGCGAATGCCGCCGATCAGCTCGGGTTGCAGTACAACCGACGCGTTCAGCTTGCGGCCAAAACGTTTTTCAAGCATGACAGCCACTTCAGCCAATGCCGACCCGTCAATCGGGAAGGCGCTGTACACCACTGCATCAGAAGATCCGCTTTGGGCGTTCTTCAATGCGCGAAACTGGGCAGCAATTTCAGGCAACGCGTTCAAACGGCCGTTTTCAATGACGGTGCGCAAAAAGTTTTTGGCTTTTCCCGGCAACGCCGTTTTCGTAACGGACCCGATCAACTCAAAGACCTGATCAACCGTTACCTTCGGATTGTCCGCAAACTGCAGCAATTGCGCGTTAGCGGCAATCGACCCCAGCTCGTCAACCCAGACAGCAGCAGACGACAACTCGGCCGCCGAGGCCTTGAAAAGTGCTTCCGCGTACGGCCGGGCAATAGTGGCAAGTTCAGCCATGGTGACCCTTTAAAGCTCAGTCTTCAGCCGGCCAAGCAGCTCAGCATGAACGCCAGCATTGACTTCCTTGCGGAGAATCTGCTCTGCACCCTTGACCGCCAGTGCTGCGACCTGTTCGCGCAGCGCCTCGCGGGCCTTGACCGCTTGCTGGTCTGCTTCCACCTTGGCAGCAGCGATGATCTTGCTACCTTCTTCAGTGGCTTTGGCCTTGGCCTCTTCCACCATGGCCTGACCACGACGCTCTGCATCTGCCAGACGCGCAGCGGTTTCGACGCGCGATTTAGCCAATTCGTCTTCTACGCGCTTGTTGGCAGACGAGAGCTCGGAGCGGGCTTTGTCAGCCGCTGCCAGTCCGTCAGCAATCTTGCTGGCACGCTCATCCAATGCTGCCGCGATAGGCGGCCACACGAATTTCATCGTGAACAACACAAGCAATGCGAAGACGATGGCTTGCGCCACCAATGTTCCATTAATGCTCACAGTAGATCTCCCTCAACGAGGCGTTGTGGATAGGTCTTACTTGACCAGGCGTGCGATTTGAGCCAGGAACGGGTTAGCCGTTGCGAACCACAAAGCGATACCGGTACCGATAATGAAAGCCGCGTCGATCAGACCGGCCAACAAGAACATCTTGGTTTGCAGTTCACCCATGAGTTCAGGCTGACGCGCAGCGGACTCAAGGTATTTGCTACCCATGATGCCGATACCGATACAAGCGCCCAATGCGCCCAGACCAATGATCAGGCCAGCAGCCAAGGCAACAAAACTAATGACTTCCATGATGACTCCTTAAGATACTAAAAAAGAAAACAAAAACAACTCAAAACAAACTCAACCAAACCGAAACTCAATGCGAGTCATGCGACTGACCGATATACACCAGCGTCAGCATCATGAACACGAAAGCCTGCAGGGTAATGATCAGGATGTGGAACACTGCCCACGCCCAGCCCGCCACCACATGCAAGAGCAACAACATCAAACCCGAAGGCTCGAATGAAAATGCCCAAGCGCCACCCAGCAGGGCAATCAGCATGAACACCAACTCGCCAGCGTACATGTTGCCAAACAGTCGCATGCCGTGTGACACGGTCTTGGCGACAAATTCGATCAACTGCATCGCAAGATTCACGACACCCAGAAGCACGGCAAAAATCGGGTTCTTGCTGGTGCCAAACGGAGCCGATACCAACTCATGCGCCCAGCCGCCAACCCCCTTGATCTTGACGTTGTAAACAAGGCAAACCAGCAGCACCGACACCGACATACCCATGGTGACCGAAAGGTCAGCAGTAGGGACGCTACGCAAATATGCATGCTCCGGGTCATGTCCGGCTGCTTCAAAAATCAGGGCCCAGATGGATGGCAGCAAATCGAGCGGCAACAAGTCCATCGCATTGAGCAGAAAAATCCAGACAAAAATCACCAGCGCCAGCGGAGCAACCAGCTTGCGGCTTTTGGCATTGTGAACAATACCCTTGGCTTCCGACTCCACCATTTCAACCAGTATTTCTACTGCAGCCTGGAAGCGCCCTGGCACACCTGCAGTCGCTTTGCGCGCAGCGTTCCACAACAACAGGCAACCCACGACACCAATGACAATGGAAAAGAACAAAGAATCAATATTAAAGACTGAAAAGTCAACAATTTCTGTTTGCGGCTTGTTTTGCCAGTGAGTCAGGTGGTGAACGATGTATTCACTGGCTGATGGTGCATGCGCTTCTGCGGACATATATAACTCTTTCAAGCTCTCAAATCTGTTTAGGCTTGGGGCGCATCAACAGCGCCAGCCAATACATTTTTAAAGTCACAAACAGGCCAGCCAACATGGCCAACCAGCTCAAATCAGGAATCAGGCGCGGCGCAGCAATAATCATTGCGGCACTCACCGCCATCTTTACCGCTTCCCACACAAAAAATCCGAATCCTGCGGTTGCAGCATTCAACGAAGAAAACTGACTCATCAAGCCCCGGGCAAACAGCGCCGCCGGGATTATCACCGCAACTGCACCGTAACCCGCCGACCAACCCACCACCGCCTGACCTGAAACACCCCAGGCAACCAGCGCGACCAACAGACCCGCCACGCATTGCAAACCCACAACCGACCAAGGCGACAAGGCCGGGTCGCTTTGACGCAACGCCTGCGCTTCTTGTCGCGTCAGCCGCTTGATTTCCGGCTCTTCGGACTCATCTGCATTGAAACCGTGTGCAAGCGCCATTATTGACATCTCAAATTACAGCCAGGTTACAGAAGGGTTACGGTCAGCAACCGCTACAAAGCCTACGATTATACGTAGAAACCCGCGTCCGCCAGACAACTTCTTGGTAGAAGTTGATGGAATACCCCGCAGCGATAATCAACCCATGACATTCCTGCCGCCTTTGCCGTGTTATCTCAATGGCGAATTCACGCCGCTTGCGGATGCCAAAATCAGCGTCATGGACCGGGGCTTCATCTTCGGCGATGGCGTGTACGAGGTGGTTCCCGCCTATGCCGGTCAGCCTTTCCGGTTTTCACAGCATATGGCTCGGCTGGAACGAAGCCTGACCGAACTCCGCATACCCAACCCCCTGTCCGCGGCACAATGGAAGGCGGTTATATCCCGATTGATCGCAAGTTACGCCGAGTCGATGGGAATGGAGGCCCAGCGCACGGATCAATTGGTCTATATCCAGATTACCCGGGGCGTTGCATTGCGCGACCACGCAATGCCAGCGCACATTACGCCCACGGTCTTTGCCATGACCAACCGGATGCCGGCATCGACTGCCGAACAGCGGGCAAACGGTGTAGCGTGTGTCACCGCCGAAGATTTTCGGTGGGAGAAAGCCCATATCAAGAGCACCAGCCTGCTGGGCGCGGTGTTCGCCCGCCAGATCAGCGTGGATGCCGGCGCGGTGGAAACGGTGATGTTTCGGGGCAATTATCTGAGCGAAGCGGCAACCAGCAATGTGTGGGTGGTCAAGAACGGCGAGGTGCTGGGCCCGCCCCCGGACAATCTGGTCCTGGAGGGCATTCGCTACGGACTGATCGAGGAAATCTGCCAGGAGCTGTGCCTTCCCTTTGCGTTGCGCCGGCTCAGCCGTGGCGAAGTGGAGTCAGCAGACGAACTGCTGCTCTCCAGCGCCACCAAGGAGGTGCTGGCCATCACCCTGCTGGATGGAAAGCCCGTTGGAACGGGCCGTCCTGGCCCCATCTACCACCAGCTGTATGCTGCCTACCAGGCGGCAAAACAGCGGCCAACCGAATCATGAACAAATGACAACCACCCAACCACCGCCCCCCCCTTCGCCCGACTCCCCCGCGCCGCGCAAGGACTCGCTCATCGAATACCCTTCGCAGTTCCCCATCAAGGTCATGGGCCTCAAGGTGGAAGGCTTGGTGCATGCCATCACGCACGTGGCCCACCAGTTTGATCCGGCTTTCGATGCGTCCACCATCGAACTGCGCGAGAGCAAGGGCGGGAAATACCTCGGCATCACCATCACCGTGACAGCCACCAGCCGCGAGCAGCTCGACGAGCTCTACCGCACGCTCTCCACGCACCCGATGGTGAAAGTGGTGCTGTAAGGCGCACGACGGATACCCCCATGCCAATGGACATTCGAGTGCTGGGACGCGTGGACTACCTGCCCACGTACGCAGCCATGCAGGAATTTACAAGCCAAAGAGGCCTTCAGCCCCCGTCAGATTTGCCTGACAAGCTATGGATTTGTGAGCACCCGCCGGTCTACACACAGGGCCTGGCGGGCAAGGCTGAGCATATTTTTTTACCCGGAGACATCCCGGTCATACAGACCAACCGGGGCGGGCAAGTGACCTACCATGGCCCGGGGCAGGTGGTGGCGTATCCTCTGATCGACCTCAAGCGCGCGGGCTATTTCGTCAAGGAATACGTGTACCGCATTGAAGAAGCCGTCATCCGCACACTGCTGCACCTAGGGGTGACCGGCCACCGGGTTGCGGGCGCACCGGGCATTTATGTGCGGCTGGACGACCCCACCGGCCATGCGCCGCTGGAACGGCACAACGGGCCCGAGCCCGATTTTTCAGGCCTCGGCAAGATCGCGGCTCTGGGCATCAAAGTCAGCCGCAACTGCACCTACCACGGGGTCGCTTTGAATGTGGCCATGGACCTGGAACCCTATTCCCGTATCAACCCGTGTGGGTACTCTGGCTTGCAGACGGTGGACCTTTCTACAATTGGAGTACCCGTGGGCTGGGCTGATGCCGCCAACGTATTGAGCCGCAAGCTCGTAACCTACTTGACACCATGAACACCCCATTCGCCAGTCACCCCGCTACGCCCGACACCCCCACCAGCGGCACGACGCACCTCACCGTGCGCGATGCCCAGTCACAAGAAGACTACAACCCGCTGGCCAAGCAAAAGGCCGCCGCCAAGCTGTCGCGCATTCCAGTCAAAGTGGTGCAAGGTGAAGTGCTGAAAAAACCGGACTGGATCCGCGTCAAGGCGGGCTCGCCCAGCACCCGCTTCTACGAGATCAAGGAAACCCTTCGCGCCAACAAACTGGTCACGGTGTGTGAAGAAGCCAGTTGCCCCAACATTGGCGAATGTTTTGGCAAGGGAACGGCCACCTTCATGATCATGGGTGACAAGTGCACCCGCCGCTGCCCGTTTTGCGATGTGGGCCACGGCCGCCCCGACCCGCTGGATGTGAATGAGCCCGAAAACCTGGCCAAAACGATTGCCGCGCTCAAGCTCAAATACGTGGTAATTACCAGCGTGGACCGCGACGACCTGCGCGACGGCGGTGCCCAGCATTTTGCCGATTGCATCAACCGCATCCGCGCGCTGTCTCCCACCACGCAGATCGAGGTGCTGGTGCCCGATTTCCGTGGCCGTGACGACCGCGCGCTGGGCATCCTGAACGCCGCGCCGCCCGACGTGATGAACCACAATCTGGAGACCGCACCGCGCCTCTACAAAGAAGCCCGCCCGGGTTCGGATTACCAGTTCAGCCTGAACCTGCTCAAGAAGTTCAAGGCCCTGCACCCCGGCGTGCCCACCAAGAGCGGCATCATGGTCGGATTGGGCGAAACCGACGAAGAAGTGCTGCAAGTGATGCAGGACATGCGCGATCACGGTATCGACATGCTGACCATCGGCCAGTACCTCGCCCCCAGCACCAGCCACCTGACGGTGAAGCGCTACGTGCACCCCGACACCTTCAAGATGTTCGAGACGCGCGCCTACGAAATGGGCTTCAGCCACGCCGCCGTGGGCGCCATGGTGCGCTCCAGCTACCACGCCGACCAGCAGGCAGGGCATGTGCTGGCGAACGCCACTGTGGCAACAGCCGCGACGGCTGCACGCTCCACCGATCAGCCGGCCTCTTAATCCCGCTGCACCGAGTTGCTATAATTTTAATAGCGATTTGCGCGCTATTGGAGCGGGCTAGAGCCTGTTTTTATGCTTAAAAGTTCTGCCTCCAACAACCTGTGGTTCAACCCGAACACACTGGGAGAATTTGCATCCACCGCCACCATGCTACGCGGGCGCGATCTCTACGTCAGTCAAAAAGTGTTGGGCTTGGTGATCTCGGCAGAAGAGTCATGTTGGCGACTGGAGGGCGAAGTACAGGGCAGCCTGCGCAGGCCTTACGAAGTGTCCATTGAGTTCACCCTGACGCCCCAAGGCGAAATTGACACCTGGGACAGCGACTGCAGCTGCCCGGTGGGCTACAACTGCAAACACGGCGTGGCCCTGACCATGAAAGCCGCCTACCAAGGGCTGCGCATACTGGGTGCTAATATGGCTTACAGCGCCGTGCGCAGCTCCACCCGGACCCCGCCCACACCCGAAGAAATCGAAGCCGTACGCCTGGCCACCCAAGCCCGCCTGGACGAGGCGGAGCGCCTGCAGGCCGAAGCCCAGTTGTTGCAATGGCTTTTTGACATGGACCGCGCCAGCGGGGCTAATGGCACCAGCACACCGATTGCGGGCAGTACGCGCAGCCAAAGCAAGCCGGAGCACTACCTGTATGTGCTGAAGTTTGCAGGCCCCAATATCCAGCCACAGCAATTGATGATGGAAGCGGTGGTGTCGTACCGCAAAGCCAACGGTGAGTGGGCCAAGCCCAAGGCCATTCGCACACCACCGCGCGAGGGGCAGCCGGTGTACGACCTGGCCAGCAACGCCGACCGCGACGTGCTGCAGCTTCTGGTGGCCATGCCTGGCAAAAGCTACGCCTACTACTCGGCCTACTCAGGCACACCCAGCGCCACGCTGCAGGGGCAAACCGGCGTCATTGCGCTGCAGATGGCCGCCAGCACCGGGCGCTTGTACAGCTGCGCGCCCGACGGCAGCCCCGGCACCGTCATTCAGTGGGGGCCTCCCCAGACACTGGACTGGAGCTGGAACGAGGTCACCCCCACCGCCGGTGGTGCGCCCGGCTGGGCCTTGCGGGCCAAACTGCACGACGCCAGCACGGATGACGCCGCAGGTGGCCCGGCTGCTGTCGATAGTCGTCATGACGGGCAAGCCGGTGTCAGCGCCAAGCTACTGCTTAACAGTCCCCCCATGTACCTGGATCCGGTGCGCGGTCTGTGCGGCGTGGTACACGCCCCTGGCATCCACGATGCGCAGCTGGCCGTGCTACTCAAGGCGCCGGCGCTGAAGCCCGCCGCATTGGAAAAGCACCAGATCGACCTGATGCGGCGCCTGGGTAAACTGCCCGCACCACCCATGCTGAAAAGCATCACCACACTCGATGGCGGCACGCCGACAACGCACCTGCACCTGTCTGCCCACAGCCCTGAGATGGCCCGTTACCGAGGACTGATCAAGGCGGCGTTGCGCTTTGACTACCAAGGCTTGCGCGGGTGGTGGGCGGGTCAAGGCACTGCGGTGCTGGTGGATGGCCCGCAGGGCCGCGTGCTATTGCACCGTGATGCCGAGGCCGAACTCGATGCGATCACCTGCTTAGTGGGCTTGGGATTAACGTCCTCAGACGGCGGCGAGTTTGGCATTGCCGCCAACGCACCCCAGCACACCTGGCTGCACTGGGCCGATAACGACTATCGCGTGCTGCGCGAGGCGGGCTTTGAAGTCACGTTGGACGCCGCCTTGAATGGCTGGATCACCCACGCCGATGCGCTCAGCGTGCAGTTGCAGGCACACAAGCCGATGCCATTGCAAGAACCCATAAAGGCCAAGGCCAAAGGCAAGGGAAAAACCCAAGACGAAGGCAGTAAAGCCGATGCGGACTCCGATGCTGTCGAATCCACCTCGCCCTGGTTCAACCTGTCGCTGGGCATGGAGATCAGCGGCGAGCGCCACAACATCCTGCCTTTTCTGCCCGAACTGATTGCCGCTGCGGCCAACAGCCCACTGGACCCGACCACCGGGCAGCCCGAAATTCCCCCTTTTGTGTATTTGGGCAACCCCAGTGGCCAGGGCTTTATCCGCCTGCCCACCGACGCCCTCAAACCATGGATGGCCGCGCTGCTTGAGCTGGTGGGCGACCGCATGCACGACTTCACCCAAGACAGCCTGAAACTCTCGCGTATGGACGCGCTGCGCACCGGCGCCGCACTGGGCGAAGGCGCGGTGTGGGACGGCGCCCAGTCATTGCAGGCCATGGTGCAGCAGCTCAGCGGCCATGCCAAGCTGGTGGAAGTGCCCGTGCCCGCCAGTGTGCAGGCCAGCCTGCGCCCTTACCAGCAACAAGGCGTCAACTGGCTGCAGTTTTTGCGCGCCCACAGTCTGGGCGGCATTCTGGCCGACGACATGGGCCTGGGCAAAACGCTGCAGACGCTGGTGCACATTCAGATTGAGAAGGACGCAGGCCGCCTGACCCACCCCGCGCTCATCATTGCGCCGGTCAGCCTGATGGGCAACTGGCGGCGCGAAACCGAGCGCTTTTGCCCGCAACTGCGCGTGCTGGTGTTGCACGGCAAAGACCGCCATCAAGTGGCCGACACCATGGCTGAGCACGACATCGTGATTGCTCCCTACTCGCTCTTGCAGCGCGACAAAGAACGCTGGCTGGAGGCGCAGTGGCATCTGGTCGTGCTGGACGAGGCGCAAAACATCAAAAACGCCAGCACCCACGCCGCGCAGGTGGTGGGCCAATTGCAAACGCGCCACCGCCTGTGCCTGTCGGGCACGCCCATGGAAAACCATTTGGGCGAGATCTGGAGCCTGTTCCACTTTTTGATGCCGGGGTTTCTGGGCAGTCAGGCGCGCTTCAAAGAGCTGTTTCGCAACCCGATTGAAAAGCAAGCGGATTCTGAGCGGCTCGCCCAGTTGCGCGTCCGCATCACACCCTTCATGCTGCGCCGTACCAAGGCGGTGGTGGCCAACGAATTGCCGCCCAAGGTGGAAACCGTGATGCGCGTGGAGTTGTCGGGCAAGCAGGCCGACCTGTACGAAACCATCCGTCTGGGCATGGAAAAATCGGTGCGCGAAGCGCTTAACACCAAAGGCCTGGCCAAGTCGCAAATCACTATTCTAGATGCGCTGCTCAAGCTGCGTCAGGTCTGCTGCGCCCCCGCGTTGGTGAAGCTGGAGGCGGCGCAAAAAGTGAAAGAATCTGCCAAGCTGGAACAGCTGATGGAGATGCTGCCCGAGATGGTTGCCGAGGGGCGGCGCATCCTGCTGTTCTCGCAGTTCACCAGCATGCTGACCCTGATTGAGGCAGAGCTCAAAAAACGCAAGATCGGCTGGGTCAAGCTCACCGGCCAAAGCCAGAAGCGCGATGAACTGATAGCACAGTTCACCTGCGGCCAGGTGCCGATATTCCTCATCAGCCTGAAAGCCGGTGGCGTGGGCCTGAACCTGCCGCAAGCCGACACCGTGATCCATTTTGACCCGTGGTGGAACCCCGCAGTAGAAGCCCAGGCCACCGACCGCGCGCACCGCATTGGCCAGACGCAAAGCGTGTGGGTGGTGAAGCTGGTGGCACAGGGCACGATTGAGGAACGCATTCTGGCCCTGCAAGAGCGTAAAGCAGCGCTGGCGGATAGCATGTACAGCGGATCGGCGGCGCGCAAAGAGCCGCTGTTCAACGAGAATGATCTAGCGGAGTTGCTCAAGCCGTTGGGCTAGCAAGGCAATATACTTACAACAAATAGGCCACCAGCCCTCGTGCAACATGCGCATGCAGCTCCTATTTTTATAGCAACCATTCATTAGGTTTCACCATGTACCAAGCCGCCCCCCAACGCTACGACACCATGCCCTACCGCGCCTGCGGCAAAAGCGGCCTGAAACTGCCTGCCGTGTCCCTGGGCCTGTGGCACAACTTTGGCGATGCCACGCCGATGGAGACGCAGCGCACCATGCTGCGTACCGCGTTTGATCTGGGCATTACCCACTTCGATCTGGCCAACAACTACGGCCCGCCCTATGGCAGCGCAGAAACCAACTTTGGAGAGCACCTGCGCCGCGATTTCAAGCCCTACCGCGACGAACTCATCATCTCCAGCAAAGCCGGTTGGGACATGTGGCCCGGCCCCTACGGCCAGGGTGGCGGGTCGCGCAAGTATGTGCTGGCCAGCCTGGACCAGAGCCTCAAGCGCATGGGGTTGGACTACGTGGACATCTTCTATTCGCACCGCTTCGACCCCGACACTCCACTGGAAGAAACCATGGGCGCCCTGGCCAGCGCCGTGCAGCAGGGCAAGGCGCTGTATGTGGGTATCAGCAGCTATTCGGCCACCAAGACGCGCGAGGCTGCGGCCATCCTGCGGTCCATGGGCGTGGCACCGCTGATTCACCAGCCGTCCTACAGCCTGCTGAACCGCTGGGTGGAAGAAGATTTGCTCCATGCGCTGGATGAGACCGGCATGGGCTGCATTGCGTTCAGCGCGCTGGCGCAGGGCCTGCTGACCAACAAATACCTCCATGGCATTCCGGCGGATGCCCGCATCAACCGCCCCGGTGGGGATTCCCTGAAGGCCGAGCACCTGAATGCGCAGAACATCAAGCATGTGCGCGCGCTCAACGACATCGCCATGGCGCGCGGCCAAAGCCTGGCCCAGATGGCCACGGCCTGGGTGCTGCGCGATGCGCGCGTGACATCGGCGCTGATTGGCGCCAGCCGTCCGGAGCAGATCACCGAACTGGTAGCGGCCATGCAAAACCTGCATTTTTCCGACGCCGAGTTGGCCGCCATCGACCAGCATGCCGTGGACGGCGGCATCAATCTCTGGCAACGCCCGTCGACCGACCAGCGCCCCGCCTGAGACTAGGGCTTGTTGGGTGATGCCGATGGTCAGTGCAATCAATTCCTTGTGCTTGGCACTTACCGTGCCTTCCGCCATCGCCGCACGGGCCAGCTGGCCAAACCCGGTCATGGCATCGGGCTGGGTTTTGCGCAAGGGCGCCAGATTTTCGTTGATATTTTGAATCAGACCACTGTGATCAAACGTACTCATTGCCCATCCTTGTGTTGCGCCGCGTGCAAGGCTGCGGCGTGAAAGCCAATCTCTATGCGCTGAGTGCCATCGCGCTGTGGGCCACGCTGGCCACCTTGGGCGTGTCGCTCACCCATATTCCGCCCTTCCTGTTGACGGGGCTGGCATTGCTGATCGGTAGTGTGATGGCACTGCCCCTGTCCGGGTTTGACATGCGTCAATGGCGAATCCCGGGAACCACCCTGGCGCTGGGCGTCTATGGCCTGTTTGGTTTTCACTTCCTGTTGTTTATCGCGCTGCGCAATGCCCCTGCCGTGGAGGCCAACCTGGTCAACTATCTGTGGCCCTTGCTGATGGTGGTCCTGGCCCCGGTGTTTCTGGCCGGAACGCAGCTGCGCACCGGGCATGTAGTGGCCGCGCTGTTGGGTTTTGCCGGCGCAGCCATCGCTATTCTGGGCAGCCAGGGCAATGGGTCAGGGAGCGCGTCTGGCTTGGCGGGCTGGTCCTGGGGTTACCTGCCTGCGCTGGCATCGGCGTTTATCTGGGCCAGCTATTCGCTGCTATGCCAGCGCGTCAAGCCATTCCCGACGGCCGCCATCGGCCTGTTTGGGCTGGTCTCGGGCTTGCTGTCCCTGGTTTGCCACTGGGTGCTGGAACCTGCCGTAGTCTTGAACGGACGCGACTGGCTGCTGATCAGCGTCATGGGGCTGGGTCCGCTGGGCGCTGCCTTTTTTCTGTGGGACAAAGCGCTCAAGCTAGGCGATGCCCGCCAGATTGGTATCCTGAGCTACCTGACGCCGCTGGCATCCACCGCACTGCTGATGGCAGTGAACGGACGCGCCTTCACCTGGAACATTGCGCTGTCTGCCGTCATGATCATCGGCGCTGCACTCTTGGGTACGCGAACCCGCTGATGCATTCAATACGGCTCAGGGCATGCCGTCAGACTAGAAAAGTCCTGTAGCCCCCGTATTCATTGCGCTAGATGCTCCTTATTTAGGAGCAATCAGAGGACATACAATGCGAAATGTTAGTTGGCCGCCATGGCAGATGCCGGGTCTTCCGCCTCCAAAACCCGCTTTGCCCACGGCTCCAGCTTGGTCGTATCGGCCCGCAGGATTTCCTGTTTGACCGCCAGAATCTGCGCCGGATGCATGGAGAAACTGCGCAACCCCAAGCCCAGCAGCAGACGCGTCAAACTCACGTCCCCGGCCATCTCACCGCACACACTCACGGCCTTACCTTGCGCGCGGCTCTCGGCAATGGTGTCGGCCACCAGTCGCAACACCGCTGGGTGCAGGGGGTCATAGAGATGGGCCACCGACTCGTCTGCGCGATCTATGGCCAACGTGTACTGAATCAGGTCGTTGGTGCCGATCGACAGGAAATCAAAGTACTTCAAAAATAGCCGCAAACTCAAGGCAGCTGCAGGAATTTCAATCATCGCCCCAATCTTGACCGGGCCGTAGGCCACGCCCCGGTTGTCCAGCATGGCGCGCGCATGGTCAATGTGCGCCAGCGTCTGGCGTATCTCACGCGCATGGGCCAGCATGGGCACCAGCAAATGGACCTGCCCATAAGCTGCTGCACGCAATATCGCCCTGAGTTGGGTCAAAAACATGGCGGGGTCGGCCAGGCTCCAGCGAATGGCACGCAAACCCAAAGCGGGGTTCAGATGCGCGTCATCGCGCAGGGCTACGTCCAGCGGCTTGTCAGCCCCCACGTCTACGGTGCGAATGGTGACGGGTAAACCCTTCATGCCTTCAACTGCGCGTTTGTAGGCCTGAAACTGCTCCTCTTCGTCGGGCAGTCGGCCCTGACGCCCCATAAACAAAAACTCACTGCGAAACAGCCCCACGCCCAAGGCACCCGCCTTGAGGGCGCCGGGCGCATCGTCGGGCATTTCGATATTGGCGAGCAGTTGCACTTTTTGGCCATCCATGGTGACCGCAGGCGTGTGCAGCAGGCGCTGCAGGCGTCCGCGCTCCAGTTCCAGCTGGCGCTGCTTGAAGCCGTACTCGGCCAGGATGATGGATGATGGATCGACTATCACCACCCCGGCATCGCCGTCGATGATGACCCAATCGTCCTGTCGCACCAGCTGACTGGCAAGCCGCGCACCAACTACTGCGGGGATGTCCATGCTGCGCGCAACGATGGCGGTGTGGGACGTTTTTCCGCCCACATCGGTGATGAAGCCGACAAACACGCTTTGTTTGAACTGCAGCATGTCGGCGGGCGACAGGTCGTGGGCGATCAGAATCAGCGGTACATCTACGGTGTCGTCGAGGAGCAGGTCTTGCTGCGACGGTTTGCGCGACGCGCGGTGACCAGGGGGGTGTGCTGCGATCGGCGAACGGGTCCCCTTCATTGCACGCAGCACCCGCTCGGCAATTTGCTCCAGATCGGCCTTGCGCTCGCGCAAGTACGCGTCTTCCATCTCGTCAAACTGTCGAGCAATGATTTCGAGCTGGGTGGTCAGGGCCCACTCGGCGTTGTACAGCCGGTCCGTAATCCAGTGCTTGACTCCGTTGACGAGCTCCTGGTCCTGCATCAGCATCAGGTGCACGTCGAGCAGGGCGCTGAGCTCATGCGGTGCCTCCTTGGGTCCCATGCGGGTTATGGTTTCCTGCAGGCGGTGAATTTCGTCGATAACGGCGTCACGCCCGGTGCGTACCCGGTCGATCTCTGCCTCCACTTCATCCGCTTTAATGAAATAGTGGGCTACATCAACGCGACTCGACGCCACCAACACCGCACGCCCGATGGCAATGCCGCGGGAGACTGTCAGGCCGTGAATCGCGAATGTCATTCACCTTCACCAAATTTGTCGGCAACCAGGGCCAGCAGCGCGTCCATGGCCTCCTGGGCGCGCTCACCCTCGGTATCCAGCACCACCTCTGACCCGATTCCAGCAGCCAGCATCATCACGCCCATGATGCTCTTGGCATTGACCCGCCTGTCTCCCCTGGCGATCCACACCTCACAAGGGAAACTGCCCGCGAGTTTGGTCAGCTTGGCGGAGGCCCGGGCGTGCAGGCCCAACTTATTGTTGATGGTCGTTGTGGTTGTGATCATGCGGTTTTCTAACCTGATTTTGTGGGGCCGTCACCGCGACTTGCATGATGCACTGCGCGCCGCCGGCCAGCGCGCGGGTTACCAGCACGTCCAGCGGTTCCTGACGGTAATTGACTGTGCGCAACAGCATGGGCAGGTTGACGCCGGCCACCAGCTTGGAGTGGATTC
>JAYTRR010000042.1:0-6828 GCA_043746005.1 Burkholderiales bacterium
GCCTTCACTCATTTGGGTAAGCAACTGAAAAAGGGTGAGCAAACGCGACTCGGTGCCCACAAAAGATCGCTCCGAGAGGCTGGTCAGCCACGCCAGCGCGCGCTCGGTGGGCGGGGTCAAATCAAAGTGCGGCTCGTCCGAGCCAGTGGGGTAAAACTTGCGCAGCCAGCCTTTTTCGTTGGCAGCCCAGTCGTTCAAATACTCTTGCGCTGACTTGGGGAACACCTGCTGCCCGAGTTGCTCGCGCAGGCCGTAGAGCGTGTCCTCCAGAGCTTCCACCAGATTGGCCTGCGCCATCACCCGCACATTGGGTACGACGAACACCCGGTGCAAAAAACTGCCCACCAGCGGCGCCGAGTCCGCCGCAAGCAAGCGCCACGCAGGATGCTGGCGGCGCTGGGCTTCCAGCGTGGTGTAGTCAAGGGCGGTGGTCAACATCAATGGCCTGCCGGATGACATCGGTGGTTAGAAACAAGCTGAGGTCGTAATCAGCCAATCGTTGGAAACCGTAAGGGGAATAGAAGGCAGCTGCCGCTTCATGCTTGGCATCCACCACGAGTGCGTACAAACCAATTTGCTGAGCCAGTGTTGCCGATAAATGCATCGCATGTGCCAGCAGCGCTGCGCCCACCCCATTACCTTGCTCCCTTAAGTCCACTGCCAAACGCCCGATGCGTGCAATCGGCACCGGGTAGCGCGGCAGCTTCAACGTGGGGGGCAGGTTCTTGAAATCGATGGGCCCGGAACTGATGGAATAAAAACCACCAATGCGCGTTGCTTCGGCGCCTGGCCCACCTGGCAGCTCGGCCACATAGGTCCGGCTGAAATCCAGCTGCCCCTGCTGCCGGGCCAGACGCTGCAGATACACATTCAGTTCCAGATCGCCACAGTCAAAATCGGATCGGTCATG
The DNA here is from genome assembly GCA_043746005.1 of Burkholderiales bacterium. Classification (GTDB taxonomy): domain Bacteria; phylum Pseudomonadota; class Gammaproteobacteria; order Burkholderiales; family Burkholderiaceae_C; genus Allorhodoferax. The sequence continues at coordinate 911 of JAYTRR010000042.1, forward strand.
GTGCCGTTCCAATCTCACGATACGCAAACTCATGCCTGCAATCGCATCAGATCGATCAGTGCCTGGGTTGGCTCCGGCGGATTTTCCAAAGCGTTTAAAAATGTATCGCGATCACGGTCTGAAAGCGTAATAACGTCTTGCTGAGCAACCAGGCGCAATGCCGCTTCATACGCGTTCTGCAGCATAAAGCCCGACACGGTGGAGCCCATGATGGCGGCAGCCCGCTCAATGAGTGCCTTGGCTTGGGGGCTGGTACGCAGGTTGATGCGGGCGGATTCGGTGTGGCTGGAGGCGGAGGTCATATCAACTCCAGTTTTAAATAATGTACGTCAATTTGACACACAATTTAATGATTTGTCAATCAAACAGCCCACCGGCCAAGCCCGCGCCAGCGCGTCCTGCGCCACCAGGGACTGCACGCTCACGCGCACATGGCCGGGCAAGCCGAAAGAGGTGGCGTCACGCAGTTTGATGCCGTGGCTGCGCAACTGCGCGAGCGCCACACCCAGGTCCACCGCCGGCGCGTCACCCAACGGCCGTGCACCAAAAAAATTCGCATCGCTGGGCAGGCAAGTCCAACCCAGCCCCTGGAGCACACTGATTTGTCGCTGCTTCCAGCGGCGCAGGGTAACCCGGCTCTGCACCAGCCAGGACTGCACGTCGGGCTGCACCCAGCTTTGCAGCAGCGCCACGCCATGCGCACCGATGGGCCAGGAGGCACACAGGCGGTTGATCGCGTCCACGCTGGCTTGCGCCTGCCAAGGTGCGATGGCGTAGGCCGCACGCACGCCGGTCAGGCCCAACGCCTTATTGGGGGTCCAGAGCTGCCACAGTGTGTCGCGCTGCGCGGCGCTCCACACGCTGGCGCCACTCAGGCGCAGCGGCTCGTAGGCGCAGTCCAGCACGTGCGTGTCGATGAAGCTGCTTTGGTCGTCCTGTGGCACCGACTGGCCCAGCGGGCTCGACGGATCGGCATGCCACTGCAGGGCAGCCGGGCCTGCATGATCCACCGCCAGACCCCATGCGCTGGCAGCCTGCGCATAGTCACCGTAGGCATGCTTTGGCACCCGCACCGACTCACCGCCCCGCTGGGCGACCCAGGCGGTGATGCGGTGAATGAACTCGCTGGCGCTGCCCGCCAGCACCACACGCCACCCGTCCACACCATGCAACTGCGCCAACTGCTGGCGCAGCACGGTGTAGGCCGGGTCGGGGTAATGGCATGCATCGCAAGCCTGCAACGCCGCCACCGCTTGCGGGCAGGGACCACAGGCATTGCTGTTGGTGGAAAAGTCATACAAGGGCACGCCCAGTGCATCCGGCCCACCATGCAGGGACACAGATGCCGTCATGCGGCGCCTCCAGCATTTTGGAAAAACGCTATCAAAATAGTAGCTGCTAGCGCAATGGATACGAGGGCTAGCAGCCCCATAGATGCCAAACGTACAGCGCCGGCCGTGTCCGCAACCTGCGGTGCACGCCCTGCCCCATTCAGCGCATACACACCGGGCTTGTGCAGACACACACCCAGCCCCAGCGCCATGGCCGCCATCGGCCAACCGCTATTGGGCGACGGAGTGCGATGGGCCTCGCGCCGCAGCACCCGGGGTACCAGGCCACCCGCAGCCAAGGCCAATGCCGCCGCCGTCAGGCGCGCCGGTAGCCAACTCAGCACATCATCTGCACGGGCTGCCCATTTGCCTGCCCATTCCCAATTGTGGCCCTGGTAGACGCCCTTGTAGCCCCACATGGCGTCTGCCGTATTGGCAAAGCGGTACAGTGCCGCACCCGGCAGGCCGAGGATCAAAAACCAGAAAACAGGGGCCACCACGGAGTCGTTCAAATTTTCAGCCAATGATTCGATGGCGCTTTCCCGCACCTGGCTTTCAGTGAGTCGGGCCACATCCCGGCTCACCAGCCAGCTCAGGCGCTCGCGGCCCTCTTCCAGTGAACCTTGCAGCGCCACCTCCACCGCCTGCACCTCGGTGCGCAGCATGCGCCACGCCAGCATGGGCTTGAGCGCGAAACCCAGCAGCAACGCCGCCAACCAGACGGGCAGTTGCAGCACGGTCCATTGCACGCTCCAGGATGCTATCAAAACAAGAGCTGCCAGCGCAATCCAGACGAGGGCTCCACGGCCAAAAGCCTTAAAATCCCGCCTCTGCCCGGTAACCAGGGGATCTCCGGGAAGCACCCAGGGCGTCAACCGCTCCAGGGCCTTGCCCATCCACACCACCGGGTGCCACCGCACCGGCGGCTCGCCCAGCCAGTGGTCAACGCCCAGGGCCACCAAAAAAGCAGTGGCCAGCAGGATCATGCCGCCACAGCCACGCTGGACATGCCCAGACGCCGCAACAACTCCTGGTCCGCAGACACATCGGGGTTGCCGGTGGTGAGCAGCTTGTCACCATAAAAAATGGAATTGGCACCGGCTACAAAGCACAGAGCCTGCACGCCGTCGCCCATGGCCTGGCGCCCCGCCGACAAGCGCACTTTGGCGGTAGGCATGGTGATGCGTGCCACGGCAATGGTACGCACAAACTCCAGCAAATCCAGGTCGGGCTGATCGGCCAGCGGCGTGCCCTCGACCTTGACCAGGTTGTTGATGGGCACCGACTCCGGGTAGCGCGGACTCAGGTTGGCCAGCTCGGCAATCAGGCCAGCGCGCTGGGCGCGTGACTCGCCCATGCCCACAATGCCGCCGCAGCACACGCTGACACCGGCGTTGCGTACGCGGGCCAGGGTGTCCAGGCGGTCCTGGTAGTCACGCGTGGTGATGATGTCGCCATACAGCTCGGGCGCGGTATCCAGATTGTGGTTGTAGTAGTCCAGGCCCGCATCGCGCAGGGTTTCGGCGTGGCCATCGGCCAGCATGCCCAGCGTGGCGCAGGCTTCCAGGCCCACTTCCTTGACGGCTTTCACCAGTTCGGCCACAGCCTCCACGTCGCGGTCTTTGGGGGCGCGCCAGGCCGCTCCCATGCAGAAGCGCGTGGCGCCGGCCGCCTTGGCACGCTGGGCGGCTTCCCGCACGGCGGCCACGCCCATGAGTTTGGTCGCTTCCACGCCCGTGTCAAAGTGTACCGACTGGGGGCAGTAACCACAGTCTTCCGGGCAGCCACCGGTCTTGATGGACAGGAGCGTGGCCAGTTCGATGCGGGTGGGATCAAAGTGGGCGCGGTGCACGGTCTGGGCCTGGTACAGCAACTCGGTAAACGGCAGGTCCAGCAGGGCCTGCACGGCGGCCACCGTCCAGCGGGGAGCGGTGTCTGATACGGCCACTGGCGCCTTGACCGGCGCGTGAAAATGCAGAGGCTGCACTTCAGCAGAGATCAACGTTGTTTGTGTATTCATCAGGTTTCTTTCTAAGTGAGCGCGGCAGGGCGCGAAACGGGTGCAACCGGGGAGTATGCCAAGGGGCTAGCCGCACTTCCCGCAGCCTGGGATGGCAGCGGCTGCCCCCAAGTGTCCTCAAACAGCAAATCGTTCAATGGGCAGCGCTTGGCCCAGCGTTCTTGTTGCAGCATGGGTTCTTCATAAAAAGCATGCACCGGTCCGATGCATAAAAGCGCAATCGGCTCGGCACCTGGCGGCATGTTCAACAAGGCAGCAACCGCCGATGGGTCAAACATGGACACCCAACCCACGCCAAGTCCTTCCGCCCGCGCGGCCAGCCACAGGTTTTGAATGGCACAGGCGGCGGAGGCCAAATCCATTTGAGGCATGGTCCGGCGGCCAAACACGTGGGCTTCGCGCCCCTCGGCCAGGGCCACCACCCAGAGCTCGGCGGCCTCGCACACGCCTTCTACCTTTAAGCGCATGAACGCGTCTTCGCGTTCACCCAGCGCACGCGCCGTGAGAATGCGCTCCTGCTCCACCACTGCCTTCAGGCGCAGGCGCAAGGCACTGTCACTGATGCGCAAAAACCGCCAGGGCTGCATGAACCCGACACTGGGTGCGTGGTGCGCTGCGGTGAGCAAGCGCCGCATGACATCGGACGCCACGCTACCGCCTGAAAAATGCCGCATATCGCGCCGCTCAAAAATGGCCCGGTACACGGCCTGAGTCTCGAGCGCGCTGAACGCGTTGGCAACAGCCTTGTTGTCAATATCTTCAATATCAGTAGGCAAATTCATATGTCTTCAATCCGGTTGAAAATCGGCGCACAGCCGCACGGTTTCGCCAATGATGAGCAAGCCCGGCTGCGGACCGTAGGCCGGGGCCATCTCTACCAACCGGCGCAGGCTGCAGGCAAACACCTGCTGGCTGGGGCGCGTGCCATCGCGAACAATGGCTGCAGGAGTATCGGGCGCCAAGCCATGCGAAAACAGGTTTTCCGCAATCACCGACAGGCGCTGGATACCCATGTAGAACACCCTTGTTTGACCGGGACGTGCCAAGGCAGCCCAATCCGCGTGGGTGGTGTCGTCCGCCAGATGGCCGGGTAAAAACACACAGCTGCTGGCCAGGTTACGGTGCGTCAGCGGAATTCCTGCTGCGGCAGAGCAACCGCTCGCCGCAGTGACCCCCGGGATCACCTCAAACGCAATGCCGCCTGCCTGCAGCGCTTGAACCTCTTCGCCACCACGGCCAAATACATACGGATCGCCGCCTTTCAGGCGCACCACGCGTTTTCCCTGGCGTGCATGCGCCACCAGCAGGTCGTGAATGCCGTCCTGGGTCACAGCATGGCGCCCCAATGCCTTGCCCACATAGACGCGTTCGGCCAGGGTTGGAATTTCGGCCAGGACTTCGGGGCTGATCAGCCGGTCGTACACAACGACTTCAGCCCGGCGCAACCGGTCGAGGGCGCGCAGGGTCATCAAATCGAGGGGGCCAGGTCCGGCACCCACAATGTGCACCATGCCCGGGGGGAAATGGGTGCCGGGCTTGTCTGGGATTTCGGTTTTTTGCATCGACAGTAAGGAGAGATTCAGGAGATATCCATAAGATTCAGCGGTTCAACAGCAGCTCCAATCCGGGAGTTGCTGAGCATACAGGGCTTGCCTGTCCCGGCGAAATACCGGGGGCGCGAGATGCGATACTTGAGAATTACTTAGTGCACCGTATTTTCAGCAGCCCAGGCATGCGAATCGCTTCATTCCATCCATCTACCCACCTAACTGTCAAGGTATCCCCAGTCGGCAAGTCGTCTGTCAAAGGCTGGTGCCCCGGTGCCTTGCGCCCCATGCTATCCGGCGACGGTCTGGTGGTGCGGATTCGACCGCTCGCCGGTCGCCTGAGTCAGGCGCAGGCAGCGGGTATCGCCACCTTGGCCGACCGCTACGGCAACGGGGTGATAGACATCACCAGCCGCGCCAATTTGCAACTGCGCGGCGTGCAGGACACAAGCCACGCCGACCTCATCGACGGCCTTCGCGTTTTAGAACTGATCGACCCCAACGAGGAGGTCGAAGCCCGGCGCAATATCGTGGTGACGCCGTTTTGGAACACGGACGACGGCACGCAGGAAATCGCAGCCGCACTTGCAAACGCCTTGGCTCAGCACGACGCGCCCGCTTTGCCGACCAAATTCGGATTTGCGATTGACACGGGCGAACACCCGGTCCTGCAAGACACCTCTGCCGATATCCGCATCGAACGCACGTCCAGCGGACTGATCGTGCGGGCAGACGGGTTTGCAACCTGTGCCCGGGTAATGCCCGACGAAGCCGTACCCACGGCCATGGCGCTTGCGCGGTGGTATGCGGCCAGCATGGCCACCCAGCCCGGGGGCACCCTCAAGTCCCGCATGACTGCGCTCGCGTCCCGACAACTACTACCCGCCATCTTTCAGACGCCATTGCCTGCGCCCGCTGCCGCACCGCAGCCGCAGATCGGACCGAACGCCCATGGATGGCTCGTGGGCATCGAATTCGGACAGATGTCGGCGCAGACGCTAGTGGCGTTGGCGAACCATG
>JAYTRR010000043.1:0-19694 GCA_043746005.1 Burkholderiales bacterium
TCTCAACAGGTGTACAGGGAGTATTGCAATGGAAACGGATTACCTCATCATTGGCGCTGGCGCGGTCGGCATGGCGTTTGCCGACACCTTGTTGGACGAAAGTGATGCCCACATCACGCTGGTGGACCGTCGTTACATGCCCGGAGGGCATTGGAATGATGCCTACCCGTTCGTCCACTTGCATCAGCCATCGGCGTACTACGGTGTGAACTCCAAGGCCCTTGGAAGCGGGCGCAAGGAGACTACCGGCCCCAATGCTGGCTTGTATGAAATGGCGGCCGGCTCTGAAGTCAATACCTACTTTGCGGACCTGATGCGGCAAAAATTTCTGCCCAGTGGTCGGGTGTCTTTCTTGCCATCCAGCAACTACCTGGGTGACGGAGTTGTCCAGTCGATTCTCTCAGGCACCACCAGCCCTATCAATGTGCGAAAAAAAGTGGTGGATGCCACCCTGTTTTCACCGTCCATACCGGTAAGCCACACGCCCAATTTTCATTTAGCGCAGGGCGTGCGTTTGATAGCGCCCAATGCACTGCCGTCGCTTGCATTGGCGCACATGCCCAGCCTGCTTCCGTTCCATTTTTGCGTGCTTGGGGCCGGAAAAACCGGCATGGATGCAATCGCCTGGCTACTGGGCAATGGCGTTGCTCCGGCATCTATCCAGTGGGTGGTGCCACGGGATTCGTGGATTCAAAATCGTCTGCATACGCAACCCGGTCTTGAGTTTTTTCAGGAAAGTATTGGTGGTGAAGTGTTGAAGCTGGCGGCCTTTGCCGAGGCAAAGTCAACGGATGAGTTGTTCCTGAAACTTGAGGCCGCCGGTTTGATGCTACGCATCGACCCCACACAGAAACCGACCATGTTTCACTATGCAACCATCTCTGTGGGTGAGGTCGAGCAGTTACGCACGGTCACGCAAGTCATCCGGGAAGGTCGCGTGCAATCGATTGATGCCGATGGCATGGAGCTGGACCACGGGCGTGTGGTCATGGCCCCGGGCACCGTCTATGTGGATTGCACAGCGTCTGCCATACGGCATGACCGGGTACAAGCCGTTTTCCAGGGCAACCACATTCATGTGCAGTTGCTGCGGGCGCCACTGGTCACGCTAAGCGCTGCCATTGCGGCCTACATCGAAGTGCACGGTGGCGATGATGACCAGAAAAACGCCCTGTGCACGCCGGTTCCCATGCCCCACTCGGCGAGCGGCTACGCATTGACAACGCACTTGAGCTTGCTCAATCAGTTTGCTTGGTCGCAAGACAAGGCCCTGCGGCAGTGGATGCGCGGGTCACGACTGGACTACTTCGGAAAAATGGTGGCAGAAGTGGACAAAGACGATCTGCAGCGGCAGGCCGTGATTTCCAATGTGCGACTGAATTCCGTGGCTGCGATGAAGAACTTGCCAGCACTCATTGGAACAGTGGGCGAGGCCGAAAACCATTGACCCTAAAGTCCCAACAGGCAAGCTGTCATTTCCGTTGAATGAACCCCTGCCGATCGCTCGTCCAACGGCAAGAAGGTTGCCGCCGACAAGGCCGGAGTGGCTGTTTCTGAGCGCGGCTTCATCAACGTCGACATCCAGATGCGCACCAACGTGCCCCACATCTTCGCTATCGGCGACATCGTCGGCCAGCCCATGCTGGCGCACAAGGCGGTGCACGAAGCGCATGTGGCCGCCGAAGTGATTGCCGGCGAACTGCAAGGCAACAAGGAGCTGGCTGCTGCCGCCTTCAACGCCCGCGTCATCCCCAGCGTGGCCTACACCGACCCCGAAGTGGCTTGGGTCGGCCTGACCGAAGACCAGGCCAAAGCCCAAGGCATCAAGGTCAAAAAGGGCCTGTTCCCATGGACCGCATCCGGCCGCGCCATTGCCAATGGCCGCGACGAAGGCGTCACCAAGCTGCTGTTCGATGATTCACCCGAGGCAGGATCAGGAGACGGCCATGCTGGCCGGGGCCACGGCAAGATCCTGGGCGGCGGCATGGTCGGCACGCATGCGGGCGACATGATTGGCGAGATTGCGCTGGCGATTGAGATGGGTGCGGACGCCGTCGATATTGGCAAGACGATTCACCCGCACCCCACGCTGGGTGAGAGCATCGGCATGGCGGCGGAGGTGGCGCACGGCAGTTGTACCGACTTGCCGCCAGTGAGGAAGTAAGCCTAAGCAAGCTCATCAAGTCGCTCAAAATGCACCGGCAACCACATCGGATAGCAAAAGGTGAGGAAGTTGCTCGTTAACCAGTTTGATGATGATGCGTGACTGCAGTGCGTCTTTGCCACTCTTGTTGGGGTCACGCCCGATTTGTTGGGACAGGGCCTGTTTGATCCGGGCAAAGTCCAGAGGGTGGATGGTGCGCATCAGAGTCATTTCGCCGGATGTGGCCATCACCACTTGGTCCATGCGTCGGGCGGATTGCAGCTTTTCGCCCATGGATACCTGCACGGCCCAAAAGTCATCTTCATCGTCCCTCATGCGTAGCGGATGCGGGTCTGCCTCTTTGGTTGCGCGGCGGATGATGTCCACCTTGCGCAAGACGCCAATCAACGAGCTGTCGAGTTTCTTCATGGCAGTGAAAAAGGCGATGCGCTTGCGCGTGTCAAATAGCATGTCCACATCCCGCGTGGCCATGGCTTCCTCGCTGATGCGCACGCCAGCTGCCGTTTCATAGGCCTAGAGTACGTGGGTTCCCACCACCAGAAAGTGCTCCTGAACACCCATGCTTTCCAGCGCGTTGATGACACCCACCACCACATTGGGCACCCGGCCTACACGCAAGGTGCGATTCAAGCCGCCAATCAATTAGTTGTCATCTACCCAAGTCTTTTGCGCTAACGCCAGCAATACCCCAATTCTCCTTGGGTACTTCCTGAATCCAGACCCGTACGTTGGCAATCGGGGTACCGATCGCCTCTACCAGAGCTGCGCTAACTTTTTCAATCACCGCGCGCTTTTGCGCTTCGGTGCGACCTTCGAGCATGTAAATTTGTGCGAATGGCATGGTGTTTTTCTCCTGCTGGGTGGGGACTAAATAAATCGGATACTGGTGCTGCCCATGCCCTGCACACGCAGCGTGACGTTGTCGCCTGCCTGCACCGAAACGGCTTCGGTGATGCCGCCTGAGAGGATCAGACTGCCGGCGGGAATGCACTCGCCGCGTGCCCCGAGATGGTTGGCGAGCATGGCAATGGCGGCCGCCGGATGCCCCAGCACGGCGGCACCGGCGCCAAAGGCGACGGGCTGACCATTTTTCTCCAGCACGATGCCGACGGTGCGCAGGTCCACGCCGGACACGGCCATCGGCTGACCGCCTACACAGAAGCGCGCCGCCGAGGTGTTGTCGGCCACCACGCTTTTCAAGTCGAACTTGAAGTCGCGGTAGCGGCTGTCGATCACCTCGATGCCGGGTATGACAAAGTCAGTCGCCGCCAACACCGCGCCGATGTGGCAGCCGGGGCCGCGCAACTCGGTCTTGGTGACAAAGGCAATTTCGGGCTCGACCTTGGGGTGGATCAGCTCGCTCACCGTGCATTCGCCACCGTCCGGCACCGCGTAATAGTCGGCCATGAAGCCGAACACCGGCGTGCTGACGCCCATTTGCTTCATCTTGGCGTGCGAGGTCAGGCCGGCCTTGAGGCCGATGATGCGGCCGCCACGCGCGATCTTGCGCCGGCGGATTTCGTCCTGGATCGCGTAGGCGTCGTCCCAGTCCATGTCGGGGTACTCGTCGGTGATCTTGGTGGTGTCATGCGCCTGCAGTTCGCAGTTTTCCAGCCGTTCGGCCAGGGCGGCAATGGTTTGAGCGTCGAGTTTCATGCGGCTACCTTGTTGAATTGGGATTGGTTGCGTTCGCGTGCCATGGTCATGGCGGTGTCTTCGATCATGTCTTCCTGGCCGCCGACCATGCCACGCCGGCCCATCTCGACCAGGATGTCACGGGCGGAGACGCCGTACTTCAGCGCGGCACGCTTGGCAAACAGCAAGAAGCTCGAATAGACCCCGGCATAACCCAGCGTCAGCGAGTCACGGTCGATGCGGATCACATGGTCCATCATCGGCACCACCAGGTCTTCGGCCACGTCCTGGATCTTGAATACATCCACGCCGGTCTCGATGCCCATGCGCGCGCACACGGCGATGAACACTTCCATCGGCGTGTTGCCCGCACCCGCGCCCAGTCCGGCGGCAGCGGCATCAATACGGTTGGCACCGGCCTCGATCGCGGCGATCGAGTTGGCGACGCCCATGGCCATGTTGTGGTGGCCGTGAAAGCCCAACTCGGTTTCGGGCTTGAGCGCGGCGCGCACCGCGCCCAGGCGCGCCTTCACGTCGTCGGGCAGCATGTAACCGGCCGAGTCGGTCACATAAATGCAGTTGGCGCCATAGCCCTGCATCAGTAGCGCCTGGCTGACCAGCTTTTCCGGGCTGACCATGTGCGCCATCATCAAAAAGCCCACCGTGTCCAGGCCCAGTGCCCGGGCCTTGGTGATGTGCTGCTCCGACACATCGGCCTCGGTGCAGTGGGTGGCGACGCGGATGGTGCTCACGCCCAGGTCCTTGGCCATCAGCAGGTGGTCCACGGTGCCGATGCCGGGGATCAGCAAGGCCGAGATTTTGGCGTGTTTCATCAGCGGCACGACCGCGCCGAGGTATTCCTCGTCGGTGTGGAGCGGAAAGCCGTAGTTAACCGAACTGCCGCCCAGGCCGTCGCCATGCGTGACTTCGATCAGCGGCACACCGGCGGCGTCCAGACCGCAGGCGATGGTCTTCATCTGCTCCAGCGTCATCAGGTGGCGCTTGGGGTGCATGCCGTCACGCAGGGTCATGTCGTGGACGGTGATTTTTTTGCCTTGTAAATTCATGATGTTCCTCTGTGGCAGTTAAGCGATGGCCGTGGCGGTCATGGTGGGGCTAAGCCTGAGCGTGCCAGCCAAAATTTCTTGCGCGAACATCTCGGCAGTGCGCGCGGCGGCGGCGGTCATGATGTCGAGGTTTCCGGCGTACTTGGGCAGGTAGTCGCCCAGCCCTTCCACCTCGAGAAACACCGACACGCGGTTGCCATCAAACACCGGGCCGTTGACCAACTTGTAGCCGGGCACGTACTTTTGCACCTCGGTAATCATCTGGTGAATGGAGGCGGTGATGGCGGCCTGGTCGGGCGCGGTTTCGGTCAGGCAATGCACGGTGTCGCGCATCATCATCGCGGGCTCGGCCGGGTTGATGATGATGATGGCCTTGCCTTTTTTGGCACCACCGACTTTTTCCACCGCACTGGAGGTGGTGCGGGTGAATTCGTCAATGTTCTTGCGCGTGCCGGGGCCGACCGAGCGGCTGGAGACGGTGGCAACGATTTCACCATAGACCACCGGCTGCACGCGGCTCACTGCAGCCACCATCGGGATGGTGGCCTGCCCACCGCAGGTCACCATGTTGACATTCATCTCGCCCTGGCCCAGATGCGCCATCAAATTCACCGGCGGCACGCAAAACGGGCCGATGGCGGCGGGCGTGAGGTCAATCATCAGCACGCCCAGGGCATTGAGTTTGCGCGAGTTTTCGGCATGCACATAGGCGCTGGTGGCGTCAAAGGCGATCTGCACGCCGTCCGCCAGCACATGCGGCAGCAGGCCATCCACGCCGTCGGCGGTGGTTTTGATGCCCATCTCGTGGGCGCGTTTCAGGCCGTCCGATTCGGGATCGATGCCCACCATCCAGACGGGTTCGAGCACCGGGCTGCGTTGCAGCTTGGCCAGCAGGTCGGTGCCGATGTTGCCGGGCCCGATCAGGGCACATTTGATTTTTTTCATGAGAGTTTCCACAGGTTGTAATTCAGATCAGGGAGCGCACCACGCCGCCCTCGACGCGCAGCGCGGCACCGTTGGTGGCCGCGCTGCGCGGGCTGCAGACATAGGTCACCATGGCGGCGACTTCCGTCGGCTCGATGAAGCGCTGCAGCAGCGAGGTTGGGCGGGCGTGTTTGAAGAAGTCATGTTCGGCCTCGGCCAGGGTCTGGCCGGCCTCGCGCGCCAGCGTGGCAAAAAACTCGCCCACACCTTCAGTGCGGGTCGGGCCGGGCAGCACGGCATTGACGGTGACGCCGGTACCGATACAGGTTTCCGCCAGTCCGCGAGAAACCGACAACTGCGCCGACTTGCTCATGCCGTAATGCACCATATCGACGGGTGGGCAAATGCCCGATTCGCTGGAGATGAACACAACGCGACCCCAGCCGCGCGCTTTCATGGGCGCGAGGTGATGGCGTGCCAGCCGCACACCGCTCATCACATTGACCTCGAAGAAGCGCAACCAGTCGTCGTCACCGATTTCCTCAAACGCTTTGGGCTCGAAGATGCCGAGGTTGTTGACCAGAATGTCAAGGTCGCCCGCCGCGTCCAGCAGTTGGCGGCAACCGGCGGGCGATGACAGATCGCCCTCAATGGCCAGTTCGCGGGCGCTGGCCCAGCCGATGCCGGACGTTGAACCCGTGACCAATGCGCGTTTGCCTTTGAGTTGAAGATCCATCGCTATTCCTTATTTGACGTTGCCGCGCGGGGCTGGGTACAGCCAGGGCTTGAGCCACTGCGTGAGTTGGGGCGCCACGACCCAGGTCATGGTGAGCACCACCAGCGCCGTCAGCACCATCACCCGTGGCAGCAAGGGCCAAGGCGCCAGCAGCGCACCCAGCAGCAAAAACAGCACGTACACGGTGGGGCAAATACCCAGCCAAGTGACAACGGCCACTTTCCAGCGCGGCGGCGGATTCTGTTTCGGGCCGACCGGTGCGGCAAACCAGTAGCCCAGGCCGCTGACCTGACGCAGCGTCTGCGTCTCGATGTGCGGGGCAATCGCCGCCAGGGCGAGCGAGCGGGTGGGCGACTCCTGCCAGGTCTGCAAATGCGCCTGGGAGTCGAACGCAAACACCACGTGATACAGGGTGGCGTCGCCGCTGCTGCCTTCGGCGTCTGGACGCACCAGTTGCCCGCCCAGGTAACCGGGGAAGGCACAGGCGGCGACCGTCATGTCGTTGGAAGCCTGCTCGAACGCGGCCTCATGCCCCTGCGTGACGCGGCGCGTGATCAGCACCGTGACCGCGACCGGGGGTTTGTCCGTGATCGGGGTTGACATCGTGCTCGCCTGACTCAAGAAAACCGCACCGAGCAGCTGCCCATGCCGCCGATGGACACGCGGAAGTTGTCGCCCGCCTTGGCCGGCGCCATGGCGGCCAGCGCGCCGGACAGGATGACCTCGCCGGCCTTGAGGCCAATGCCCAGGCGCCCCAGTGTGTTGGCGAGCCAGGCCACGGCGTTCACCGGCGAGCCCAGTGCCGCAGCACCGGCGCCGGTGCCGATGATTTCGCCGTTTTTCTCCAGCACCATGCCACAGGTGGACAGGTCAATGCGGCGCGGATCGACCGCGCAGTCGCCCAGCACGAACACGCCACACGAGGCGTTGTCGGCCACGGTGTCCTGAATCTTGATCTTCCAGTCGCGGATGCGCGAATCGACGATCTCGAAGCACGGCATCACGCACTCGGTGGCGGCCAGCACGTCGGCGTTGCTGATGCCGGGGCCCATCAGGTCTTTTTTCAGGATGAATGCGATTTCCCCCTCTGCCTTGGGCTGGATCAGCGTCTTGCTGTCAATCGACTGGCCTTCGTTGTAGATCATGCCGTCGAGCAGGTAGCCGAAGTCGGGCTGGTACACGCCCAGCATGTTCATCACCGCCGCCGAGGTGACGCCGATTTTTTTGCCCACCACCCGCTCGCCTGCTTGCAAGCGGTTGGAGAGCATGCGTTGCTGGATGTGATAGGCGTGCTCAATGGTGATGTCGGGGTGGCGGGTGGTCAGGGGCGCCACCACCGATTGAGTGGCCATGGCCTGGTACAGCTCGTCACCCAGGGTTTCGATCAGTTTGGTGTCCATTGGAATATCCGTTTAGTTTTAAAAATAGGGTGCCATTTAGGCCGCGGCTGGTGTGACGATTGATGCCGCAACTTGTGCAGCGGCCTGTGCGTCCGCTTCGTCCAGGAAGTTCTGCACCAGCTGGTTGAAGCGCGTGGCATGTTCAATTTGGGTCCAGTGCCCGCAGCGGCCGAACACATGCAGCTGCGAGCGTTGAATCCACTGCGCTAGGGTTAACGAGTTCGACAGGGGCAGAACCTGGTCCTCGCGGCCGTGAACCACCAATGTCTCGTGCGGTAGCCCGCGTATGTCTTGCTCGCTGCTAACCAGAGAGTCCACCCCGCTCTGGCGCGGGGCCGGGAACATGGTTTCAAACGACTCCTGGAATCCGGGCTGGATACTGGCCTTGTAACGTAGCTCGGCCAGCTCATCGCTGACCAGATTGCGGTCATAGGCAAAGATATCCAGCAGCTTGCGCATATTGGCAAACGAAGGTTGATAGCCCCAGACCGCGTCGAGTCCCGCTGTGATGGGAAAGGACACCCCGGCCGCGCCCATCAGCACCAGACGCCGCACCCGCTGGGGATGGCGAATCGCCAAGGCCAGCGCCAGGCCACCGCCAAAGGAGTTGCCTACCAGATCGGCGCGCTCAAACTCCAGCGCATCGAGCAGGCCCACGGCCTGGGCCACCCAGGTTTCCAAGTTGTAGCGAATACCTGCGGGTCGCTCGGAAAAACCAAAACCTACCATGTCGGGTGCAATCACCCGGCGTGCAGTGGCCAGGGCCGGAATGGTCAGGCGCCAGTTGGCCCAGGCGCTGACGCCCGGGCCGGAGCCGTGGATTAGCAGCACCGGGGCGCCACTACCCACGTCGTGGTAGTTGGTGGCAATGCCGTTGGCAAGAATGGACTTGCCGATTTCGGGGTTTTGGCTCATAAATATCTCTCAGTACTTAACCATGACGTTGCGCAGCTCGGTGTAGAACTCCAGCGAATGCACCCCACCCTCGCGGCCTATTCCGGACTGCTTGGAGCCGCCAAAGGGGGTGCGCAAATCGCGCAAAAACCAGCTGTTGATCCAGCACAGGCCGACCTCGATTTGCGCGGCCACACGGCTGGCGCGGCTGATGTCCTGGGTGTAGATGGAGGTGGCCAGGCCATAGCGTGTGTCATTGGCCATGCGCACCGCTTCCTCCTCGGTATCAAAGGGCTGGATGTGGCAGCAGGGGCCGAAGATTTCTTCGCGCACCGTGGCCGCGCTCTCGGGCAAACCGGTCCAGATGGTGGGCTCTACCCAGCAGCCGTCCTGCAAGTCGCCAGGCATGTCGGGCACGCCGCCGCCAGTGACTATGGTGGCACCCTCTTGCTTGGCGCGAGCGTAGCAGGACAGCACCTTCTTCTGGTGGACCTTGCTCACCAGCGGGCCGATCTTGGTGTCGTGGTCAAAGGGGCGGCCGGGCTTCATGCCATTGGCTTTTAGCTTGAGGGCCGCGACGAATTTGTCAAAGATGGGCCGCTCCACATAAACGCGCTCAGTTCCCAGGCAGACTTGGCCACAGTTTTCGAAGACTGAGCGGGTCACGGTGTTGATGGCGTTGTCGAAGTCGCAATCGGCAAACACGACCGCCGCGTTCTTACCACCCAGTTCCAACGACACCGGGCGGATGCCATCGGCCGCCGCCTTCATGATGGCCGTGCCGGTCTTGGTCTCGCCGGTGAAGGTGATGCCGTTGACGCCCTGGTGGGCGGTCAGCAATGCGCCGGCGGAATTCACACCAAAGCCGTTCACCACGTTGTAGACACCAGGCGGCACACCGACCTTGTTCATCACCTCGCCCAAGAGCGTGGCGGTGCTGGGCGTAGCTTCCGAGGGCTTGACCACCACGGTGTTGCCGCAGGCCATGGCCGGGCCGCACTTCCAGGTCATCAGCAGCAGGGGCAGGTTCCAGGGGCAGATGATGGCAATCACGCCGCGCGGGGTGCGCACGCCATAGCTGCGTGCGGTCTTGCCGTCGGGTGTACGCATCTCGAAGGACTCGGTAGAGACGTTCTTGATGGTGTCGGTGAATATTTTGAAGTTCGCCGCACCGCGCGGAATATCGATGTGCGAAGCTAGGTGCGATGGCTTACCTGTATCAGCAATTTCTGCCTGCAAAAAGTCATCGAAGCGGTGATTGATCTCGGCCACCACCGCATCCAGCATGGCGCAGCGTTCCACCACCGAGAACTGACCCCAGGGGCCTTGCAGCGCAGCACGGGCTGCTGCCACGGCCGCATTAACTTCTGATTGGCCTGCCTCATGAACCATGCCGATCAGCGAATTGTCAACGGGGTTGCGCTTCTCATAGGTTTTGCCACTGGCATTGCTGACATAGGCACCGTTGATGAAGTTGAGTATCTGTTTCATGGCAGTTCACAAGAGTTAAAAAATGGTTACTGATACATCAGGGTGCGTCCAGACCCAGTGCAGCCAGGCCAGCCTGGGCAATCGCCTGGTCCTGTTCCTCGCTGCCACCGGACACGCCGATGGCGCCTATGCGCTGACCAGCCTGCACCATGGGCAGGCCACCACCAAAGGCGACAAAGCGCGGGCGTAGAACAATGCCTTCGCGCACTCCGGGAGAATGGCTTTGCAGCACCTCTGCCCATTGATGCGTGGGCAGACCAAAACTGACGGCGGTGTAAGCCTTGTCGATGGCAATGTCCACCGAATGCAAAGGTGCACCCGGCATTCGCAAAAAGGCCATCAGCAGTCCGGAGCTGTCCACCACGGCCACATCAACGCGTGCGCCGGTATCCTGTGCCGCCAGCACTGCCGCACCAACAGCTGTGTGAGCTGCATGCCAGTCAATGCATTGCGCGCTTTTACTGATGCTCCAGTTTTTGGTTTCCGGGGTCATACTTGAAACGCCTTGATATGGGTGGTGTATGGATTCCATGGACCTCTCTCGTAATCACAAACTGATTGGAACGAGAGAGTCCAGTACTTCAGTGATTCAGGTGTACACATCCGTGAAGGAAGCCACCAGTTCACCTGTGTGGTAAAAAATCCCGGTGCCCAGCTTGTCTTCGGTCCAAGTGGTAACCGGACGATCGCGCTGCGCCAGATAGCCCAAGCCGGCAAAGGTTTCGTTGCGGTTTCCGCTCGGGTCGAAGAAGTAAATCGTCTCGCCGCGGGTGATGCCATGGCGAGTGGGTGCCACATCAATCTTGGTCTTGGTCTTGGCCATCACATCAGCCGACTTCAGGATGTCGTGCCACGAATCCAGGAAGAAAGCTATGTGGTGCAAGCCCATGCGCGGTCCACCGACAAAGGCGATGTCATGCGGCGTGGTGGTGCAAGCCAGCCAGGTCGCAGCCTGCATATCGCCTGCGGGGCCGACCAAAATTTGCTCGGTCAGGAAGAAGTCCAGTACCTCGGTCATGAACTTGGTGTTTTCAGCCACCTTGTTCACGCCAGCTGGCGGGTTAAGCTCGCACATCAGCAGGCAGTGGTCTAGCCAGTGTGCACCCGCACCGGTGATGTTGTCGGGCCAAGGGTCCGGGTTGGTAGTACCAACCTCTGTGCCCACATACTCCTTCATCGCATAGAGGCGCATCTCGTGGCCACTTGGCAGATTGAACTGCAGCATGCGGCCGGTGGACGGCAGGGTGCCTTCGGTGAGCAACGCAGTCTTGATGCCATAGGCTTCGATCTTCTTTTGCAGATCATCCAAGTCGGCATCCTTCTTCACCTTGTAGGCCACGTGGTTGAGGCCAGCCTGGTCGGAAGGGGTCAGGATCAGGGAGTATTTGTCCCATTCGTCCCAGCACTTGAAGTACACGTTACCGTGCTTGTCTTCCATTGTTTTCTTCATGCCCAGCACTTTTTCGTAGTGCTTGACAGCGGCTGCCATGTCCATCACCCGCAGGCTGGCATGACCGATTCGTAAAATTCCCATTGCAGTCTCCTCTTGGTTGAAATACTCAGGTTTTAAAAACTCAGGCCCCGGTCTTGGCGACCAGGCCTTTGCGAAAAGGCTTCTCAAACTTGCCTACTACTTCAAGCGTCACAGGTGTGAGCGGTGCCACGCGGCAGGCCAGGGTCAGTCCCTGCGCCTCTTCTTCTGCGCTGACGTGGGCCCGGCTGATGGGACCCAGAGCCTGGCACTGACCCGCCAGGACATGGACCTTGCAGACGCCGCAACCTCCATTGACACAGCCCACAGGAATACCCTTGCGGCCCAGACGTAACATGCCTTGCAACAGGCTTTCTGTGGTGGCGCAGTCGTAGGTCTCGTCGGTTTGCGCCACATGCACGCTGACCTTGGGACGGGTATCAATAAACATGCTGTGTTCCCTTAGACCCGCTTGAACAGCGGGCTGCGCTGCTGATTGGTATCAGCGGCCGACAGAAACTTTTCGGTATAGATATCGCGCTCGAATAGACGGCCCTGCATCAAGGTGCTGATGCAGGCTTCAATCATCATGGGCGGCCCGCACAGATAAGCCTGGTTGCCGGCAAAGTTGCCGGCATAGTGCGCCCGGGCTACGTCGTGCACAAAGCCGCGCGCGCCAGCCCAGTCCGAGTCCTCGGGTTCATTCGAGAGCGTGGGAACATAGCTGAAGTGCGGGTGCTGGTCAGCCAGGTCGCGAAACTCTTTGTCGTAGTAGAGCTCCTCACGGGTGCGCTGACCGTAGATCAGGGTTATGGGCTGCTGGCTGCGCTCTTCGATCAGGTCGTGGATCATGGCGCGTGGACTGGATAGACCGGAGCCGCCGGCCATGAAGACCAGGGGCCGCTGCGCTGACTTGCGCACCAGAAAGCGCCCATACGGACCGGATATCTGCAGACTGTCGCCCACCTTCAGTTGCTGGTGCAGCCAGGCGGTTCCGACACCGCCAGCCACGATGCGCACATTGAGCTCAATTTCACCCGTGGCCTGCACCTGGGCCGGCGAATTGGCGATGGAAAACGCACGCGTGCCATCCACGCCGGGAATGTGCAGCTGCACGTACTGGCCAGCCTGAAAGTGCAAGGGCTGGTCTAGCTTCAGGAAGATCGCCTTGATGGTCGGCGTCAGGTTTTCCATCCGCGCTACCGTGGTGTGGAAGTCGCGCACCGGGATGATCTGTGCATCCGGGTCATCATCGATGTCGGCTTCTATGCAGGCATCACTTCGCAAGGTGGCGCAGCAGGCCAAGGTCTTTCCGGCATCGCGCTCGAAGTCCATCAGGGCGAAGGGGTTGGCGTGGCCGTGGTCCACCTCGCCCCTGGAAACTTCAACCTTACAGGTTCCGCACAGACCATGGCCGCAGGCGTGTGGAATGTAGATGCCCTGGCGCAAGGCTGCATCCAGCAGGTTCTGGCCTTCCTCCACCTCAATGGTGACGCCCAGTGGTGCAATGGTCAGTTGGTAGCTCATGGTCTGTGCAGCAGTTCTCAGTTGCAGGAGCCGTTGAGGCCATGCAGCCCCGGTGTACGAAAGCGGATTACGTCCTTGTGTGTGAGGCCGTTGTCCGCCAACGACTTGGCCGGGTCGGGCGTCCATGGCTGGCCCGACTTCAGCCACTCGACCTGTGTCCAGTCAATGCGGGCGAAGTCCGGGTGATAGCCATAGACACCGGGCAGCACCGCAGCACCCAATGCGCCAAAGGGCGTGTCGGGTGGCAGCGGCAGGCAGATGGGCGCACAAAAAATCAGATGGTCTTCCCAGCCGATGTAGAGCAAAGGCGCGGGGAAGTTTTCCCGCACGTCCTTGGCCGGAAAGCTGTAGGGTTTGAGGGCGACGACGCTCATTTCTTTACTCCTTCTGTGGAATCACCGCGCCAGGCAGCGAAGTTTTTCTGGTCTTCCGAACCATCGAAATCGAAGTTGTCCCGGCCCATATTGATGTTGTAGTAATCGAGCACGGCCAGTAGCGGATCGAAGCCTTCCTTGGACGGATCGGTGCCCGGCTTGAAGCAGTTTCCTT
Source organism: Burkholderiales bacterium (assembly GCA_043746005.1). GTDB lineage: Bacteria > Pseudomonadota > Gammaproteobacteria > Burkholderiales > Burkholderiaceae_C > Allorhodoferax. The sequence goes on from JAYTRR010000043.1 coordinate 13,859, forward strand.
GGTAGATTTGGTGCACTGGCAGCCAGGACTGGATGTACTTCTCGGGCTCGTTGTCGAAGATTTCCTTGCAATGGTCAGAGCAGAAGTGGTATTTGTTGCCAAAATAGTCGCTCTCGCGGTAGGCAATTTTTGTGGCGTCGCCTTCTTCGGTGAACAACATCGGAACCTGGCAGGTGGTGCACAGCATGGGCAGCGTCATGTTGTAGAAGCGTTTACCCTCTGCGGCTTGGTCGCGCCAGAAATCCCAGCGCGGGCGGTAGTACTTGTCAAAGGTCTCTGGATACTTCTCTGACAGCCACGCCATTTCTTCTTCCTTGGGAATCCAGGTGTGGAAAGGTGCGGCGCCGTTGTATTGGTAGAAGGTGGCCCAGGCCTGGTGGCTGATATGGTCCTTTCCTTCGCAGGCCTGGATCCAGCCCTTGGGTTTGCGTATACCGTAACGGGCCAAGTCCTTGAAGAGTGACTCGCCGTTTTCTTCCACATACATTTCCCAGCTCTCGCGCCAGCTCATTACGCGTTTGGGCAGCATGTAGTCCTGCATCATGGCCACGATGGTCAAGAGACGGTAGCCGCGCCAGAACCATTTGTCGATCCAGCCCTGCACGATCGGCACGTTGTCCGGATCCTGCTCCAGCATGAACTTGATGCACTCAATGCCCAGTGTCATGTGGCGCGATTCATCCGACTGCGCGCTGAAGCCAAATGTCACCGTGGACATGTCGCCGTTGTGCGCCGCGCCCGACATAAAGGGCACGAATAGCAAATTGGTCAGGACGTATTCAAACGAGAAGCTCACAGCGGTCAGAAACTCGAAGGGGCCACCGGTGTAAGCGTCTTCAAAGAATGACTTGGGAACCGACAAATACCACACGCGGTCAAACATGTGTTGCGGGCTGTGCAAGCCGTTGAAGTACTTGTTGTAGTGGCTCAGTGCGTGTGTTTCGGTCTGGTAGTGGCGAAGCTCGTCAATTGACTGCATCTGGCAGGCCACACGGGCACCGGCACCGGTGAACTGGCGCCCTGCGTGGGCAAAGCCACGGTAGGCGTAGTACTCCAGTGGCGTCACACCGGTGAGGAAAAGTTTCAGCGCGTTGATGTAGCGCGCATCGCTAACACCAAGTTGGCCGTTGTTCTGGGCAAAGGCCTCGATCACGGCATAGAGCTTTTTCTCTTTTTCACCCTGGTACTTCCAGTAGGCGTCCATGGTCAGACGGAAGGGGTCTTCCCACTTGTCCCAGTCGTGGATCTTGATGCCTTCGTACTTGTCATAGGGGAAGACCTTGTCCATGGGCTGGTAGGTGGTATCCCAGGCTAGGTCGCGGGTCATGGTAGCGTAGCGGTCTTTCAGACCGAGCTTCTTTTTGATAACGGGGGTGTCCATGCTGTCTCCTTGTTTAGTTTTGTTTCAGTGGGACCAGCTCAATGAGAACTGGTCGTCGTCTTCGTCGATGTGGCCCGAAAGGGTGACCAGGTTTACGTGGATTTGCTGCAGATTGAAGGAGCGTCCAATCAGCTCCTCGATGCTCTCGCGCTTAATCACCAGCCTGCCTGGGGCGTTGATCTTCACCAGGCCGGTGGGGTAGGTAGCCTGTGCCGTGGCGTTGTCGGCCAGGATGGCGTCAATGATGGGGCGCGAATCTTCGTTGTCCTGAAAGGCAATGAATACGTCTGACATGGGTGTCTCCTTTTCTTGTGCGATGAGGGGTGCTCAGGCACCGATGCCGGCCTTCTTGCCGCGCTGCGCGAGAGCCTCGCGGGCTTCCTGCAGAGACTGTTTATCGGCGGCACCCAGGGCGAGCTCGGCCACCGGGGCCAGGGCGATTTGCGCCCTGTCGGCCCAGTGCTGGACCCAGCCGACAATGCGTTGCTTGTTGTCGGCCGATTCGGCCGCTGAAATCTTCAGCACAGCATCAATCCAGCGTGCGCTTTCGGCATGCCACTCGGGCATGAAGGCGGTCAGCATGGCTACGGCGGTACCACCTTGGGGCACGATCTGGTCGTCCACAAAGCTGCCGTAGATCAGCGGATAGAGCTGGCCGTCCAGGGCGTAGTTTTGGGCAATGAAGAGCTCAAACGGGTCTTGCAGCACCAAGGTGTCTTCCACGTAGCGGCGCAGTTCTTGCCACTGCGCGTCCTTGAGCCAGTCGTTCTTGCCGGCCTGCAACACGCCGGGCTCATCCAAGCCCAGGCCCAGCCGAGTGATGAATTGCGCAGCGCCGAGTTGGTCCATGGCATGGAACATGGCGGGGGCCGTGAAGGTCGTGCTGTAGCCGTAAGCAGCGATGGAGCTGTTGTTCATATTTCCGCCCCAGGCCACGTGGCGTAGTGGCATCAGCACCTGGCAAACCTTGGCACGCACGGCATCAGGCATCTTGGCAACCAGGCCGCGAGTCTCAACAAATTCGTAGCTGGCCTCGATGGCATCTTGCTGCCGCGCACGCGCCATGGTCCAGGTGGCGTAGTAGTACTGGCGCGGGTCGCGCAACACGTTCCAGTCTGCCAACTTGATGACGGAGCGTGAGGCGTCAAAAATTTCGTGCTCTGGGTCCCAGGTCGGGCGGTAATGGAAGTTGGCGCTGGGCTGGGTGCCCAGGGTGGCCTCCTGGTAGCGCGATGCGGGCTTGTCGTTGCCTACGTACTGTGCCGTGTGCGCAAAGGTATTGCGCAGCGGCTTGATTTCACGGGTATGGAGATCTACTGACATGTGAACTATCCTTTTTGAAAATGAAACTGCGCAATGAACTCAGTCGCTCAAAAGCTGCACTTGCTGGCGAACGCAAAAATCGTCAAAGGCAGAGCGAGGCAACATCAGGTCAACAAACAACTCAGGCCAGCCAATAGCGAACTCAAAACACACCAGACCATCGGCACGAACTTGCCGGATGCGCACAAACTTGCGCTGGATATTGCAAGGCATTTGATCTGCGGCGGCCGGGACAGTTGAAGAAGCGTGGGTCATGGGCATGGTTTGGTGGGTTAACCAGAATGACTACGCAAGGACCTTGCCAAAATCCACGCCACACCAAAAAATCTCGATATTTCAAGGGAATACCCTTAATTAACAGTCAATTTTTTCAACTTAATGGAGGTGAATCTAATCCACCATGGTGCTTACCCTTGGTTCATTAAAGCGTCTATATCGATTAAATTTGCTGATTTCATGAAAGGAAAATGGCTAAAATTCACCAAATGATCAATCTCCACAGGGTCTACCTGTTTTTCGGACACACTACGGTGCCACAGCAAAAATATCGAGAATACCGTCCTAAGCCTTCGCTTGAGACGATCCATACATGAGCCTCAAATACCCTTCGGACAGTGACTTGCGGCGCCTGCTGCGCTTCGAGCCGGAAAGCGGTGCCATCTGGCTGGGCGACCGCCGCATGGTTCTGATGCATACCAATGCATTGGCCGCCCTGCGCCAGGACCTGATGAGCTCGGTGGGCTCCGAACACGCGCGGCGCATCCTCACGCGAATGGGCTATGCCTCGGGCCAGGCCGATGCCGAGTACGCCAAGAAAATGCGACCGGGCGAGGCCTTGCAGAACAGCTTCATGGTGGGTCCGCAGCTGCACATGCTCGAAGGCGCGGCACGCGTTACGCCCATCAAGCTCACCCTCGACATCGCAGCGGGCGAGTTTTTTGGCGACTTCCGCTGGGACCATTCCTGGGAGGCCTATGCGCACCGGCAGAAATTCGGCCAGGTGGACGAGCCGGCCTGCTGGACCCTCTTGGGCTATGCCAGCGGCTACACCAGTGCCTTCATGGGTCGCTTGATCCTGTTCAAAGAGACCCTGTGCGCCGCCTGCGGTGCCGACCATTGCCAGATCATCGGCCGCCCCATTGAGGAGTGGCCCGATGGCGAAGCGCATCGCATCTATTTCACCGACGACTCCCTGATGGAGAAGATGGAGACCCTGCAATCCCAGGTAGAGGCATTGAAATCAACGCTGGTTCCACCAATCCAAGGCGGACAACTCATAGGCAAATCCACGGCCTTTCGCAAGGCCTACACCTTGATGCAAAAAGTCGCGGCCACCCAGGCCACCGTACTGCTCACCGGTGAAACCGGCGTGGGCAAGGAGCGTTTTGCGCGCGCCCTGCACGAGCTTTCTGGCCGGGCGGCGGGACCCTTTGTGGCCGTGAATTGCGCGGCTTTGCCGGCCGAGTTGATCGAGGCGGAGCTGTTTGGCGTGGAAAAGGGCGCCTACACCGGCGCGCATGCGGCCCGCGCCGGACGCTTTGAGCGCGCCGATGGCGGCACCCTGCTGCTCGACGAGGTGGGAGAAATGCCCATGGCGGCCCAGGCCAAGCTGCTGCGCGTGTTGCAGGAAGGCGAGATTGAGCGCGTGGGCGGAGAGACCACGCGCAAGGTCAATGTGCGCCTAGTGGCAGCCACCAATATCGACCTGGAGCAAGCCGTGCTGGCCGGGCGCTTCAGGCGCGACCTGATGTACCGCCTCAACGTCTACCCCATCTGTATCCCACCCTTGCGCGAGCGCAAGTCAGATATTGAACTGCTGGCCCAGGGCATGCTGACGCGGTTTTGCACACTGCACGGCAAACGCATCCAGGGCTTTGAGGAACGCGCACTGCGGGTGCTGCAGCAACACGACTGGCCAGGCAATGTGCGCGAGCTCGAAAACTTAGTGGAGCGCGGCGTGATACTGGCCAGCCAAGGGGGCTGGATCGAGGTGGAGCACCTCTTTCCCAGCCAGCCCGATGCCCTGCAGACCAGCGTGGATGTACATGGCCATCTCGCCAAATTGCCCAGTGCGAAGGACGACGATCTGAGCGCACGCATTCTGGACAGCGGCAGCCCTCTGGAGGAAATCGAAGCCCGTGTGCTCGACCACGCAGTGGCTCGCGCACACGGCAATTTATCAGAGGCGGCGCGGATGCTGGGCTTAAGTCGACCACAACTGGCCTATCGGCAAAAGCAGCGCCAGCAGCGCACGCCACCGGCCCCCTTGGCCGACCTTGACAGCGAACCGGGAGCCTTGTGATGTCCACCCTGAAGAAAGTGACGGCCGCCCCTGCGCCAAGCGGAGCGGTTGTGCCTCGTACCTTGGTTGAGCGGGCCTACCTGAGCCTGCGCCATGACGTTGTGTGCGGAAAACTCGCCCCAGGCGAGCGGCTGCGTGTCGAGCACCTGAAAGACCAATATGAGGTCGGTGCCGGCACTTTGCGCGAGGCCCTGTCGCTGCTGGTCTCTGACGCGCTGGTGACATTCGAGAGCCAGCGCGGATTCCGAGTGGCACCCATCTCATTGGCAGATCTGGAGGACGTCACCAACACCCGAGTGATGCTGGAGACAGAAGCTCTGCGCCAGTCCATACGCCATGGTGATGCGCAGTGGGAGGCGGCACTGGTGCAATGCTACGCGTTGCTTGTCACAACCGAAAGAGACCTCGCGCAATCCGGCTCCGACCTCTGGGAGCAGCGCAACAAAGCCTTCCACGAGGCCCTAATCGCAGGCTTTAATTCGTCTTGGAGCAAGTATCTACTATCCATTCTGTACCGCCACGCCGAGCGCTACCGCAACATCAACTGGCGTTTGACGGCTGCCCACGCCAGCGGTCGCGATGTCAACCAAGAGCATGCGGCCATCTTCCGCGCGGCCATAGATCGCCAGGAAGCCAGGGCCGCGTTGTCGCTGGAAGCCCATATCCGCCTGACGCACGACATCGTGCGGCGACAGGCGCAGCTCGAATAACCGCCGCTGACGGCGATGGGCTCCCGGGTTCGACAGTTCAGGCGCGAAAAACGCGCACCTATTTCAATGCAATCAACAACTTAGCAGTGCATTTCGAAGATTGTTGTAATGGCACAATTT
>JAYTRR010000044.1:0-6768 GCA_043746005.1 Burkholderiales bacterium
CCACCGTGAACACTTTGATTCAGCGCCGCATCCGCCAGGACGTGCAGTCCATGCACGCCTACGCGGTGCAAGACTCCGCCGGCATGGTCAAGCTCGACGCCATGGAGAACCCGCACCGCCTGCCGCCTGAGTTGCAGGAAGCGCTGGGCCGTCGCCTGGGCGCGCTGGCGTTCAACCGCTACCCGGACGGCCGGGTGAACGACCTGCGCCGCGCGCTGGCTGCTCACGCCGACATGCCTGCGGGCTTTGACATCATGCTGGGCAACGGTTCGGACGAGCTGATCAGCCTGCTGGCTTTGGCTTGCGACGTACCGGTGGCACCCGGGGGCAAAAAGCCGGTGATTCTGGCGCCCACCCCCGGTTTTGTGATGTACGCCATGAGCGCGCAGCTGCAGGGGCTGGATTTTGTAGGCGTGCCGCTTACCGCTGACTTCGGGCTGGACGAAGCCGTCATGGTGGCCGCCATCGCCGAGCACCAGCCTGCCATTGTTTACCTGGCTTACCCCAACAACCCCACGGCGAACCTGTGGGATGCCGACGCCATGGCGCGTGTGATTGCCGCTGCGGGTGCAGCGGGCAGCATTGTGGCAGTGGACGAGGCGTATCAGCCCTTTTCCAGCCGCACCTTTCTGGATGTGATTCGCGCCAACCCGGCAGAAAATGCCCACGTACTGCTGATGCGGACCATGAGCAAATTTGGATTGGCGGGCGTGCGCATCGGCTACATGATGGGCGCCCAAGCGCTGATCGCCCAGGTCGACAAGGTGCGCCCGCCCTATAACATCAGCGTGCTCAACTACGAATGCGCGCTGTTTGCGCTGGCGCATCAGGACGTGTTTTCCGCGCAAGCCGAGCAAATACGGGCGCAGCGCGCTATGCTTTTGATAGTGCTGCGCACCATGCCGCAGGTCAAAGCGTGGGACAGCGATGCCAATATGATCCTCATCCGCATCCTGGCAAAGAATGACGACGGGGGCGAAAAAGCCCAAAAAGTGTTCGATGGACTCAAGGCGCGCGGCATTCTGGTCAAGAACGTTTCTAAAATGCATCCATTGCTGGCCAACTGTTTGCGCCTCACTGTGGGCACGGCCGACGAAAACCTGCAGTTGCTCACCGCCCTGAAAGAATCTCTATGACGAACTACCCGCTGACCGAAGTGCCTGTGACTGCAATGCCCCGTGTGGCGGAGGTCAACCGCAACACCGCCGAGACGCGCATTCGCGTCAAGGTCAATCTGGATGGCACCGGCCAGGCCCGCTTGTCCACCGGCATTGGCTTCTTCGACCACATGCTGGACCAGATTGCCCGCCACGGACTGATCGACCTCGACATTGAGGTCGAGGGCGATCTGCACATTGACGGCCACCACACCGTGGAAGACGTGGGCATCACCCTGGGCCAGGCCGTACACCAGGCCATTGGCGACAAGAAAGGTATCCGCCGCTACGGCCATGCCTATGTGCCGCTGGATGAAGCCTTGTCGCGCGTGGTGATCGATTTTTCGGGTCGCCCCGGTCTTGTGATGGACGTTCCCTTCAAGAGCGGCATGATCGGTGCTCTGGACACCCAGCTGGTGCACGAGTTCTTTCAGGGCTTTGTGAACCACGCGTTTGTAACGCTGCACATTGATAACCTCAAGGGCGAAAACGCCCACCACCAGGCGGAAACCGTGTTCAAGGCCTTCGCCCGCGCGCTGCGCGCTGCACTGGAGCTGGACCCGCGCGCGCTGGGTACCATCCCCTCCACCAAAGGCTCTCTGTAACGTTATGATACGAATCATGTCTCTAGCCCCCATTAATAATGCGCAAGTCGCTATGAAATTTGTAGCATGAAAAAGGTGGCGGTTGTGGACTACGGCATGGGCAATTTGCGCTCAGTCACCCAAGCCGTGATGCATGTGGCGGCCGACGCTGGCGTCGAGGTGGTCTGGGCACGCACTCCAGCCGAGGTCATGTCCGCCGATCGGGTGGTGCTGCCCGGCCAGGGGGGCATGCGCGACTGCATGCGCGAGCTGCATGAGTCCGGCATGTTCGGTGCCGTGATGCATGCCGCCGCGCACAAACCCCTGATGGGGGTGTGTGTGGGCATGCAAATGCTGCTGGACCACAGCGAAGAACTGGACACACCGTGCCTGGGTCTGATACCCGGCGAGGTGGTTAAATTTGATTTGCAGGGCCAGACGCAGCCCGACGGCAGTCGCTACAAGGTGCCGCAAATGGGCTGGAATCAGGTCTATCAGGCGGGCCATGGCGCAGCAAGACACCCCGTGTGGGGTGACGTGCCGGATGGCAGCTACTTCTATTTTGTGCACAGTTACTACGCCCGACCGTCAGATGCACGCCACAGCGTGGGCGAGTCCGACTATGGCGCGCGTTTTTCTGCGGCCATTGCGCGCGATAATATTTTCGCTACCCAGTTTCACCCCGAAAAAAGTGCCGACCACGGTCTGGCTCTCTACCGCAACTTCCTCCACTGGAAACCCTGAAACCTATCGGTTCTCGCTGACACCATGCTTCTCATCCCCGCTATCGATTTAAAAGACGGTCACTGTGTGCGCCTCAAACAGGGCGATATGGATCAATCCACCACCTTTGGCGAAGACCCGGGCGTCATGGCCCGCAGTTGGGTGGGCAAGGGTGCTCGCAGGCTGCACTTGGTGGACCTGAATGGCGCGTTTGCAGGGCACCCCAAGAACGAAATGGCCATTCGCAAGATTCTCAAGGCGGTGGGCAGCGAGGTGGACGTGCAGCTGGGTGGCGGCATCCGTGACCTGGACACGATCGAGCGCTACCTGGATGCGGGTCTGCGCTACGTCATCATCGGCACGGCGGCGGTCAAGAACCCCGGCTTTTTGCAGGATGCGTGCACCGCGTTTGGCGGCCACATCATCGTGGGCCTGGACGCCCGCGATGGCAAAGTGGCGACCGATGGCTGGAGCAAACTTACCCGCCACGATGTCATCGACCTGGGCAAGAAGTTTGAAGACTACGGCGTCGAGTCCATCATCTATACCGACATCGGACGCGATGGCATGCTCAGCGGTATCAATGTTGAAGCCACGGTCAAGCTGGCCCAAGCGCTCACCATTCCGGTGATTGCATCCGGCGGTTTGAGCAATATGGCCGACATCGAAGCCCTGTGCGCCGTTGAAGACGAAGGTGTGCAAGGCGTCATTTGCGGCCGCGCGATCTACAGCGGCGATCTGGATTTTGTCGCTGCGCAAGAGCGGGCGGATGAGTTGAACGGCTGATTTCCGCATGCTAGCCAAGAGAATCATCCCTTGCCTGGACGTAACCGGTGGCCGGGTTGTCAAAGGCGTCAACTTTGTCGAACTTCGTGATGCCGGTGACCCGGTGGAAATTGCGGCACGCTACAACGCGCAGGGCGCCGACGAACTCACGTTTCTGGACATTACCGCCACCAGCGATGGGCGCGACCTGATTTTGCACATCATCGAGGCCGTGGCTTCGCAGGTGTTCATTCCCCTCACGGTAGGTGGCGGTGTGCGCGAAGTGGCCGATGTGCGCCGCCTGCTCAACGCCGGCGCTGACAAGGTGAGTTTCAATTCTGCCGCCATTGCCAATCCGCAGGTGATTGAAGATGCGTCTGCCAAATATGGCGCTCAGTGCATCGTGGTGGCCATTGATGCCAAGCGCCGTTTTGGTGATGACATGATGGCGCGCGGCGAGGGCTGGGATGTCTACAGCCATGGTGGACGCAAAAACACCGGGCTGGATGCGGTGGCCTGGGCCACGGAGATGGCGCGCCGGGGCGCAGGCGAGATTTTGCTGACCAGCATGGACCGCGATGGCACCAAATCCGGCTTCGACCTGGCGTTGACCCGCGCGGTGAGTGACGCGATCCATGTGCCGGTCATTGCTTCCGGCGGCGTCGGCACGCTCGAAGATCTGGCCAACGGCATCACCCTGGGTGGCGCCGACGCCGTGCTGGCTGCCAGCATTTTCCATTACGGTGAATTCACGGTGGGTCAGGCCAAGGCCTGCATGGCACAGCGCGGCATTCCGGTGCGAATATAAGGTTGTTTTAGGGCTCTAGCCCGCGTGAAACCTGCGCAAGCAGCTATCGATTCAATAGCAACTCCAAATCACCGACAATTCTTCGATGAACTGGCTGAACAACATTCGATGGGACGACAAAGGCTTGGTGCCCGTGATCGCCCAGGAGCAAGGTACGAACGACGTGCTGATGTTTGCGTGGATGAACCGCGAGGCCCTGCAAAAAACGGCCGATCTGGGTCGGGCTGTGTATTTCAGCCGTTCCCGAGGCAAGCTGTGGTTCAAGGGCGAAGAGTCCGGCCACGTGCAGACGGTGCATGAAATCCGGGTGGACTGTGACAACGACGTGATTTTGCTCAAGGTCACCCAGCTAGGGCACGAGCCCGGCATTGCGTGCCACACCGGGCGCCACAGCTGTTTCTTCAGCGTTTTGAAAGACGGAGTATGGCAAAGTGTTGACCCGGTCTTGAAAGACCCGCAAAGCATTTACAAATAGGCCCATGACATCTACTGTGAACTCATCCGACGCGCTGGCGCGTCTGGCCGCCGTCATCGAGACGCGCAAGGCCGTCAACGGCGGTGACCCTGCCACCAGCTATGTAGCACGCCTGTTGCACAAAGGCCCGGACGCTTTTCTGAAAAAGATTGGCGAGGAAGCGACGGAAGTCGTCATGGCGGCCAAAGACGCCGACCACGGTGGAGATAAGGCCAAACTGGTGGGCGAAGTGGCCGATTTGTGGTTTCACTGCATGATCGCACTGGCGCATTACGGGCTGACACCGGCGGATGTGGTTTCCGAACTGGAGCGCCGTGAAGGCACCAGCGGAATTGAAGAAAAAGCCTTGCGCAAGGTGCTGGCTCGGGAAGAGGACTCCAAATGAACGACGATCAGACGAATCTTGAAAAATTAAAGTCGCTCAATACGGTGGGCACCATCAGCTATGTGCTGCATTTGATCGTAGCAATAGGCGCATTGATTCCCGGTGGCCAGTTTGGCCCGATGTTACTGATCGTGGCACTCGTCATTGATCTGGTGAAGCGCTCCGAGGCCGAGGGCACGTGGCATGCGTCGCATTTCCGATGGCGTATTCGCACCGTGCTGATCGCGGGTGCGTTGTATCTGGTGACGGCGCCTCTGTGGCTCTTGTTGTTCGTGCCGGGGTGGATTGCCTGGACGGTGATTTCTGTCTGGTTCCTCTACCGTATCGTGCGTGGAATGGTTGCGATGAACAAAGGACTGCCCATGGAGACTGCGGCATGAATGCACTGGTAAAAGACCAAGCGCCCGATCACTCCAGCGATTGCCTGTTCTGCAAGATCGCAGCCGGCAAGATTCCGTCGCGCGTTGTGTACGAAGATGATGAACTTTTTGCTTTTCACGATATCCACCCTTGGGCGCCGGTGCATTTCCTGATTATTCCCAAGTTGCACCTCCCGTCCATGGCGCAAGTCAGTGCCGAGCATGTGGGCCTGATGGGGCGCATGATGGCGCTGGTGCCCAAGCTGGCGCTGCAGGAAGGCTGCAATCCCTACCCCGGGGGCGGGTTTCGAATGGTGACCAATACGGGAGCCGAAGGCGGACAGGAAGTGAACCATCTGCACTTTCACGTGATGGGCGGGCCACGTCCGTGGCTGCGCGGGTGAGGGTCTAAAATGTTCTTATTACCAAGGAGTTAGCCATGGGCTTTTCTACTACGCATCTGATTATTTTTCTGGTCATCATCGTTGTGATCTTCGGAACCAAGAAACTCCGCAACATCGGCTCTGACCTGGGCGGCGCCGTCAAGGGATTCAAGGACGGCATGAAGGACGGTAACACGGCGGAAAAAACCGCTGAGACGCCTCCTACCGCCATCGTGACTTCTGAAAAGACGGATGCCAAATCCACGATTGATGTTGAAGCAAAAATCAAGAGCTGATCACGGGTTCCCGTTGCAGTCGGTTTTGACAGAACTTTCCCATGCTTGACATCGGCGTCACCAAGATCGCCATCATTGGCGCCATTGCCCTCGTCGTGATTGGCCCGGAGCGTCTGCCCGGTCTGGCACGTACGATCGGCACGCTGATGGGCCGTGCACGGGGCTATCTGGCGGATGTCAAAGCCGAGGTCAGCCGATCCATGGAGCTCGATGAGCTTCGGAAGATGAAAGATACCGTCGAAAGCGCGGCGCGGGATGTGGAGAGCTCCATCCAGACCAGCGCCAGTGATTTCGAGAAGAGCTGGGCAGAGGCGACCGATACCGCGTCGACCCCATCGTTGGGCGACTCCTCGCTCAGCTTCCCGCAATACCGGCATCCTAAGAAAAACTGGCGTCTGAAACAGGGGGCCACCCCTCACTGGTACAAGGCGCGCGCGGGTGTGCGTACCAAGGCGCTATCGGGTGCCGCACGCGTTGCCCGGTTCCGCCCTCAAAAAATGAACTGATGGCCGATAACAAAACTCCCCCAGACGACCTCGGCGGAACAGAGCAACCCTTCGTTCATCACCTGATGGAGCTGCGCGACCGGTTGTTGTATTGCATCTACGGTGTCGGTGCCATCTTTGCCGTGCTGGCGTTTTTCCCCGGCCCTTCGCATCTGTATGACCTGATGGCCATGCCACTGGTCAAATCGTTGCCCGAAGGTTCCCGCATGATTGCGGTGGGCGTGGTGTCACCGTTTCTGGTGCCTATCAAGGTAACCGTTCTGGCCGCTTTTGGCCTGGCGCTTCCCTGGGTGCTGTACCAGGTTTGGGCTTTTGTCGCGCCCGGTT
>JAYTRR010000045.1:0-6767 GCA_043746005.1 Burkholderiales bacterium
GCATCGGCGGCGCAAGCCTACAAGCTCACCGGCAGCAACAGCTCTGAATGGACACGTATTTGCGAAATGGGTTTGGGCATCGACCCGTCAAACCCGATGTACCAACCGGGCGGCACGCCTGCTCCGATTGGAACTGAAGCCCCGGCAGCGGCTGGGGCTGTGGTTTCCGCTTTTGGAAGCAGCACCATTGCGCAATCGGTTCGGGCAGACCTCAGTGAACCCACTCCTGCTTCTGATCTGGACCTCGACCTGGACTTCTCCCTGGACGACGAGCCTGCCAGCGCAATCAGCGACGTCACCGGTGGAACCGCGAGCGCCAGCACAAATGTCGAAACCGTCAAGATGGAGGTTCCTATCCAGGAAGCGTCCATACCCCTCGACTTCGACATTTCAGCACCCGCTGAACTGAGCGAATCAACGGACCTGCCAGAAATTTCCCTGGCCATGAACAGTATCGATTTCACCAGCGGTGATGACCTGCACCGCCCCGATTTCGAGTCGACGGATACGATGGCCGTTGAGCCTGTGGCCGCTGCACCAGTAACCAAGAGCGATTCCGGCATGCTGGAATTTGATCTTGACTCGCTGTCACTTGATCTGGATACCCCTGGCGTTGAACTCACACAGGCACCAGAAAGTGTCAGTGCCGATCCCCTGGAAACCAAATTGGCTCTCGCGGAAGAATTCATCTCTATCGGGGATGAAGACGGTGCGCGGGCGCTGATCGAAGAAGTGGTTTCCGAGTCCAGTGGCGAAATGCGGGTGAAAGCCCAACGCGCTCTGGCCAACCTCCGCTAGCTTCTTGCAGGTGAGCCGGGTTCTTGATACCAGTCTGACGTTGTTGTGAGAGTAGCATTAGGGGTCAGTTACAACGGTCAGTCGTATCAAGGCTGGCAAAGTCAACTCTCGGGTCAAACCGTTCAGAACAAACTCGAAGCCGCCCTCGGCAAGTTCACGGCACAACGGATGTCCACTGTCTGTGCGGGTCGCACCGACGCGGGTGTTCATGCATTGATGCAGGTTGTGCACTTTGACACCGATCGCCAGCGTGACGTGCATGCATGGACCCGCGGCACCAACTCCCATTTGCCGCGCGACATTGCTGTGGAGTGGGCAGTAGCCACCACCGATGCCTTTCATTGCCGTGCCTGCGCCACGTCCCGGCGCTACGCGTATGTGCTGTACGAGTCGCCCATTCGCCCCAGCATTGAAGCAGGGCGCGTCGGCTGGTCATTTCGGCCGCTGGATGAGGACGCGATGCGCGAGGCCGCCAATTACCTGCTGGGTGAGCACGACTTCACGTCATTTCGCGCCTCCGCGTGCCAGGCCCTGAGCCCCGTGAAAAACATGCTTGCAATCGATATTTCGCGGCGTGGCGCTTACTGGCGTGTGGAGTTTGAAGCAAGCGCATTTTTGCACCACATGATCCGTAACATCATGGGCTGTCTGGTGACCATTGCGCAAGGCACAAAGCCCGCGGCTTGGATGCTGGACGTACTGACCGCACGCGACCGCAAGATCGCCGCACCGACCTTTTCACCCGATGGACTTTACTTTCTGGGGCCCCGGTATGACGCCCATTGGGGCATGCCTGAGCGGACGCCTGCGTATGATGCCTTGCCATGAATATACGCACCAGAATCAAGATTTGCGGACTGACCCGGGAACAGGACGTCGATGCGGCCGTTTCGGCGGGCGTTGATGCCATCGGCTTCGTACTGTATGCCAAGAGCTCCCGTGCCGTAACCGTCCAGCGAGCGGCAGAACTCGCCAAAAGATTGCCCCCATTTGTGACGCCTGTTCTTTTGTTCGTCAATGCACCTGCTATTGAAATAATAGCTGCCTGCGCAATGATTGCGGGGGCTACAGTCCAATTTCATGGTGATGAAGAGCCGCAAGACTGCCAGCAGGCAACGGGTCATGGCGCACGCCCCTACCTTCGCGCAGCGCGAATTCCCCTGGGTGACGAAGGCTTGCGCTTCGACCTCGTAAAATACGCCAACGATTTTTCCAACGCCCAGGCCATTCTGCTCGACGCCCACGTGGACGGGTATGGTGGTTCTGGCAAGGCATTCAATTGGTCACTTCTTCCTCCAAACGTCAACGCTCACCTCGTCTTGAGTGGTGGACTCACTGCTGCAAACGTGGCCGACGGCATTGCACAGGTACGGCCGCGCTGTAAAACGCTTGCCGTGGACGTGAGCTCGGGCGTGGAAGCCACGGGCTCCGACGGAAAGCCCCTTCGGGGCATCAAAAACCACGAGAAAATCAACCAGTTTGTTGCCGCCGTGCGTGCGGCAGACCAACCATTGAACTGACCCAGACCATGTACGAATACCAACAACCCGACGCGAGCGGCCACTTCGGCCAATACGGCGGCAGCTTTGTCTCTGAAACGCTGACCCATGCCATCAACGAACTGAAGGCCGCGTATGCCAAATACAAGGACGACCCCGCTTTCGTAGCCGAGTTTCACTACGAGCTGGCGCACTTTGTGGGCCGCCCCTCCCCCATCTACCATGCGGCCCGCATGAGCCGCGAAATGGGCGGTGCGCAAATTTATCTGAAGCGCGAAGACCTGAACCACACCGGCGCCCACAAAATCAACAACACCATCGGTCAGGCCATGCTGGCCAAGCGCATGGGCAAGCCCCGTGTGATTGCCGAAACGGGAGCTGGACAGCACGGTGTGGCTACGGCCACCATCTGCGCGCGCTATGGCCTGGAATGCGTGGTCTACATGGGCAGTGAAGACGTCAAGCGCCAAAGTCCCAACGTCTACCGCATGAAGTTGCTGGGTGCCACGGTGGTGCCTGTGGAGAGCGGCAGCAAGACACTGAAAGATGCGCTCAACGAAGCGATGCGCGACTGGGTTGCCAATGTGGACAACACGTTCTACATCATCGGCACCGTGGCGGGCCCTCACCCCTACCCCATGATGGTGCGGGACTTCCAGCGCGTCATTGGTGACGAATGCATCGTACAAATGCCGGAGATGCTGGCGGAGAGCGGCGTGCTGAACTCCCAGCCCGATGCGGTCATCGCCTGCGTCGGTGGTGGCAGCAACGCCATGGGCATTTTTTACCCCTACATCGGGTTCGAGAACACTCGCCTGATTGGCGTGGAAGCAGCTGGTGAAGGAATGGACTCCGGCAAGCACTCGGCCTCCATCCAGCGCGGCAGCCCCGGCGTGCTGCACGGCAACCGCACCTATGTGCTGCAGGACGACAACGGCCAGGTCACCGAGACTCACAGTGTGAGTGCCGGGCTGGATTACCCAGGCGTCGGCCCCGAGCATGCGTTTTTGCACGACATCGGCCGCGCCGAATATGTCGGCATTACCGACAAGGAAGCCCTGGAAGCCTTTCATTACCTGTGCCGCACCGAGGGCATCATCCCAGCGCTGGAATCCAGCCATGCGATCGCCTACGCCATGAAGCTGGCCAAAACCATGCGTGCCGACCAGTCCATCCTGGTCAACCTTTCTGGCCGCGGTGACAAAGACATCGGCACCGTTGCGGATTTGAGCAATGCCGACTTCTTTTGTCGGCCCAGCTGCACCGGTCAGTCGGTAAAAGGTGGGCTGGCTACCGAGCAGACCATGAAGATGCCGGTCACAGGAGCCTCCGAATGAGCCGCATCGCGACCACCTTTGCCACCCTCAAGGTCCAGAACCGCAAGGCGCTGATTCCCTTTGTCACGGCGGGCTACCCCTTCGCCGACGTCACCCCCGAGTTGATGCATGCGTTTGTAGCAGGCGGGGCAGACGTCATCGAGCTGGGCGTACCGTTTTCAGACCCCAGTGCTGACGGCCCGGTCATCCAGAAGGCTGGCGACAAGGCGCTGGCTTTTGGAATCGGCCTGGTCCAAATCCTGGACATGGTGCGAACCTTTCGTGCACGCGACACCACAACCCCGGTCGTACTGATGGGTTATGCCAACCCGGTGGAGCGTTATGACCAGAAGCACGCCGCAGCGAGTGAGACTGGTGAAGCGGGTACCGCAGGCGAAGGCAGCCCGTTCGTGCGCGATGCAGCAGCCGCAGGTGTGGATGGCGTGCTGATCGTCGACTACCCACCGGAGGAATGCGAAGTGTTCGCCGCCGACTTGCGTGCCCACAACATGGACCTGATCTTCCTGCTGGCTCCCACCAGCACGGACGCGCGCATGCAACAGGTTGCGCGGGTTGCCAGTGGCTATGTGTATTACGTGTCGCTCAAGGGGGTGACGGGGTCTGGCGCGCTGGACACCGATGCGGTGGGGGCCATGTTGCCGCGTATCCGCCAGCACATCCAGGTACCCGTGGGCGTGGGTTTTGGCATTCGGGACGCTGCCACCGCGCGCACCATCTCACGTGTGGCCGACGCCGTGGTCATTGGCAGCAAGATCATTCAGCTGATCGAGCACCAGCCCCGCAACCAGGTGGCTGCCACGGCGCAGAGTTTCCTGCAGGAAATTCGTACCGCTTTGGATTCATAATCGCGTCCTGACCGTTGGAGACCCCCTATGAGCTGGCTTGAAAAACTGCTACCCCCAAAAATTCAGCAAACTGACCCTGCGGACCGCCGCAGTGTGCCGGAAGGCCTGTGGATCAAATGCCCCAGCTGCGAAACGGTGCTCTACAAGACCGATCTGGAGCAAAACCAGAACGTGTGCCCCAGCTGCAGCCACCACCATCGCATCGGCGCGCGCGCGCGGCTCAACGTATTTCTAGACAACGAAGGGCGCTTCGAGATTGGCCAGGAAGTGCTGCCGGTCGATGCACTCAAGTTCAAGGACAGCCGCAAATACTCCGAGCGCCTCAAGGAGGCTTTGGAGAACACGGGTGAAACCGATGCCCTGGTGGTTATGGGCGGCGCGGTGCAAGGCATCAGCCTGGTGGCCGCCTGCTTTGAATTTGGCTTCATGGGTGGCAGCATGGGCTCGGTGGTGGGCGAACGTTTTGTGCGCGGCGTGGAAACCGCCATTGAACAGAAAGTACCCTTTTTGTGCTTCACGGCAACCGGCGGCGCCCGCATGCAGGAAGGTCTGCTCTCGCTCATGCAAATGGCCAAAACCAATGCGGCACTGACGCGCCTGGCTAAAAAGGGCCTGCCCTATATCAGCGTGCTGACCGACCCGACCATGGGCGGCGTCAGCGCTGGTTTTGCGTTTCTGGGTGATGTGGTGATTGCGGAGCCCAAGGCCTTGATCGGTTTTGCGGGCCCCCGCGTCATTGAGTCCACGGTGCGGGTCACCCTGCCTGAGGGTTTTCAGCGTTCCGAGTTTCTGCTGACCAAGGGTGCCATTGACCTGATCTGCGATCGGCGCGAGCTACGCAAGACGGTCTCCAGCACGCTGGCCATGCTGCAGCGTCAGCCAGCAGACGCGGTTATCTGATCAGACTGCCACCAGTACAGTGGCTTGAATGGATCCCAAGACGATAGCCGCTACCTGCAGCAATAGCAACAGGACCAGTGGCGACAGGTCGACACCGCCCACCAGTGGAACGATGCGGCGGATGGGGATCAACACCGGCATCACCAGACGCTCCAGCAGATCCGACACCATCGACCGGGTCTGCACCCATGACAGCACGGCATACACAATAACCAGACCCGTCAGACCCGAAATGGCCATGCGTACCAAGCCGAACGCGGCCAGCACGACCACGGAGAGCAGCCCGGCAGCCATGCCCGTGAGCGCCCACAAAATCAGGAACTGCGCGAGCTGAATCAAAAAGGCCCCCGCCAGGCTGGCCATATCCCACCTGCCAAGCGCGGGAATCACCCGGCGCAGGGGCAGCACCAACCAATCAGTCAGCGCGAAAATAAAGCGCCCCATGGGGTTACCGGATCGCGAGGACAACGGAATGCGCTGGTACTGCATGTACAAGCGAAGAAGACAGGTGCCGCTGATCAATCCAGCAGCGACTTCCAGCAAAAGAGACGTAATTTGGTAGAACATGGTATCCAGTGAAGTGACGAATCCATCATATCCGCAGCGACCCTCTTAGAATCGAGGGTTATGGCCCGCTGCAATGACTGTTGAGCACCCAATGACCCGACGACTACCAACCGATTTCACACTGCCCATCTCCATGTCTGACTCCCATGCCCCCGCACCCCAGGACGAAAACCAGCTGATTCTCGAACGCCGGGAAAAGCTCAAGGCCATTCGCCAACGCCAGACAGAAGGCCACGGGGTCGCGTTCCCCAATGACTTCAAACCCACGTACAAGGCGCAAGACTTGTTTGCGGAGTTTGACCCGCACTCCACCGAGATTCTGGCATCCATGGCCGTTACAGCCAAAGTGGCTGGCCGCATGATGCTCAAGCGCGTTATGGGCAAGGCCAGCTTCTGCACCTTGCAGGATGCATCCTTTGGCCCCAGCGGGGGTCGTATCCAGATTTACGTCAAGGGCGAGGACGTGGGCGAGGAGTTGTATGCGTCCTTCAAGCACTGGGATCTGGGTGACATCGTGGCAGCCGAAGGCACGGTGTTCAAAACCAAGACCGGCGAACTGTCCATCCACGCCACCAGCGTGCGTCTGCTGACCAAGAGCCTGCGGCCCATGCCCGACAAGTTTCACGGCATCAACGACCAGGAAGTGAAGTACCGCCAGCGCTATATCGACCTGATGACCGACGAGACCTCACGCAAGCGCTTTGTGGCCCGTAGCAAGGCGGTCAGCGGCCTGCGTGAGTTCATGGTGCAGCACGGCTTTCTGGAAGTGGAGACGCCCATGCTCCATCCCATTCCTGGTGGTGCCAACGCCAAACCGTTCA
>JAYTRR010000046.1:0-2105 GCA_043746005.1 Burkholderiales bacterium
GCGTCGGAATAGCTCTCGCCAAACAGCACCACTTCGCCACCAAAGCCGCGCACCGCATCCACCTTGAGTTGCGGGGTGGTGGTGGGCATGACGATCACGGCGCGGGTTCCCAGCTTGCTGGCGCTCAGGGCGACACCTTGCGCGTGGTTGCCAGCCGAGGCGCAAATCACCCCTTTTTTCAGCTGCTCGGGCGTGAGATGCGCCATCTTGTTGTAGGCGCCGCGCAACTTGAAACTGCGCACCTGTTGCTGGTCTTCGCGCTTGAGCAATACCGTGTTGTGCAGCCGCCGGCTCAATACGCGTGCTGGCTCCAGTGCTGTCTCCACGGCCACGTCGTATACGCGCGCGGTCAGAATCTTCTTCAGGTAATCCTCAGGGCTGAGGGCGGGGCGGGTGGAGGAAGACGGTTTGGGGCTCATGGGGCTACACTCGGGTTGGCAAGTTTGAAATAATTTACTCCGCGCGGAGTAACGCAAAGTGAAGTGAGCACATTGTAAGCCCAAGACTTTTTAGCCCCGCGCGGAGCACCAATAAAAGGTTGAATATGGAATGCACAGTTAGTTGGACCGGTGGATTGAAAACCCTATCCGGCATGGGTTTTGTGGCCGAAACCGGCAGCGGCCACACTTTGATGATGGACGGCGCCCCCAATGCGGCCAAGCCTGAAAACGGCGGGCAAAACCTGGCTCCCCGCCCGATGGAGGTGGTGCTGGCGGGCACGGGTGGCTGCACGGCCTACGACGTGGTGCTGATTTTGAAGCGGGGCCGCCACGCGGTGCAAGGCTGTACCGTCAAGCTCACGGCCGATCGTGCCGAGGTGGACCCCAAGGTGTTCACCAAAATCCACATGCACTTCACGGTAACCGGCAAGGGTGTTCCCGCCACCGCTGTGGAGCGTGCCATCGCCATGAGTCACGAGAAATACTGCTCCGCCAGCATCATGCTGGCCAAAACGGCGGAAATGACGACCAGTTTTGAACTGGTTGAGGTTTAGGGCTGTCTGAGCTTGCTCCGTTATTGATCCAGCATCGCCTTGGCAAAGGCGCGAAAGTCATCCAAATGCTCGGTGGCGATGGCAAACACGATGGTCCAGCTAATAACATCGTAGTTGTGAACGGCAAGGTTTCTGAACCCCACGGCACTGCGCATTCGTAAACACAGATCCGCATCAATGGTCCCTAAGCGCTCCAGTGCACTGAATGCGTCTCCCATCGTTTGTGGCGTCGCGCTTTCCTGCCCGGCGAGTTGGTGCATGGCGATGTCCACGCACAGTTGCACCGCGCGGCTCAGATTCAGCACAACAACGTCCTGCGCGTCTAAGTCAGCTTCTAGTGCGGCAACTGTTGACGGGCATTTTTCTTGCACGCGTGCAACGCATCGTCGCAGCGACTCAACTTTGCTATCCAGCACTAACCGATCCATGCCTGCCTCCTGGTATTGAGCATTCTTTGCACATAAGGAAAAAAATCATTTGCATCCAGTGCTGCACGGGTTGCCAGGTCGGCGTGTTGATCTGCATTGCCAACCAGACGCACTCCATCGCGCAATATTTCACCTAGTAGCGGCTGTCCTGCGCTGCGTAGGTCCACCAGGTCCACGGCGCGACCTGTCACACGGGCAATGGCGGCAGTGAGGTTCATTTTTTCCATCGAGTGGAGCGCATGGTCGGCAAGCACAGCAACGTCAATATCACTTTGCGGGTCTGCGGTGCCTCGGGCCATTGACCCGAAAACGTACGCCAGTCGCACATTCGCGATTTCCTTCAATGCGGACTGCAGGGCTTTGGCCTCAACCGGAGCTAAGTTCATGCCTAAACCCGCTGCGCCACAGTCGTCATCACTTTGGCCGCAGCGCGCATCAGGTCTTTGACGGGCTGGGGCAACTCCATCGCCCCTGCGGCTTGCGCCGCTTCTGCGTGGCGCAGCTCGTCATCACGCATCTCCGCCACGATGGCGCGGGAGGCGTGATCGCCCTTGGGTAGCGTGTCCAGGTGGCCTTGCAGGTGCGCGCCCACCTGGCGCTCGGTTTCCACCACAAACCCCAGGCTCACTTTGTCGCCCAAGCGGCCGGCCAGCAGGCCCAGCCCAAAGGCGCCGGCATACCAC
>JAYTRR010000047.1:0-19478 GCA_043746005.1 Burkholderiales bacterium
ATTACCAAAACTCGCCAATATCGCTGCTAAGTGATTGATTTCATTGGAGTGATGGGCAATTTGCTGCCTCGAACTGTCGAACCCGGGTGGCCTGAGCACATCGCTCAGCCAGTCTGGAGCAGGGATCAGGCGGATACGGATACGCCCGACCTCGACCAGCGCGTTCGCGAATCGGGTGAGTGGTGAACTGAAGCTGACAAGGGGTTATGCTAGAAATGAAAAAACCCCTGAAAGTCAAAGACTTCCAGGGGTTTTCATTGTTTGGAGGAATCGGAGGGATTCGAACCCTCGATGGATTTTTAAGACCCATACTCCCTTAGCAGGGGAGCACCTTCGGCCACTCGGTCACGATTCCTGAACAGGCCGTATTATGTCACGAGTCTGCCTTGTTTTTCAGGCGGGTGGCTGGTCCAGATCAAAGGCCTTGTGCAGAGCCCGAACGGCCAGCTCCATGTACTTCTCGTCAATCACCACGGAAGTCTTGATCTCGGAGGTGGAAATCATCTGGATGTTGATGCCCTCTTCGCTCAATACCCGGAACATGCGGCTCGCAACACCCACATGGCTGCGCATACCGATACCGACGATGGACACCTTGCAGATCTTGGTGTCGCCTACCACCTCTTGTGCACCCAGGCTGGGCAGCACTTTTTCCTTGAGCAGGTCGACACACTTGGCGAACTCCCCGCGGTTCACGGTGAAGCTGAAGTCGGTCTTGCCGTCTTTGCTCAGGTTCTGGATGATCATGTCAACTTCGATGTTGGCATCAGCGACCGCACCCAGAATCTGATAGGCGATACCCGGCTTGTCGGGCACGCCCATCACGGAAATTTTGGCCTCATCGCGGTTAAACGCAATGCCAGACACAATGGCTTGTTCCATCTTGTCGTCTTCCTCAAAAGTAATCAGAGTGCCGGATTTGGCTTCATCTTCAATATCGATATCCCACGGTGTGAAGCTGCTCAGAACTCGCAGCGGCACTTTGTACTTGCCGGCAAACTCGACAGAGCGAATTTGCAGTACCTTGGAGCCCATGGAGGCCATCTCCAGCATCTCCTCGAAACTCACGGTATGCAGGCGGCGCGCTTCGGCCACAACACGCGGGTCGGTGGTGTAAACGCCGTCCACATCGGTAAAGATCAGGCATTCCGCAGCCTTCATGGCTGCAGCGACCGCTACGGCCGACGTATCCGATCCACCGCGCCCCAGCGTCGTGATGTTGCCCTGGTCGTCCATGCCCTGGAAACCGGTGACGATGACTACTTTACCAACGGCCAGATCCGCACGCACCCTAGCGTCGTCAATCGATTCGATGCGGGCCTTGGTGTAGGCGCTGTTGGTCCGGATGGGCACCTGCCAGCCAGCGTAGCTGACCGACTCCATGCCTTCACCCTGCAACGCGATGGCCAACAAAGCAGACGAGGCCTGCTCGCCCGTAGAGGCCAGCATGTCGAGCTCGCGTGCATAGGCGTCGCCCTGTTTGGACGGAGCCAGCTCTTTCGCCAAACCTAGCAGTCGGTTGGTCTCACCGCTCATCGCTGACGGAACAACGACCATCTGGTGACCCGCGCGCGCCCATTTGGCAACGCGTTTGGCAACATTGCGGATGCGTTCGGTAGAACCCATCGACGTGCCGCCGTATTTGTGAACGATCAGTGCCATGAAATCAGAATTTTTGAAGCAAAACTCAAGGATTGTACCAATTCAAAAATTCACCGTTGCGCCGGACAAAGCCCTGCCCCACCTTGAGATGGATGCGATGACCGCGGGTGGTGCATGCGGCCAGTTGGTCGAGCAGTTCCTCCAACTGCGCGGTGCTGGGAATCACCTGAAAGCGGGTTTTTAGCCAATGGCGCACTGTATTCGCCTGGCGCGGCCGGCTGAACACCTGCACGGGCTTGATCATCAGCAAGCCACTGCTGGCGTCGCACACCCGATGCAGATCCTGCGCACCCACCTCGTCCAGCAGATCCTGCGCCTGGGCGGCATGTCCGGCACTGCGGGAAAACGTGTCCAGAAACTGCGGGAACGTAGCCTGCAAGGCGGGCATCACCCGGGCGCGGATACGGTTTCGGGTGAACTGCTCGTCACTATTGGTAGGGTCTTCTATAAAGGACAGGTCGCGTTGTGCCAGCCACTGGCGGATTGCGGCGCTGGAAACCCGGATCAGCGGACGGTGGTAGTCCAATCCGTCACGCCGCCAACGGGCGGGCATGGCGCTCATGCCACCCAAGCCGGAACCGCGGCTCAGGGCCAGTAGCAAGGTCTCTACCTGGTCGTTTGCATGCTGGGCCAATGCTACTGATTTGATAGCATTTTGCGCATACTGCACGGGGGATAGGGCACTAAATGCCTTGTAACGCGCCACTCGGGCCGCATCCTCCGGGCTTTGACCGGCCGCATGGATTGCATCCACCTTTTGCACCAGCAGGGGCACTTTGTATCGATCGCAAAGCGACAGACAGAATGCTTCAAAAGCCGGCGCCGCATCCTGCAAACAGTGATTGACATGCCAGGCCACCACCTGCCCTGGCCATTTCTCCGCGCAAGCAACGAGCAATGCAGTGGAATCGGCCCCGCCACTCAGCGCAACGGCCATCGGCAATGCGGGCGCGAAGGCCTGCATTGCGGCATCGACCGTCACCCTACTTCGAGGCGGCTTTGGTGTCAGTGAAGCGCCCATAGCTTTGCAGGCGCTCGTAGCGACGGTCCAGCAGTTCCTTGACCTTCAGGTCGCTGACCTGCCGGTAAGCATCCGCCAGTGCACGCTTCAAGAATGAGGCGGCCTGTTTGGTGTCACGGTGCGCGCCACCCACGGGTTCGTTGACGATTTTATCAATCACACCCAACGCCTTGAGCCGGTGTGCCGTGATGCCCATGGCTTCGGCGGCGTCCGATGCCTTGTCAGACGTCTTCCAGAGGATGGAGGCACAGCCCTCCGGACTGATGACGGAATAGATGGAGTACTGCAGCATGACCACCTGATCCGCGACCGAAATAGCGAGTGCGCCGCCCGAACCACCTTCGCCAATGATGGTGGTGATGATGGGGACTTCGAGCTGGGCCATCTCGAAAATGTTGCGGCCAATGGCTTCGGACTGTCCGCGCTCTTCTGCGTCAATACCGGGATAGGCTCCCGGTGTATCCACAAAGGTGAAAACCGGCAATTTGAACTTTTCAGCCAGCTTCATCAGCCGCAAGGCCTTGCGATAACCTTCTGGCTTGCTCATGCCAAAGTTGCGCAGACCCCGCTCCTTCGTATCGCGCCCTTTTTGCTGACCCAACACCATGCAGGGTGTGCCATTGAAGCGGGCCAGGCCGCCCACAATGCTCAAGTCGTCTGCAAAATGGCGATCACCGTGCAATTCCACAAAATGCGTAAACAGTTCGTTAACGTAATCCAGCGTATAGGGGCGCTCTGGGTGCCGGGCAATCTTCGTGATTTGCCAAGGCGTCAGGTCACTGTAGATGTCTTTGGTGAGTTGCTGGCTTTTCTTGCTCAGTTGCGCGATCTCCGCAGAAATATCAACTGCAGATTCGTTTTGCACATACCGCAACTCTTCGATCTTGGTCTCAAGCTCCGCAATCGGCTGCTCAAAATCCAGAAATGTTTTCTTGGCCATGAATTGATCCTATTCAGTCAGGGTGTCAGTATTCCACTGGCACGGGGTCAAGCGAGCGCCAAATATACCAAGTCGCAACGGTGCAATATGGCGCCCAGGCAGCAGCCACCTCGCGCGCATCGCTTCGGCTGACGACATCGCCCGAATAATAGTTCCGGCTGATTCCGTTGATCAAGCCCACGTCATCGAGCGGAAAAACATTGGGGCGCATCAGGTGAAAAATCAGGAACATCTCGGCAGTCCAGCGCCCGATGCCACGTATGGCAATCAGTTCCGCCACGATGTCCTCGTCGCTCATGGTCTCCCATGCTTTGACATGCAGGGCTCCATTGTCAAAGTGCACTGCCAGATCCACCAGATATTCAACTTTGCGCGCACTCAGGCCAGCGGCGCGCATGTCATCCACCTTGAGCTTGAGCACACTGGCAGGCGACATCTTTCCCAGCAACAGGGAAAAACGGTCCCAAACGGTCTGAGCCGCCTTGACTGATATTTGTTGGCCCACAATGCTGCGCGCCAGCGTAACGAAGGCATCACCACGGGTCTGCAGGCAGGCATCGCCAAACTGGGGTATTAAACGCTTCATCACCCGGTCTTTCTTGACCAGGTGTTTGCAGGCATCTTCCCAGAAGTAGGGAGTCAGCTGCGGCGCGTCCGCCTTCTTGACCGGTGCCATCATTGCGCCGCCTCCCAAGTGGTGCCAGTAGCGGAGTCCTTGAGCACGATGCCTTGCGCGAGCAAATCCTTGCGAATGCTGTCGGCCAAAGCGAAGTCGCGCGCTGCCTTGGCCGCGCCACGCTGGGCAATTAGCGCCTGAACGGCCGGATCGTTCAGACAGACTCCCGCCTGCAAAAACACCTTGGGGTCTTGCTGCAGCAATCCCAGGCAGCCGCCCAGTGCCTTGAGCAGTCCCGCCAAGTCAGCTGACTGCGTGCGATTGACATCGGTCGCCAGTTCAAACAGCACGGCCACGGCCTCGGGGGTACCAAAGTCTTCATCCATGGCCGCCTTGAAACGCGCCGCCAGAGGGTCACCCCAGTCGATGGCGAAATCATTGTGCGGCGACACCAGGTCCAGTGCGGTATACAGCCGCCTGAGCGCGTTGCGGGCGTCATCCAGATGCGCGTCGCTGTGATTCAGGGCGCTACGGTAGTGCGCACGGATGATGAAAAACCGGGTGGTTTCGGCGTCGTACTGGACCAGGATGTCACGGATAGTGAAAAAATTGCCCAGACTCTTGGACATTTTTTCGTTGTCACGCGTCACAAACCCGTTGTGCATCCACACCCTTGCAAGCGGTTTGCCGAAGGCGCCTTCGCTTTGCGCAATTTCATTTTCATGATGCGGAAATTGCAGATCAGCCCCCCCCCCATGAATGTCAAAGGACTCACCCAGCATTTCGCACCCCATGGCAGAGCATTCAATGTGCCAGCCGGGGCGGCCCGTACCATAGGCGCTGGGCCACTTGGCCTCGGCAGGCTCGGTCTCCTTGGCGGACTTCCAGAGCACAAAGTCCAGCGGATCTTCCTTGCCATCGGCCACCGCCACCCGCTCCCCGGCGCGTAACTCGTCCAGGGACTTGCCAGACAATTTGCCGTAGCCTTCAAATTTCCGCACGGCGTAGTTCACATCGCCATTGGAGGCACGATAGGCCAGCCCCTTGTCCTCCAACGTTCCAATCAGGCGCAGCATCTGGGGCACAAACTCGGTGGCGCGTGGCTCATGGGTGGGGCGCTCAATGCCCAGGGCGTCCGCATCCTGGTGCAGCGCTTCGACCATCCGGTCGGTCAGCGTGCGGATGGTTTCGCTGTTTTCCAGCGCGCGGCGAATGATCTTGTCGTCAATATCCGTCACATTGCGCACATAGGTCACGCGCAGACCGCTGGCCTTGAGCCACCGTTGCACCACATCAAATGCAACCATCGACCGCGCATGCCCCAAATGACACAGGTCGTACACGGTCATGCCGCAAACGTACATGCGCACATGGCCGGCTTCAATGGGGGAAAACGGTTCAAGGGCACGCGACAGCGTGTTGTAAATGCGCAAACTCATGGGTAATTCATCGCCATCCAGCAGGGACACATGTTCCTGGCGATGGCTCGGGCCGATACAGATCTGGTTAGGGTAGGTCTTGGTGGTTTGCCGAGAGGAGAAATGCCACCCCTCAGCTACAATCCAGCGCAGTATAAAGCCCCAACGAGAGGGCCCATCCAACGCGCGAGAACCCCAACGCTTTATGACGCACTCCAGTTCCTTTGTAATGCAGTCGCTCCGGCTGCTGACACTTTCAGCCACACTGATGTTTTCTGTGGCGCACGCGGATGAGTATGCGGACGTGTCGCAACTGGTACGTGCAGGCAAGCTCCCAGAGGCCCTTATCAAGGCCGACCAATACCTGGCAGGCAAGCCGCGCGACCCTCAAATGCGATTTCTCAAAGGCGTGATCCAGCGTGATGCAGGCAAAACCAGCGATGCGATTGCCACCTTCACCCGCCTGACTGAAGACTACCCCGAGCTGCCCGAGCCATACAACAATCTCGCAGTCCTGTACGCAGGCCAAAGCCAGTTTGACAAGGCGCGCACGGCGCTTGAAATGGCCATCCGCACCAACCCGAGCTATGCCACTGCGCATGAAAACCTGGGTGATGTTTATGCCAAACTGGCCAGCCAGGCCTACAACAAGGCGTTGCAACTGGATGCATCCAATCCGGCAGTGCCGCCCAAACTTGCGCTGATTCGGGAACTGTTCAGTCCTGCAGGTGCCAAGACCTCGCGCCCCAGCCCAGCGCCCACCAGTGCGCCTGCGCTGCCAGTGCCAGTTACCGTCAAACCGCCGCCGACCCTGCCGGGTCCCGCCGTGCCAAAGGCACCCGTAATTGCCGCAACTCCAGCCATCCCGCAGACACCTGTGCCGGTAGCCGTAACGGCCCCAGCAACAGTGACACTAGCGCCCGCAGTAAAGGCGGTGGTGCCAGCGCCTGCAGCAGTCGCAGCAACGGCAAGCGCCGCATCCGGCAATAATGCCGAGAAAGAAGCGGAAGCGGCTGTCCACGCTTGGGCCAAAGCTTGGGCAGCCCGGGATGTCAAAGCCTACCTGGGCGCCTATGGCAAGGAATTCAACCCTCCCGGTTCCCAGAGCCGTAGCGCTTGGGAAGAAGAGCGCCGTCAGCGTATCAGCAGCAAGAGCAAGATCAGCCTGAAGCTGGAAAACCTCACGGTTACAGCGACCGGTAACAAAGCCGTCGTCAAGTTCCGCCAGGACTACAAGGCCAGCGGGCTATCTGTATCGAGCCGCAAAACTCTCGATATGGTCAAAAATGGTGACCGCTGGCAAATCGTCAAAGAAACCACGGGTACCTGACCACCAGTCGCTGATATGGGTAGACCGCATTTCACCGCTGTCCTGGTGGCCCTGCTGTCATTGAGTGCAGGCTCCTCGCCCGCAGCAACCAGCAAGCACGTGGGCAAACCGCAGCCGGTACGCCAGGAGCCGCCAGCCTCAAAAGACGCGGACGGCGTGGCGGAGGCGCGGCTGATAGATATCTACAAACTCATCGGCCAGGCAAAACACCGCGAAGCGCTCGCCAAAGCCACCCGCCTGGTGGACGACTTGCCGAACTTCCAGTTGGCCCAGTTGGTGTACGGAGACCTGTTGGCGGCCAGAACGCGGCCAGTCAAGACTTTTGGAGATGTGCCAGACGACGTTGCAATCGCAGCTGGCACCACTCTCAGTGAACTGCGAGAAGAATCCCAGCGGCGTATCACTGCCTTGCGGGAACATCCCTTGGCAGGCACCGTCCCATCCCAGTTTCTGGCACTTTCGCAGCGCTCCAGGCATGCGATTGCGGTGGACGCGTCACGATCACGGCTGTACCTGTTCGAGAACACCCCCGCCGGGTTGAATCTGGTGGCCGACTATTACATTTCAGTCGGAAAAGCCGGCACGGCCAAAATGGTCGAAGGTGACCAGCGAACACCCTTGGGCGTGTACTACATCACCAGCAACCTGGACCCCAAGTCGCTCAAGGACTTCTACGGCTCGGGCGCCCTCCCCATCAGTTACCCCAACATGCTGGACAGCAAACGCGGCAAGACCGGTAGTGGCATCTGGTTGCACGGTACTCCCCCCGACCAGTTTTCACGCCCACCTCAGGCCACCGATGGCTGCGTGGTGTTGGCCAATCCGGACTTGAAGTACATTATCCGCACCGTTGAAGTGCGCTCCACACCGGTGGTGATTGCATCTCAGCTGAAATGGGTGCCGCAACACAGCGTTCGCGCCGAAAGCAAGCCATTTGAGGATGCGTTGCAGGCCTGGCGCAATGCCAAGACATCGGGCAATCTCCAGCACATACTGTCCTTCTACACGCCGGACTTCACCAGTAACGGAAAGACACTGGAACAGTGGACTCCCACCTTGAGGACGGAATTATCCGCAAGCCAGGGGCGAACCATTCAGCTCAAGGACGTGTCCTACCTGCGATGGACGGACACGGCCGACACGATGGTCGTAACGTTCGGCGAGGTCGCGGACGGCACCCGTACCGGCTGGACCAAGCGGCAGTACTGGATGCGACAAGGCAGCCAGTGGAAAATATTTTTTGAAGGAGTCATTTAATGAATTTGCAATTAGGGCGATGGAGCCGCCGCGCGTGGATCACCTGCTGCACTGCCATCCTGCTGCCTTTGTCGGCAATGGCAGAGACCGCGCCCAAGGTCAAGTTTCAGACCAGCTTGGGGGATTTTGTGGTCGAGATCTACCCTGACAAGGCGCCCAAAACGGTTGAGAATTTTTTGCAGTATGTGAAGGACAAGCATTACGACGGCACGATTTTTCACCGCGTGATTGAGAACTTCATGATTCAGGGCGGCGGGTTCACGACTGCCATGAATCAGAAACCGACGCGCGCGCCTGTTCCTCTTGAAGCCAGCAATGGCCTGAAAAATGACCGTGGCACCATCGCCATGGCGCGTACCGGCAACCCCAACTCTGCTACCACCCAGTTCTTCATCAACGTGGTGGACAATGCAGGGTTGAATGCGCCCTCCCCTGACGGATACGGCTACACCGTGTTCGGGAAGGTGATTAGCGGGATGGACGTGATCCAGAAAATCAGGACCGCACCCACCGGCTCTGGTGGACCGTTTCCATCCGACGTTCCCAAAACCCCAATCGTTATCAACTCTGCCACTTTGGTGAAATAAATCATGAGCAATTCACAAGTCGAACTCCACGTCACTGGCTACGGTGTCATTACCCTGGAACTGGATCAGGACAAGGCACCCAAGTCTGTCGCCAACTTCCTGGCCTACGTGAACAAGGGCCATTACAACAACACGGTTTTTCACCGTGTCATCCCGGGCTTCATGGTTCAGGGCGGCGGCATGGAGCCGGGCATGGACCAGAAGCCCTGCGATGCCCCCATCGAGAACGAAGCCAACAACGGCCTGAAAAACAACAACTACACCGTGTCCATGGCGCGCACGGGTGACCCACACTCCGCTACCGCGCAGTTCTTCATCAACGTGTCCGACAACACCTTCCTGAACCACACTGCGCCCAGCGCACAAGGCTGGGGTTACGCGGTATTTGGAAAGGTCATTGCAGGCACCGACGTGGTCGACAAGATCAAGGCCGTGAAAACCGGGCGCAAGGGCTTCCATGATGACGTGCCAAAAGAAGACGTCATCCTCGAAAAAGCCGTTGCGCTGTAAGTAACGTACCGCACAGCACTGCACTGCACGGGATGGAACTGCTTTCGCCATCCCGCTGGCGTTGCGTTGATTTCATTTCGGACCTGCACCTGCACGAGTCCGATCAGCTGACTTTTAAGGTCTGGAGTCATTACCTTCAGCATACGGCCGCCGATGCCGTGTTCATTCTGGGGGATTTGTTTGATGTCTGGGTGGGTGATGATTCCCTGAGCATCGAAAACGGCTTCGAGCACCAATGCGTCAACCTGCTGCGTGCTGCAGGGACCCGGCTGGACCTCTACATCATGCAGGGCAACCGCGACTTCCTGATAGGCTCCACCCTGATGACGGCTTGCACCGCCACCCTGCTGGAAGATCCCTCCGTACTGTCGTTTGCAGGGCAGCGCTGGCTATTGACCCACGGAGATGCACTGTGTCTGGACGACACCGACTACATGAAATTTCGCGCCATGGTGCGCAGTCCTCAATGGCAAGCTGATTTTCTCGACAAACCACTGCACGAACGCATGGAACTCGCCCGCCACATGCGTGCGCAAAGCGAAACCCGCAAAAGCACAGACGCAACCTACGCGGATGTCGACACCGCTGCAGCCAGCAGCTGCTTGCAGGCCATGAACGCGGGTCACATGATCCACGGCCATACCCATCGCCCGGGCAAACACGCGTTAGCCTTCGGGCGGGAACGTCTGGTTCTCAGTGATTGGGACCTCAAGGCCGACACTCCCCGGGCCGAAGTATTGCGCCTGCGCTGCTCATCCCATGCCACCAACTTGACCCTGGAACGTATATCGCCAGCTATGTCTCCAGCTGCGGCCAAGCCTGTGATTTGACCTCGTCGATCTAGCCGCCCGCCGTTGCTTGCTACTTCTTCAAAAGTACCTTCAGAACGTTTTGCAGACGACGTGCAGCTTGTCCATCAAACGCACCCGCCAGCACCACTGCCACATCTTGCCCCCAGGTTTGTACTGGCGCTGGGTCATTGCGACGGGTCAGCAACTGCAACTGCAAATTACGCCGTGCGGCGAGATCCTCAGCAGGCGTCGGAACTTCAGCGGCCATTTCAAG
Organism: Burkholderiales bacterium; assembly: GCA_043746005.1. Taxonomy (GTDB): domain Bacteria; phylum Pseudomonadota; class Gammaproteobacteria; order Burkholderiales; family Burkholderiaceae_C; genus Allorhodoferax. The sequence continues at coordinate 10,407 of JAYTRR010000047.1, forward strand.
GCGCAACAGCGCTTCCTGCGGAGTGACCGCCTTGGCGGACGCCTGGGTTTGTCCACCCAACGCCTGTACCCATGCCGTGCGCGTTGCGGGCGTAGCCCGGCTGCCCAAGTCCTGTGCGCTAGGGACCAAGGTTGCATCGCGTTTTTCCCACGCAGTCAGCAACTGGGTCAGCGCCTCACCATGGGCCTGTGCCGCCAGCTTTCTAAGGGCGTGCTGTGCATTTTCGATAGCGTCCCGCTGGGCACGGAACGCGGTGTCACCCAGACGAGGCGCGTCCTGCCATACCTTTGCGTCACGCGGGCCGCGAGCGGCGTCTTTGCAATCGCCCCCCTTTTCACCCCATTTGCCACCACGCCCACCGGCGGGCGCTGGCGTTTCCTTCTTCATGCCGGGACGATCATCGCCGCGCATCGCAATCACCGGTTTGGGCGCCGCCTTGGGAACCGGTGTCGGCGCTGGCGTCTCCTGCATCGCCACAGACTCTTGCGATGACTCGTCAGTTGCTATATTTTCTGTAGCTGCCTGCGCAGGTTCCACGGGAGCTAGAGGCCCGTTTTGTTCTGAATCGGGAGAAGAGACCACTGCCTTGGCGTCAATCTCCTGCGAACCTGCCGCCTGCACTTGCGCCTGCGCCTGCGCTTGTCCATGCAAGGCCGCATCGAGTGCTGCCATGGCTGCGCGAATAGTTTGCGCATCACCTGTGGCATTGGCAGCTTCCAGCGCCTTGGCCGCTTGCAGCACCAATCGGTCCCGGGCACCCAAGGTGGCCTCGGCCTTTTCACGCTCTACCGTCTTGCGGTTGAAGGCGTCATCAATCGGCTTTCGGAACGCGTCCCACAGTTTTTGCTCCTGGCGGCGATCCATGGGAACCTCATGGGCCTGTGCCTGCCAGCGCTGCTGCAATGCCTTGACGGCATCAACGCGCAACTCCGGAGCGGCTCCCAGCACCTTGGCTTCTTCAATCATGGTGTGTCGCAGAGCAAGGCTCGTTGCCTGCAATGCCTCCAAGGGAGCGGCTGCATTCGCAATGGCAGCTTTCCACAGCGGTTGCATTTCAGCAAATGCTTTTTCCCCCAAGTGACCCGCATCACGCCAGCGGTCGCCAAACTGGTGCAGGATCCTGTTGAAGCCTTTCCAGTCACCATCCAGTGCGGTGCGGTTGGCTTCAGCCCAGGCGTTCACCTCTTCGATCAAGGCCAGACGCTGTGCCTTGTGTTCGGCAGATTCTGACTTGACCTTTTCAAGCCAGGCTTCCACGACCTTGTAAGCCTCATTACAAGCCTCGTCAAATCGCTTCCACAACGCATGATTTGGAACGCCACCCTGATCCGTTTGCTTCCATTGTTCGCGCACAGAACGCAGGTTTTCCTGCATCTTGCGCCCACCAATGGACTGCCCCTCGGGTCGTTTCAACAACCCCTCCGCCTGGCTGACCAGCGCTTCGCGCAACTGGTCTGCACGCCAGCGCTGCCAGCCTTCAAGCTCACCGGCTGCAGCCAACGCGGCATGCACCTGGTTCTCAAGCTTGTCGTCAATGACCTTGCCAAACTCCTTGAGCGCCTGGCGCAACGCCCCCGCAGCGCCTGCACTGGCTTTGCCATGGCCTTCGGCGATTTCGAGCTCCAGCTTGGCCAGCACTTCTCGCACCACCGAAGTTGCCTGGGTACGAACCTGCGGGTCGACTTTGGGTTTCGTCTGTTTGGCGAGACCTTCTGCGGGCAAACCGCGCGCCACGCGCAGCTCATCCGCCCACACGGGCACCGGTGGCAATGCAGCGGCTGCGTCTTGTGCTGCTGACACGGCTAGTGCCAATGCACCTTGAAATGCATCCCACACCACCAGGAGCTGACCACTGGATGCGTCCAGTAAAGGCGGAAACTTCACGTCCACACTCGCCCAGTTGGTGTCTGCCACCAGCTGGGCGGCCTGCGCCTGCCACTGGCCTACGTCCACATGCAAAGCGTCGACTGCGGCCTGCGCGTCCTTCCAGGACTTCGTGGAGAGTACTTCAATGCGTTGTGCCAGCAGAACAGCGGCTTCACGCTGTACCTGGACCCGGCGCTGCAGGTCTTCAATGACGCGCACGCGGTCGGTCAACTGCGTTTTGAGCGAGGCCAAAGGCTCCCGGCTGAGGGGCGCCCCCGCTTTGGCCGCATCACGCTGCCAAGCCAATGCATCCGCGATGTTGAGCTTGGCCATCGCCAGCAGACCTTCAGCCTTGGAGGCCCATTCAGCAGCTAGAACCTCCTGGCCCTTGGCCCGCTTGGTTTCATCCAGCTTCTCGCGCACCAGCTTGGCCGCGCCCTTGTCTTTGATGCTCAATTCCTTGAATACATCGGCCAGTTGGTCTGTGGTAGGGCTGGTAAGCAACCAATCCCGCACACGTGCAGCGCGCTCCCCGGAAGTGGGGGCAGAAAAAGCGCCACCGGTCAGACTGTCCAAATGGGCAATATCGTTGTTTTTAGCAGGGGAAGTCGACGTCACGGTGAGCTCGGGTATGGGTTGAAATGAAAGCAGTAGCTGGGTATTTTCGCCGCGAAATGACGCTTCCTCCGAGATTTTTGTCCGCTATCTATATGCAATGCGGATAAAAGCACGTGATTGTCCAATGGCACGCCAGCAGAAACAAGAAAGCCCGGGTCCAAACCATCAGGTCTGGACACCGGGCTTGGCGGCTGACCAAAGGTCCATGCCGTCAGGGCTGACACAGGGGAGATTGAAGTCCCGCAGGGTCTAGAAGGCAACAGATTGCCTCCTTGAAATGTCGGGGCCGCTTCATCACAGATACCTACACGGTATGGACTGGCTACTGCCGACAGAATGCCTGAGTTAACAGGCAAATGCAGTCTAGCGACGGCACAAGGCGATTTCAAATCGAATTTTCAATGGACGTTGGGGCCATGATTACCAAATTTTTCAGGATCAAAAAATCACCGCAAACCCGCGGCAGGCTTGAAAAAAAGCCATCATAAGACGAAAAATAGAATAACAAACCTATTTATTATTGTTGACTAGGTATATTAAATACCCCTAGAATCCGCTCATCCCGAGCTTAAGCTAGGGATTACCCGCATCCGCTGCCGAACCCGGCATATTCAAATCGCTGCACATGTCGGTCCGACGCCGCAGGATATTGATAGCGTACCAACCCAAACGAGGTGTCTGAGTTTTTCACACTGTCCGCAGTGCAAGACGCAAGGCCCCCGCCAAAGAAGGAAGAGCTATGACAGCGACCGAAAAATTCACCAAGGGCTTGCGAGTCTTCACAAGCGACATCGCCCAAGGTTTTTTTGAAATCACGCACAACGGTTTTGCCCTGCTGGGCTTGGCAGTCATGTTTGCCGTGATCACCCTGACCGCAAGGCCAGAAATTCGCCAGGCTAGTGAAGTTGAGTTGATGGGCTGGCTGAAGGCCCGCCAACCTGAAGTCATCAGCATTGCCGAGGACCTTGTTGGCATTGACCGCGCCACAGCCGCCAACCCTCAAAGCCTGCCTAAACAGCAAGTCGCAGTGGTCTATTGGCTGAGCCGGAAGTACAGCATTGCACCTGAACCGCTCAGCGCATTGGTCGCAGAGGCCTTTGAAACTGGCAAGCGCACCAAACTGGACCCCACGCTCATTCTGGCCATCATGGCCATTGAGTCCGGCTTCAATCCGTTTGCGCAAAGTGCGGTGGGCGCACAGGGGCTGATGCAGGTTATGACCAAGATACACAGCGACAAATACGAGGGTTTTGGCGGTAGGTTTGCTGCTTTTGACCCCGTTTCCAACTTGCGGGTTGGCGTCAAGGTACTGCAGGAATGCATCGCCCGAGGTGGCTCCGTTGAAGGTGGTCTTAAACTCTATGTAGGTGCTGGCAACCTGGAAGAGGACGGCGGCTATACCGCGAAGGTTATGGCTGAGTACAACCGGCTCCAACTGGTTGTTGGTGGGCGCACCGTGCCGCTGTCAGCGCCACGACTAGTACCCGTGACTGCGCCTGTCAAACCACAGGAAGCGCCAGAAACCGTCGCCAGTATTTCCAACTCCTGAGCGAGTCGGGTAAACTCACGCTCGTACGCGACTGGCGATAGGTGCCCAACCGCAAAGGTTCAGGGCACTGACGTGGGACACCACTGGGGAGCGTGCCGTACCGCCTGCACAGGCGGGCACGTTCAGCCGTTCGCCTGGGCAGCCCTTGTCTCATCTCATGTGATCAAGGTTCATTGTCTTAAAGGACTGCCATGTACAACCGTAACATCCTCGTCGAACAAACCGATCCCGAACTGTGGGCCGCCATCCTGGCCGAGAACGCGCGCCAGGAACATCATATTGAGTTGATTGCCAGCGAAAACTACGCTTCCCCTGCCGTTATGGCCGCACAGGGCAGTCAGCTGACCAACAAATACGCTGAAGGCTATCCCGGCAAGCGCTACTACGGTGGGTGCGAGCATGTGGACGTGGCCGAGCAACTCGCCATTGATCGCATCAAACAAATTTTTGGTGCCGATGCCGCCAACGTGCAGCCCCATTGCGGCGCATCTGCCAATGAAGCCGTGTTTTTGGCCTTTTTGAAGCCAGGCGACACCATCATGGGTATGAGCTTGGCCGAAGGTGGCCACCTGACGCACGGCATGCCTCTCAACATCAGTGGCAAGTGGTTCAACGTGGTGTCCTACGGCCTGGATGCCAATGAAGCGATCGACTACGACGCCATGGAGCGCAAAGCCCATGAATCGAAGCCAAAACTCATCATCGCCGGCGCCAGCGCTTATTCTCTTGCTATCGATTTTGAACGCTTTGCCAAGGTAGCCAAGGATGTGGGCGCCATCTTCATGGTTGACATGGCGCATTACGCTGGATTGATCGCTGCCGGCCTCTACCCCAACCCCGTGCCCCACGCGGATGTGGTGACCAGCACCACCCACAAGAGCCTGCGCGGCCCCCGTGGCGGCATCATCCTGATGAAGGCGCAGCACGAGAAAGCCATCAATAGCGCCATTTTCCCTGGCCTGCAAGGCGGACCGCTGATGCATGTGATTGCAGCCAAGGCAGTGGCTTTCAAAGAAGCGCTGGACCCAGGTTTCAAGATCTACCAACAGCATGTTCTGAAAAATGCCCAAATCATCGCTGAAACCCTCACCTTGCGTGGCCTGCGCATTGTGAGCGGGCGCACTGAGAGCCACGTCATGCTGGTGGATCTGCGTGTCAAGGGCATTACCGGCAAGGAAGCCGAAGCCGTGTTGGGCGCCGCCCACATGACCATCAACAAGAACGCCATCCCCAACGACCCCGAAAAGCCCATGGTCACCAGCGGCGTGCGCATTGGCACCCCCGCCATGACCACCCGGGGTTTCAAGGATGAAGAGGCTCGCGCTACAGCCCACCTGATAGCCGATGTGCTGGACAACCCGCGTGACGCCGCCAACATCGATGCCGTGCGCGCCAAAGTGCACGCCTTGACCTCGCGCTTTCCGGTCTACGGCTAAGCACGATCTGGCTACCCGATGAAATGCCCGTTTTGTAGTCATTCAGAGACCCAGGTTGTGGAAACCCGGATTTCGGAAGACGGGGATTTCATCAGGCGTCGGCGCCAGTGCGGCTCGTGTGAAAAGCGCTTCACCACCTACGAGCGCCCGGATGTCAACTTTCCGGCCATTGAAAAAAAAGACGGCCGTCGTATTGAGTACGAGCGCGCCAAGCTACTGGCCTCCTTCAACCTGGCACTGCGCAAACGCCCCGTCAGCACCGAGCAGATTGACAGCGCCATTGAGCGTATTGAAGAAAAACTACTAAACTTGGGTTTGCGCGAAGTGCTATCCGCCCGCATCGGCGAACTGGTCATGCGCGAGCTGAAGAAGCTCGACAAGGTTGCTTACGTCCGTTTTGCGAGCGTTTACCGCAATTTTGAGGACATTGATGAGTTCAAGTTGCTGGTGGATGAGGTGCAACGGTAGGGGAGCGCTCGAACTTCGACCTGGCTGTGCGCGCCGTTCATCGAACAAGGCTCGCCGCCCATCCCCCGCCTCTGGTAGGAACAGGTTGCAAACATTACAGTTCCACCTATGCGTAATGCTTCAAAGTATTTTCCGTCGGGCCTAAATGCCCGGAGTCTGGGCTTCACCACAATTGAACTCATGGTGAGCATTGGAATTCTGGTGGTTCTGGCTGCACTGGCTGCCCCTAGTTTTACTGAGACGATTAAGCGTTACCGCATTGCTGCGGTGCGCGACGACCTAATGAGTTCCATTCAGTTCGCACGAACAGAAGCCATTCGGCGCGGGGTCGCGGTAAGTATGCGTAGAACTACGACATGCGGTCCTGCAACGACCGATGACTGGAATTGCGGGTGGGAGATATTTGTGGATCGAAACGCCAATGGGACTCGCAACACGAACGCAAATGCCGCGCTTGACGACACACTACTTCAAGTCAGCACCGTACCAGCAGGATACGATGTAGTGCAACCCTCAAATGGATCGAGTTTCACCGTTAATGTGTGGGGGCAACCCCCATTTCGTAGGTTTGTCATCTCCCCGCAAGATGTTGGGGTATCAAGTCCGTCCACCGCCACCATCTGCATAAACAGCGGCGGGAGAATTCGCAAACTGGTCGGAGATCCAACATGTACATAAATCAGCCAACGCGCATCATCCCAATGCCAATGGGTCAGCGTGGAGTGAGTCTGATCGAGTCATTGGTCGCGTTGCTGGTGCTCGCATTAGGAATTATGGGCCTGGCGGGTGTACAGACCCGCCTTTTGGTCGAAAGTCGCACCTCAAATCAGCGCGCTACAGCAGTTGCCCTGATTGACTCTCTTCGCAACCAAATGCTTCTGAACCGCAACGCGATGATTGCCGGGAACTACACCTTGGCCTGGACTGGGGCTAGTGCTGCACAAGACTGCATCACGGCCCAATGTACCGGCACCCAATTGGCGCAGTCAGACCTTAATCTCTGGCTGGCAGAGGTTGCCACTAAGCTGCCGGGCAGCAATGCGTCGGTGTCTGTGTCACCAACTGATGCCCGTCAAGTGGGTATCGCGATTTCCTGGGCCGCCAACGAAGCTAGCGCAAACACCTCGAAGTACACCACGGCGGATGCAGCCAACTACAACTCACCCTTCACCATCACAGCAGCGAATAGTGGTATCGCCTGCCCTGCCAACTCCATTTGTCATGTCGCCTATGTGCAACCTTAAGTACAAGTTCACCTCCCGGTCAAGCGCAAAACGATACATCCGGCAAGGCGGATTTTCGTTAATTGAGCTGTTGGTGGGCATAACTATCGGGTTGCTGGTGGTGTTGGCTGCCATTGGAAGCCTGGTCTTTACACAACTCACCACCACGGTGCTCGGAGACAGCGCAAGGCTCCAACAAACTGCGGATTCAGTGTTCCGTAATATCGGGTTCCACGTGATGCAGGCTGGCGCCATGAACATTGAATCCGACACCGGCAACCCGTCAGTGATTCGGTTCAGCAATGTATATACGGGCTTCAATCCGGCGACGACCAGTGCAGCCACAGGGCAGATTTTTTCTGTCCATGGAATTAACGGTGCCGCCACGGGCTCCGACACCTTGCGCGTGAGTTATCAAGACAACATGCTCACCAGTGATACAGCAGCGGACAAGACTGCGTTCGGAGTGCGGGATTGCCTAGGAAACCGGCCTGCCTCCAGCATCCGGGTTGACAACCAATTTTCAGTTACGGGCACTGACTTAATGTGTCTAGGCGCCGCCAATAGCACAGCGGCTCAATCCATTGCCAATGGGGTGGAAGACTTTCAAGTCACCTATGGTGTCTTGACACTCAACGGAGGCGCTGATCAAGTCCGATACTACACCGCAAACAATGTTGTTGATTGGACTCAAATACAAGCGGTCACGATTTGTCTGCAACTCACAGGCGAAAACCGGGGGAATCCGCAGCCAGGACTGACGACAACGGGCTGTCGTGGCCAAACCGTCGCGAACGATGGACTCTTGCGCCGTGTTTTCTGGCGTACGTTTGCCATCCGGAATGCACTGCTATGAAAATTAATTGCCACTACCCACGGCGCGTTCATCGCCAGCGCGGAATTTCACTCGTCACCGTTCTGGTGCTTTTATTGTTGAGTTTGACGGCAGTTCTGGGGGCCTTTCGCGTTTCCAGTTTGAACGAGGCCATGCTGGGTAGCAGCAGTGACTTCAGCCGGGCACAGGAGGCCGCTGAGGCGTTAGTTCGGGATGCGGAATTGGACATTCGCACTTCGTCTACACGATTTGCAAGGAACACGGATGGATTTGACGCCATTACCGATGCAACCATTGCAGCAAACTCAACACAGAGGTGCTCGAACGGCGTATGTATGCCAGCCGACACAACGTCGCTTGCCCATATTGAAGACAACCTTGCCACGATGACTCCGTTCGGTGCAGCCTACGGAGCCTATACCCTCCCCGTCGGAACGGTGCTCGGCGCATCAACCAACCCGATATTGACTAGCGGCAATGCCTGGTATTGGGTCGAAGGATTTATCTATTCAAAGACCGTTTCTTCGGGAGTGAATGTAGCAGCTGACAACGTACCGGATTCTTTACGCCCTTTCGTTTATCGGATCACCGCCATTGCCCAAGGCCGCAAGGACGGTACCAAGGTTGTTATCAAGTCGCTCTACGTGCCGTACCCAGCCTCGCAGAACAAGTAAATCCCAATTGAAGGAACATCGATGACCACGCCGAAAGTTCAAATTCCTTGCCAGCCAAACTCCTTGCCAGCGGCTACCACCTCCAACGGGTTGTCCCCGGTGGCAATGGCATGTTGCCTCGTCTTGGTTGCAGGTAACGGGGCACTGGCCGCACCACTTTCGCTCTCGCAAATACCTGCTGGCAATGGCAGCCGGCAACCGGCACCGAACGTGATCATCTCAGTTGATGACTCAGGAAGCATGGCCTGGGACGTGATAACAGATTCATCGACAATTACGAATGGCAAGAAAATTGACTTGCTGAAGCAATCGCTCAAAGCACAATTTGGCGACGGCACTTCAAATTCTGGCAAAACGCCAGACAACCGTATTCGCCTAGCTTGGCAAAGCATGTGGGACAACG
>JAYTRR010000048.1:0-6689 GCA_043746005.1 Burkholderiales bacterium
GCTGGGTACTCGACGACGTGGTACCCCATGAAGCCGGGTTTGGGTTGGAACCCCGCTTGCTTTATAAAAATGATAGCGTTGAGCGCTGGCTGTATGCGGGCTACAGCGTAGAACTGTTTGAAGATGATGCCGAAGGCTACCAGCTCAACGCCAGTACGCCGAACCCGTGCTGGTTTGTGTTGTGGCGCATGGAAGACGAGGCATCCGTGGCCGGGGAGCCGCTGGCCAGGCCGGTGGTTGTCAGTCTGAGTTACCACGATGCCAGTCGCTGGCTGGACGCCCAGGAAACGGTGGAGCAAGTGCCTGCCCCGCAAGCCGTGGTAGCCTGGTTGCGGTCTTTCATCGATGCGTTCTACCAGCCGGAGCTGAAGCGTCCCAAACGCCCGGAAAGCTTCAAGTCGTTGACCGACCGATTTGGCAACCCGGTGTCCATCACCACAGAGAAAAAGAATGGCGCTGGTGGCGGTGGTGGGCGGCACTATGACTGAGGGTTTCTTGGGTCGCTGGGCGCAACGCAAAGCGGACGCGCGCGACGGAAAACCCCTGACGGAGCCGATGCAAAGTCCGCCTCCAGAACAAGCCCTTGTTACTGCGGCGCCGAGTGCGGCGGTGCCCGAGGAGGCCCCTAGGCAACCGACGCTCGAAGATGCAAAGGCTCTGGGGCTCGACTCGGACTTCAAGCCCTTCATCGCGCGCAGCGTGGACCCTGCAGTGCGCAACACCGCCATGAAGAAGCTGTTTGCCGATCCGCACTTCAATGTGATGGACCGCCTTGACATCTATATAGACGACTATTCCAAGCCCGATCCACTGCCCTTGTCCATGCTGCGACAAATGGCCAGTGCGAAGTTTCTCAAGCTGTTTGAGGACGAGGAAAGCGCCCCTGAGACGCAGGCTGTGCCAGCCCCGATACATCCATCCGCCGATACGCGCGATCCAGACCCGGCCATCGGGCCCGAAACGCCAGTGCGCCCCCCAATAACGAGTGAAGACCATGCCAACACTGATTTGCGACTGCAACAAGACCATGCCGCTGGATCCCGACGCGCTGGGCCTGGCACTGAATGAGAAGCTGACACTGCACAGCACCCTGTGCCGTCGTGAGGCCGGCGCGTTCCAGCAGGCGCTGGCATCTGGAGATGACGTGGTGGTGGCCTGCAACCAGGAGAGCCGTCTTTTTCAGGAAATTGCAGCACAGACTGCGGGTGCGATTGGCGTGCCGATCCGCTTTGTCAATATCCGTGAGACTGGGGGATGGAGCAAGGATGCGGCGCACGCCAGCCCTAAAATGGCCGCGTTGCTGGTAGCGGCCCATCTCCCTGAGCCCGAACCGGTACCCACTGTCACCTACAAGAGCACCGGGCGTTTGCTGATCATTGGCGACCTGGATGCTGCCGAACGCCACGCCGGGCTGCTGGCCGATACGCTGGATGTCACCTTGTTCAGCCTGGGCGCTGGAAGTGAGGGTGGCATGCAGGAACGGCGTTACCCCGTGCTGACCGGTCAGATTCAAAGTCTGGTGGGCTGGCTGGGCGCGTTTGACCTTCAATGGGTGCGCAACAACCCGATTGACCTGGATCTGTGTACCCGTTGCAATGCGTGTCTGGCGGCCTGCCCCGAGGGGGCGATCGGGTTTGATTACCAAATCAACGATGACCTGTGCAAGTCCCATCGGGCGTGCGTCAAGGCGTGTGGCGTTGCCGGGGCAATAGATTTCAGCCGCAAGCCGGAAGCAATGCGCGAGACCTTCGATCTGGTGCTGGATCTGCGTGCCACGTCCGCGTTTACACAGCATGCCTTGCCGCAAGGCTACTTCAGGCGCGCGCCTGCCCAGACGGCAAACACGCTGGACGCGAGTCGTACGCTCACGGACCTGCGCTCACTGGTCGGCGAGTTCGAAAAGCCCAAGTTCTTTGTGTACAAGCAAAAGCTGTGCGCCCACAGCCGCAATGAAAAAGTGGGCTGCAATGCCTGCATTGACGTGTGCTCCGCTTCCGCGATCAGCAGCGAGCGCGATCGCCAGCAAATCAAGGTCAATCCCAATCTGTGTGTCGGTTGTGGGGCTTGCACCACGGTGTGCCCCAGCGGCGCGCTGACCTTCGCCTATCCACGCGCCAATGAGCAGGGTGCAAAAATCAAGACGCTGTTGGCCACCTACACGCGGGCTGGCGGCAAAGACGCTGCCCTGTTGCTGCACAGCCAGGAGGCGGGTACGCGTCTGTTGGGCGATCTGGGCCGTGCGGCCCGTGTCGACCCCGCCATCCGGGGTGTGCCCGCCCGGGTGTTGCCGGTTGGCCTGTGGCACATCGCCTCGACCGGCCTGGACTTGTGGCTATCCGCGTTAGCCCACGGTGCCTCACAGGTTTGGGTGTTGATGACGGGCGAGGAAGCGCCGCAATACCGGGAGGCGGTCAGGGCGCAGATGGATGTCGCGCAGACCCTGTTGACGGGGCTGGGCTACCAGGGCGAGCATTTTCGGATTCTTCACGCACGGGACGCCCGTGATCTCGCGGGGCTTGATGCGGAGCTGCAGGCCGCTCCAGCGCAGGGCGTAGCGCAGGCGGGTGGTTTTTCCGTGCAGGCCGAAAAACGCGCCACGCTGGAGCTGGCCCTGGACCACCTGATCGCCCAAGCCAGTCTGCAGCCCGCGGTCATTGCGTTGCCCGCCACTGGTTCGCCCTTGGGTGCGCTGGCCATCAACAAGGACGCCTGCACTCTGTGCCTGAGTTGCGTCAATGCCTGCCCGGCGGGCGCCCTGCAAGACAACCCGGAGAGACCCCAACTCAAGTTCATCGAGAAGAATTGCGTGCAGTGCGGGCTGTGTGTCAAAACGTGCCCAGAGAAGGCGCTCGCGTTACTGCCGCAATTGACGCTTGCGCCGCAGCGCAAGGAAGCGGTGGTCATCAATGAAATGCAGCCTTATGCCTGCATACGCTGCGGCAAGCCGTTTGGTACGCTGAAGGCCATTGAGTCCATGCTGGGCAAACTGGCGGGTCACTCCATGTTTCAGGGAGCCGCTGGAGACCGCCTGAAAATGTGCGGTGACTGCCGGGTGATTGACATCCATTCGTCAAACACCGAAATAAAAATTACCGACATCCGCTAGACAGGATTCATGCCATGACACCAGCCCCATTGACCTCCAGCAGTCTCGATGAAGAAACGGCGCGGGCTGAGCTATATGGCTTGCTAGCCGCCTTGTACTATGCGCCGCCAGCTCCTGATTTGATAGCGAAACTGCGCGTGGCAGCCACCGAGGCGCCCGCTGCTGGTGCCTTTCTGGAAGAACCCTGGCGCACGCTGGTTGGCGTGGCGCGCGAGATGCAGGATGACGCGATTGCCGACGAGTACAACGCACTGTTTGGTGGGGTGGGCAAGCCGGAAGTCTATTTGTTTGGATCGCACTACCTCAGTGGTTTCCTCAACGAAAAGCCCCTGGCCAAATTGCGTGGCACGCTGGCGAGCCTGGGCCTGGAGCGGTTTGAGTCCATGCCGGAAACAGAAGACCATTTCGCGTACCTGTGCGAAGTCATGCGCTACTTGATTGCCGGTGAGGATGTGGCGGTAGCCAATCTGACCTATCAGCGCGACTTTTTCAGTGAGCATGTGCAGCCGTGGGTCTCGCAGATGTGCGATGCGGTGGGCCAGCACCCTCAAGCCCGGTTCTACAGCGCCCTCGCGTCGTTCACTCAGGCTTTTGTCAGCGTCGAAGCGCAGGCGTTCGATATGCTGGCCTAGAATGCAACAGACCTATCGTTTACCCCTATTTTTTGCATGAGTGGCAAGTGGGACATTGTGGTGCAGGCACCCATGCCGCAAGTTCAGTCGCAACGCCAGAGGGAATATCCCCAAAAGGCGCTCGTTGGAGATTTAAAAATGCAGGACAGTCAGCCAAAACCATCGCGCCGAGGTTTCTTTTTCGGCGCTGCTGCCACGGGCGCCGCTGCTGCGGCGATAGTGGCCCTCCCGCGCGCCCCAATAGGGGAAGCAGCGCTCCACGAGCCCAAGCCAGCACCTGAAAAAGGTGGCGGTTACAGCCTGTCAGACCACGTCAAGCGCTATTACAAAACTGCGCGCGTCTAAGCGTTCGTTCGTCTCTTTCTTACGGAGAGCTCCATGCTGCTCACGAAAAAAAATCACGTTTCCCACAGCGACCCTGTCGCCCGCATGGGTTCTACGCGTTTTGTGCAAAGCCTCTCGCGCGGTTTGTCCAATGCGCTGCCTACCATGGACCGACGCGCATTCTTGCGGCGATCCGGCATGGGCGTTGGTGTGGGGCTGGCAGCAACTCAGCTGACGCTGGTAAAAAAAGCCAGCGCGGCGTCCGGTGCGGTGAGTGACGGCAGCGGGAAAATTGAAGTCAAGCGCACGGTTTGCACGCACTGCTCGGTAGGTTGCGCCGTGGACGCCGTGGTGGAAAACGGCGTCTGGGTGCGGCAGGAAGCGGTTTTCGATTCGCCTATCAATCTGGGTGCCCATTGCGCCAAGGGTGCTGCACTGCGCGAGCACGGTCATGGAGAGTTTCGCTTGCGTTACCCGATGAAGCTGGTCAACGGCAAATACCAGCGCATCAGCTGGGACACCGCGTTGTCAGAAATCAGCGACAAACTGCTGGAGTTGCGCAAAGCGAGCGGTCCCGATTCCATTTACTGGATCGGATCATCCAAACACAACAACGAGCAGGCTTACCTGCTGCGCAAATTCGTCAGCTTCTGGGGCAGCAACAACTGTGACCACCAGGCGCGTATTTGCCACTCCACCACAGTCGCGGGCGTGGCCAATACCTGGGGTTATGGGGCCATGACCAACTCCTACAACGACATGCAGAACAGCAAGTGCGCGTTGTACATTGGGTCGAACGCTGCAGAAGCGCACCCGGTGAGCATGTTGCACATGCTGCACGCCAAAGAAACAGGGTGCAAGATGATTGTGGTGGACCCACGTTTCACCCGCACGGCAGCCAAGGCCGATGAGTTTGTGCGTATTCGGTCTGGCTCCGACATTCCCTTCCTGTTTGGTGTGCTGTACCACGTGTTCAAGAACGGATGGGAAGACAAGAAATACATCAATGACCGTGTCTACGGTATGGAGAAAGTCAAGGAAGAAGTGCTGGCCAAGTGGACGCCCGACAAGGTGGAAGATGCCTGTGGCGTTAAGGAAGAGCAGGTGCTGCGGGTGGCAACCCTGATGTCCGAGAACCGGCCCAGCACGCTGGTCTGGTGTATGGGGCAGACTCAGCACACCATCGGCAATGCGATGGTGCGCGCATCGTGCATTCTGCAACTGGCTCTGGGCAATGTGGGCAAGTCGGGTGGCGGCACCAATATTTTCCGCGGTCACGACAACGTACAGGGCGCAACCGACGTGGGCCCCAATCCGGATTCACTGCCAGGCTACTACGGCATTGTGGAGGGTTCGTGGAAACACTTTGCCAAGGTGTGGGGCGTGGATTACGAGTGGATCAGGAAGCAGTTCTCTTCCCCCGCGATGATGAGCAAGCCCGGCATTACCGTGTCACGCTGGATCGACGGGGTCCTAGAGAAAAACGAGCTGATCGATCAGGACTCCAACCTGCGCGGCGTGTTTTACTGGGGTCATTCGCCCAACTCGCAGACGCGTGGTCTGGAGATGAAGCGGGCCATGGACAAGCTGGATTTGCTGGTGGTGGTGGACCCCTATCCGTCGGCTACCGCGGCCATGGCGGCCATGCCCGGCAAGCCGGAAGATGCCAATCCCAATCGGGCGGTGTACTTGCTGCCAGCAGCCACACAGTTTGAAACGACCGGTTCGGTCACTGCATCGAACCGCTCTCTCCAGTGGCGCGAGAAAGTGATTGAACCGCTATGGGAGAGCCGTAGCGATCACATGATCATGCAGCAATTTGCGGATAAGCTGGGGTTTGGCAAGGAACTGTCCAAGAACTACAAGATGCAAAAGATCAAGGGCATGGACGAGCCTGTGCCAGAGGACATCCTGCGCGAAATCAACAAAGGTGTCTGGACTATTGGCTACACTGGGCAAAGCCCGGAGCGGCTCAAGGCGCACATGCGCAACATGCATCTGTTTGATGTCAAGACGCTCAAGTGCAAAGGCGGCGTCGACAAGGAAACCGGCTACGACATGACTGGTGACTACTTTGGTCTGCCATGGCCCTGCTTTGGCACAGCCGAGCTGAAACACCCGGGTTCCCCGAACCTGTATGACACCTCCAAACACGTCATGGATGGTGGAGGTAACTTCCGAGCCAATTTTGGCGTGGAGCGCGAAGGCAAGAGTCTGCTGTCCGAAGACGGTTCCCATTCCCTGGGTGCAGACATCACGACGGGTTATCCCGAATTTGATCATGTGCTGCTCAAGAAGCTGGGCTGGTGGGACGATCTGACCGAAGCCGAAAAGACGGCGGCCGAAGGCAAGAACTGGAAGACTGATTTGTCGGGTGGTATCCAGCGCGTTGTCATGAAAGTGCATGGTTGCCATCCCTTTGGCAATGCCAAGGCCCGCGCAGTGGTATGGAATTTCCCGGACCCGATTCCGCAGCACCGCGAGCCTCTGTATGGCATTCGCCCTGATCTGGTTGCCAAGTACCCTACACACGACGACAAGAAGGCTTTCTGGCGTTTGCCCACGTTGTACAAGACTGTGCAGCAGAAAAATATTGCGGACAAGATCCATGAAAAATTTCCATTGAT
>JAYTRR010000049.1:0-6685 GCA_043746005.1 Burkholderiales bacterium
CCGGATCCCGACTGCCCCAGCAGGGCCACAATTTCGCGCTCCTGTAGCCGGAAGTCAACATCGTCCAACACGGTGCGAGGAGTCCCGTCGGCAGAGTTGAAGGACTTGCCGACCGCTTTCAATTCAACGATGGATTGGCTCATTTTTTCCTCAGAAATGCATGCGGTCTTCGGCCATGCGATAGAGCCGGCGCCAGACGAAGTGGTTAAGGGTCATGACATAGACGCACATCACCCCGATACCCAGGGCGATACGGGGAAAGTCCCCGATCGCGGTCATTTCGGCAATGTAGCTGCCAATGCCGTGCGCTTTGACAGTCGTGTCGCCCCAAGTCACATACTCAGAAACGATGCTGGCGTTCCAAGAGCCGCCGCTGGCTGTAATGGCCCCGGTCACAAAGCTTGGAAATACGGCAGGCAGCAGATAACGACGCCACCGCAATGTGCCCTTAAGACCGATATTGCGTGCGGCATAACGCAGTTCAGTCGGCACCGTGGATGCACCGGCAATAACGTTAAACAGCAGATACCACTGGGTCCCAAAGATCATCAGCGGTGAGAGCCAGATATCGGGCGTCAGATGGAAGTGCACGATGCCAACGACAAACACCGGGAACATGAGGTTGGCAGGAAAGGCGGCCAGAAACTGGGCCATAGCCTGCACCCGAGCTGCGATTTTGGGATTCATACCGATCCAGATTCCCACTGGCACCCAGATCAGGGCTGCCAGTGCGATGAGCACCATCACCCGAATCAACGTGTAAAAACCTAGCACAAACACATGCCCCACCTCACTCCACCCCACCCCGGTGTGGATGAAGGAGAGCAGGTGCCAAGCTGCAAAAAGAACCATTGCCGCAAGCGCTGCATCCCAGACTCGAACAAGCGTCCCAGAGGGTTCTGTCTGGCGTGCCCGAATGGAGGTGCCGTCATGGTTTATGCGCAATGCCGCAATGGACTTGTTGAGCAGGTTCGCAAACACTTCCCCCAAGGATTGGAGTCGCTCCGTGCGACGCAGCCAGGTTAGGAGCCAGGAACCCTGTTCCTGCGTGCCCCCGATTTCCTCAAAGCGGAACTTGTCAGACCATGCCAGGAGCGGCCGGAAAAACAATTGATCGTAGAGCAACACACCCACCAACATGGCCCCCACGGCATAGCCAATTGCCCCTAGGTCTTTGGCTTCGATGGCCATGGCAATGTAGGAGCCGATGCCGGGCAGCTTGATGTTCTGGTTGGAAACCGAGATGGCTTCTGATGCCACTACAAAGAACCAGCCGCCCGACATGGACATCATCATGTTCCAGAGCAATGAAGGCATGGCAAAAGGCATATCCAAGCGCCAGAAACGCTGCCAGCCCGAAAGTTGGAATACGCGTGATGCTTCCTTTAGCTCGGGCGGTACGGTCTTAAAAGACTGATAGAGGCTGAACGCCATGTTCCAAGCCTGTGACGTGAAGATGGCAAAAATAGCCGCACATTCCACTCCCAACAGACTCCCAGGGAACAGAGCGATAAAACCGGTGACAGTGATGGAGAGGAATCCCAGAATCGGAATGGACTGAAGTATGTCCAACAGGGGGACTAGGAATTTTTCTGCGGTGCGGTATTTGGTTGCAAGAACTGCAAAAACGATGCTGAAAACGAGTGATGCAGCCAACGCCATGAACATCCGCAGGGTTGTTCTCAACAGGTAGTAGGGGAGGTAAGAGGCCTCAAGCGAGATGGGTAGCTCCGTGCCGAGTTGGTAAGGAGTTGCCATTTGGCGTGCGCCAAATGCGAGAGCCACCAAAATCGCCAAAACCAGTGGAAGCAAAGCCCAGTCCCATCGGTTTCCGCCCGCTTCTACAACCTGCAGTGGAAAGAATAGTTTTCTGTTTTTCATGGTGGCGGCGTTGACTTCAACCTCGTATTGTCAATGAAAGAATATGACAAACTAGTTACAAGGAGGTTTTCTGAAATCATTGCCGCTCCCGACACTCTGCGAACAGATTGACTGCTGATGCAGATTTAACCGAGGGTTCCGATATTGACTGACCAGACGCCATCGGCCTGCAGTCCGTAATCGGCTTGATTCTCTGGGCTTCATGGGTGATCATTGACCATTGGCACCCTTGGCCAAATCCGCATCGGCGCCAACAACCTTGCAAGTCGAACAGGGAACCACCAGCCATCAATGCGCTCTGGGGCGAACTAACGCACCCGCTCTAACCGTGTCATGCAGACGCAAAATCCGCTGCATCTGCAACACTCCAGAACATATGTTCTTTGGCACCCACGCCCTGCGGATCCCAGTTGGCCAGCAAATCGCGTACCGACGTCTTGACGCGCGCCAGCAACAATACCTTTCCAATGCGATAAAGCCCCTGGCGGAGCTCCATTAGGCAGTCGACCGCAGTGCTGTCCAGGTCTGCACTTTCTTCCAGGCTGAGAATGACGGTGGTCAGTCCGTCGCGGGTAGCCGCAGATTTTATGACCTCAGATATCACCCGCTCGGCACTTCCGAAAAACAAGGGCTCCTCGGGACGCAGTATGAGCAACCCCGGAGTGGCGATTGCACCGTGATGGGCGTTCACGTCCACATAATTCCGACTTTCGCCCAGTTGACCGAGTTCATGAAGCACCGGTTGGCTGAACCGCCGTAAGGCTCCCAGGACGGACAGGCCGATGGCCGCCAGCATGCCGTTCAGCACGCCCAGCAAGAGTACCGCAAGAACCGCACCTACCAACAAACCACGGTCACGGTTCATGCGCCATATCGACAACATGGGCCGGGGTGACAGTGCGTTCCACAGTGCACTGATCACCGCCACGGCCAATACTGGACGCGGTAAATGGCCAAGCAAAGGCAGCGCGAACACGATGGCCAGCACAATCGCAAGCAGAGCCACTGCGCCGGATTTTTTTGACACGGCGCCAGCAGCGGAATTGGCGGAGGTTGCGGAAAAACCTGCACCAACAGGCATGCCCCGGAGCAGCGCTGCACCCACGTTGCAGGCCCCAAGCACCATCAACTCACGATTGGCGTCCAACGGATCACCGTGCACCAGCGCCATAGTTCGCATGCTGCCCCAGGACTCGGCAAAGACCAGCATTACCAAACCGAATGACAGCTCGCCTGCCCGCATCCAGTCAGCCAAAGGCAGATCCGGCAAACCTGGCTGAAAGCCCGGAGCCGCCACCGCACCGATCTCGCGCACACCCAGGGATGGCAGGTCAAACCCGAACGCGGCACTGATGGCCAGAGCAATCACCAGCATGGAGGCTGGAACCTGCGGCCAGCGACGCAGGGCCACAATCAGAGCCGCCGCGATAAGGGCAATGACCATGCTGGGCACATGCCAGACCTGCGCGTGCGACGCTACGTAGGCGAAAACATGAAGAGGATCGGACCGAACTTCATGGGGTAGCTCAAACCCTAGCGCATCCGGTAGCTGCTTGATCACAATGGTAACCGCCAGCGCAAATGCAAACCCCTTGAGAACAGGTCGCGATACGAATGATGAAAGTTGCCCCTGCCGGGCGAAAGCAAGTAGCATCAGCATGACGCCGCTCAAAAAAGTCAAGGCCATCACGGTCTGCATGTAGGCCGGAGCACTTGCCCCTGTAAAGCCGCCCGTCATGGATATCACTGCGGCGGCCGATAGCGTCGCGGTAGAGGATGTGGGCGAGACGACTGCAAAGCGGCTACCGCCAAACAGGGCATAGATCGCCAGGCCCACCACCAGCGCCGTCAGAGCGTTCCCGACCGGTAGATGCGCCAGACCCGCATACGCCACCGCCTCCGGCAGCAGAAGACCGGCCACGCACAGACCCGATCCGACATTCCCCCAGCGCGTGTTCGGTGCGGGTTCACCTGGCATTGAATACCTTGTCATCAAACGCTGCATTGAAGTTTGCGGCATCCTTGCGGACTTGCTGGGCGCAGTCCTGCGCGGAGTCCAGTAATTTGATTTGCCACTTCTTGCGCCGCCCGTAGTCGATCAACTCATCAGGGCCCGCTGCGCCCTGACGGGCAGCGCTGCGCAAGTGGGCCCACGCCACCAGTTTGCCCATGCTGTCCATCAATTGGCGGAACTCGGTCTGTTTCAAATTGCCTGCGGAAGTGCTGACACGATCTTCCGAAGGCTGGAGACCCCGCAACACATAAGACAAATCACCTGTGTGAACCGCCTGCAAGAAAGCCATGGGCACAGCCTGAATACGCTGCTGCAAAGCGACGACTCTGGATGCCTCACTCGTCCATTTCGGTTGCTTGCTGGGCAGATGCGTGCTGAGTGACGAAGGCACCGCAAGCTTGAGGTCCAGCAAATGATTGCCGTCCGGCGACCCCATTCCGTGTACCAGAATGGCATAGCGCTCCAGCCCGAGACTGCCCGTGCCGGCGATGCGACGCGCAACATCAAGCACGCGGAAAAAGCCTGGATTGGCTTGGGTTTGGGTGAATGACTTCATGAAATTTTTGACCATTTCACGTTGCGTTTCATTTACGGGAAGCGCCCTCTTTCCGTCCAGACGAATGATGCGCTTGCGCCCCACTACCTGCGTCCTGGTATTCAGAAACTCAGGACGTGCGCGCTCGCGCAAAACGCTGAGTAGTTTGTGAACCGGTCCCTGGGCGTTTTCACGCTCAAGCCAATAAGGCTTTCCCAGGGAAAGCGCCGATGCGTAGGAATCCAGGAATTGACGACACAAGATGCTCTGCTCGGCCGGGACAATTCCCGACTCGTGCGCGCCTAACTCGATGCTGGTGAGCATGCGTACCAGATCCCAGCTTGCCGGGGCCAGTGCCGATTCGTCAAAATCGTTGATATCAAAGTAAACCAATCGGTTGTCGCCTTTGTAGCTACCGAAGTTCTCCAGATGCAGATCGCCACAGGCCCACACTGGAGGTGCGGTTTTGAATATGCTGTTTTTGGGCAGACGCTCATAAAAGAGGTGGCAGGTGCCGCGAAGAAAAGCGAATGCTCCTGCGCGCATCTTTTGGTATTTAAGCGCCAAACGCTCGGGCTCACGCCCATCGTTATAGCTGATGATTGACTGTACGACATCCAAAGCCATGGTGTTTTCCTTTGCGGGATGGATGGTAACCTCAAGACACAGGCATCAGGTTTTCGCTGCCACCATGTCCATGGTGTGCAACCGTGCAACCTCCCCCCCTTCAAATACTGAATAACTCTCAGTAGCGTCCCAACGTTCTTCAGAGGAGAGCGAGCTGATTGGGCTCGAAATCCGGATCTGAATCCGTTGAGGGTGGCGTAAGTAGTTGATTGGCTCTTCGTTAATTTCACTGTGATTTTTCTCTTACGCCCATCCCAAATCCAACTTTCCGCAATGAAACAGAATCCTTGCCCGGTAGTTGGTGAAGTTGCGAAACCCACGGGCGTTGGCCTTGATGAGTTGGATGGCGCTATTGAAGCCTTCAGCACAGGCATTGCTGATTTTGTGCTGACTAAAGTTGAGCCAACCCGTCTCATGGCGCCTGAGCATCTTGACCACCTTTTTGATGGGCTCCAATCGACTCCTCGTGGCATTGGTATCCACGGCATCACCAAGGTATTTGGAGATGTGAAACTTGTCATGCACGATGTCGGCCTGGGGCAAACACTGCTTGGCCGCGCTCATAAAGGCAGGCCATATATCCATGGCCACCGCTTTGACCGATGCGCGCTGCGACGGCGTGAGCGTTTCAAGAAAACTCTTGGCAGTCTCCAGTTTTCTCTCTGGCACCAAATCAAGTACCCGCGAGCGGCCAATGTTAAATATAGCGACATAAATAATGCCGCATAATTTCCTTACACTTTGGACTTCTCATTGCATTCAAGGAGTCCACATGCGTAAGCTCAAAATTGCCGATCCCGAGATCATGAGAATCGCCATTCAGCAGGAAATTTCCCGCTCTGACGAATTTCGATATGACCACCGACTGCATGGCTTGCTGCTTTTGACGAGTGGACAAAGTTGCCAACAGATTGCAGATCTTTTCGGCGAGGACCGGCGCACCGTGCAGCGATGGGTCAAGCGCTTCGAGGAGGATGGGCTTGAGGGAATGCGTGATGCTGAACGCCCGGGACGACCCGCTTGCCTGGATGCCAAGCAATGGGACTCTCTTGGTCGTGACCTGCGCCGCAGTGCCTCGGACTTCGGTCATGTCGGTCACCTGTGGGACGGAAAGCTGTTGTCCGCACACCTCAAGCAGAGGTACAAGATTACCCTTGGGGTGCGTCAATGCCAGCGTATCTTCCGGGAAATGGACTTTAGACTGCGTAAACCAAGGCCCCAGGTGGCCCAGTCTGGCCCGGTGTTGGTGGCAGTCTTTAAAAAAACTGCGCCGTCTGGCACAACAAAGGGTGCTTGAGTTGTGGAGTCTGGACGAATGCAACTTCCAGTAGCACGGCACACGCTGCCGTATGTGGATTCCTCCAGAGGTCAAAGCTCCGATCTTGACCCACGCACCCACTCGTAAGTCGATAGCTTGCTTTGGCGCTGTGAGTTTGGAGGCCGGCAAGTTTGCATACAGCCTGTGCGAAACATTCGACGCAAAAACCTTCGAGACGTTTCTCAAGCTACTGGCGCCGCTGCTGCACAGGTACTGAACCTGCCCCTGTTTGACGTACAGCTTAGCCATCGAATTATGCGGCCTTCAATAGCTGTGCCGCGTCCCAGCTTTTCTCAAACTGCATCGGACT
>JAYTRR010000050.1:0-19392 GCA_043746005.1 Burkholderiales bacterium
GCCTGCATTTGGCGCTGCCAAGCCGCATACCCGAAGCGGCAAGGCCTGGGGAGTGGACGCCGATTTCTGGTACTCCAGTATGAGGTGGCCACCCCCTAGGCCTTGCTGCGCCGCGATAGCCAAACACCGTCCAATGAATCCGATTACCCCAACAGTCCCATGACCGACCAACCCATTCTTGACCTGGCTCCCGAACCGCCCCATGACGGCGGCGATGACCAATTGAACCTGGCGACCTACGCCCAGCGCGCCTACCTTGAATATGCCCTCAGCGTCGTCAAAGGCCGCGCTTTGCCAGACGTGTGCGACGGCCAAAAACCCGTGCAGCGGCGCATTTTGTATTCCATGTCCCGCATGGGGCTTGGCTTCGGCGGTGCGAATGGCAACACCGGCGCACGCCCCGTGAAATGCGCCCGCGTGGTGGGTGATGTGCTGGGCCGCTTTCACCCGCATGGTGACCAAGCCGCCTATGACGCGCTGGTGCGCATGGCACAAGACTTTTCTCAGCGCTACCCGCTGATTGACGGGCAGGGTAATTTTGGTAGCCGTGATGGCGACGGTGCAGCAGCAATGCGGTACACCGAAGCGCGTCTGGCCAAAATCACCGGCCTGCTTCTCGACGAAATCGACCAGGGTACGGTGGACTTTCAGCCCAATTACGACGGCTCCACTGAGGAACCACGCCAACTCCCCGCGCGCCTGCCATTTGCCTTGCTCAATGGTGCCAGCGGCATTGCCGTGGGCCTGGCTACCGAGATCCCCAGCCACAACCTGCGCGAAATTGCCGATGCCTGCGTGGCGCTGATCAAGACCCCCACGCTGCCCGAAACTGCTTTGTGGGAGATCATTCCCGGCCCCGATTACCCTGGTGGCGCGCAGATCATCAGCAGTGCGACCGACATTGCCGATGCCTACCGCACCGGGCGCGGCTCGCTCAAAGTGCGCGCCCGCTGGAAGATTGAAGACTTGGCTCGTGGCCAGTGGCAACTGGTGGTGACCGAGTTGCCACCCGGTGTCAGCAGCCAGCGTGTGCTCGAAGAAATTGAAGAACTAACCAACCCCAAGGTCAAGGCCGGCAAAAAAGCCCTGTCGCAAGACCAGAGTCAGCTCAAGGCCAGCATCCTGTCGGTGCTGGATGTGGTGCGGGACGAATCTAACAAAGACGCCGCCGTGCGTCTGGTGTTCGAGCCCAAAACCAGCCGGATTGAACAGCAGGAACTCATCACCGCGCTCTTGGCCCACACCAGCCTGGAAACCTCGTCGCCCATCAACCTGACCATGATCGGGCTGGACGGCCGGCCCACGCAAAAGTCGCTGCGGCAGATGTTGACGGAGTGGATTGCGTTTCGCCAGATCACCATCGAGAAGCGTTCACGCCACCGCCTGGGCAAGGTGCTTGACCGTATCCACATACTCGAAGGTCGCCAGCTCGTTCTCCTCAATATCGACGAGGTGATTGCCATCATCCGCCAGTCGGACGATCCAAAAATTGCGCTCATGGAGCGCTTCCAATTGTCGGATCGCCAGGCCGAGGACATTCTGGAGATTCGCCTGCGCCAACTGGCGCGGCTGGAAGCCATCAAGATCGAGCAGGAGTTGTCGGAGCTGCGCAGCGAGCAGGCCAGGCTGGACGAGATTCTGGGCAGCCCTGCCATCCTGCGGCGCCTGATGATCAAGGAAATTGAGGCCGATGCCAAAACCTTTGCCGACCCCCGCCGCACGCTGATTCAGACCGAGAAAAAAGCGGTATTGGAGATCAAGGTGGTGGACGAGCCGGTCACCGTGGTGGTCAGTCAAAAAGGCTGGGTGCGCACCCGCACCGGCCATGGTCATGAGGCCAGCAGCTTCGCCTTCAAGGCGGGCGATGGCCTGTATAGCACCTTTGAATGCCGCAGTGTGGACACGCTGCTGGCATTTGGATCCAACGGGCGCATTTACTCTGTGGCCGTGTCCTTGCTGCCCGGTGGACGCGGCGATGGTCAACCGGTTACCACGCTGCTGGAACTGGAAGTCGGCACCCAGTTGCTGTATTACTTTGCCGGGCCTGCAGCCGCCACTCTCTTGCTCAGCAGCACGGGAGGCTATGGCTTTATGGCCACGGTAGAGCATATGGTGTCGCGCCAAAAAGCGGGCAAGGCCTTTGTCGGCTGCAATGCGGGCGAAGCGCTGTGCCAGCCCTCGCTGGTGTCGGGCGCGCATGGCAGGGTTACGGTTGCGGGCACACCCGCTGTTCCCGTGGCACCGGCGACCCACGTCGCGTGTGCCTCCACCGGCGGTCGCATCCTGACATTCGAGATCAGCGAGCTCAAATCCATGGCCAATGGTGGTCGCGGTTTGATGCTGATTGACCTGGAAGACAAAGACACGCTGGCCGGTGCGGCGGCTTACACCCGGAGTATCCGTATCAAGGGCATAGGTCGTGGCGGAAAAGAGCGTGAAGAAACGCTGGAAATTCGCAGCCTGAACAATGCCCGTGCGGCACGCGGTCGCAAGGGCAAGGCGGCAGACCTGGGCTTCAAGCCCGCGTGCATTGCGCGCGTTGAATAGCCGTTTTTCTAGTCCAAAGTGGTGTTTACTTGCGCGCCAGGTAGACGCCACCGACCGTGAGCGCCATTCCGAAAAGTGCGATGCCTGAGAAGGTGTCGCCGAACAACAGCCAAGCGAACAGCGCCGTGCAGGGCGGAACCAGATAAAACAGGCTGGCCACATTGACCGCGTTGCTGTGGCGTATCAGCCAGTTCAACAGGCTGATGGCGCCTATGGACAGAACCAGTACCAGCCAGCCAAGCGCAAAAAACAGCTCACCGGTCCATTCAATGCGAAAACTCTCGGTCATCCATGCGAGCGCTCCAGTGGCTACCGCGGTTGGCAGGAATTGCGCTACCGAGCCGGTGCGCCAGTCGAAAGCGGGACAGAACCGCTTTTGGTAGAGCGTCCCGGCGGTGATGCCCAGCAGGGCGATGATGGCAGGCACCACCGCAAGGGCACCGAATTCTGCCCCCAACTTGCCAAACACCACCAGCCCGACACCAAAGAAGCCGAGTAATAGTCCAAACCATTGGCTCTTCGACACTTTCGCGCCCAGTAGCCAGCCCGCGCCAACGGCCGTCAGCAGGGGTTGCACGCCCACGACCAGGCTGGCAACGCCAGCGGGCAAGCCCTTGGAGATGGCGATAAACACACCACCCAGATACACGCCATGTACCAGCAAGCCAGCAATGCCAATGTGCAGCCACTGCCGGGCAGATGGGGGCCAGGGCGCTCGCGTGGCAAGTGAAATCAATGTCATGGAGCCAATGACTGCGATATAGCGAATCAGCAGAAAGACCAGCGGTTCGATGTGCGGCAAACCGAGTCTCGCGCCGATGAAGCCGGTGGACCAGAGCAGTACAAAAAGAAACGGAAAGATGCGGGCTTGATAAGAGGTCATTGATTGCAGTGCGTGGGGCTCATGTGGGCAGCTTACTTGGAGGGTTGGTTTGCACGCTTAGGCTCCACGACCTCGAAACTCTTGTAGAGTTGCCCAAAGCAGCCTGGTGCCAAAGGCACCAATGAGCATGCCAGAGATTTTGTTCAGGTTGTTCCGGTGGTGACCATAGGCCAGCTGAATGCGAGGGTGGGAGAACGCCAGCGCCAAAAAAAAGTGCCAGACGACGGCATTGAAATACACAAGTGCGACAGCGGTTGCGACCAAGAAAATGCTTGGGTTTGCGGGCATAGCCGAGGCAAAGACGCTTCCGAAGAACAGCGCAGTTTTTGGATTCAGAACGTTTGTAACAAACCCCAGACGAAACGCCGCCCACTGTCCGATTTCCAGTGGCTGCGAATTTTCGTGCGCGACCTGCGAGCGCCACAGCTTGACGGCAAGGTACCCAAGATAGACGCCGCCAGCCAATTGAATTGCTTGACGCAATGCCGGATGGGCACTGAAAATAATTCCGATTCCCAGAATCGCGAGGGTTGCCCAGGTGAGCGTAACCGTAGTGATCCCTAGAGCAGCAGCGCAGGCGATAGAGCGCTGGCCGCTTGCCGCCAACTGCCCAACGAGGAAAAAATTCGCTCCAGGTACCAGGAGGACTACCCAATGAAGCAAGGCGATGGTGAGCAAGGAGTTGAGCATTTTTGCAACCTAATTTGATGCAGTTTGCCGAATATTCCGGCAATCCATTTGGTTGACGAAACAAGCGGTCCGTTGGCCAATGACCGCCGCAAGATGCCCTGTCACCGCCCGCAAAGAGTTTATTGCAAACCGGTAGCAATAGACGCCACGGCTCGCCATTGGGGTTCAGGCTGACAACGCATCTGGAGCGCTATTTAACCAGGAGCTGAAAGTGCAATAAAGACTGGGGCTGCAGCCTGATTTCGTCGCTACTTCCAGCCGCCACCCAGCACTTTGTACAGCGTCACCAGGTTCTGCACCTGCTGCGTCTGCACTTGTACCACCGCCTGTTGCGAAGCAAACAGCGAGCGTTGCGCATCCAGCACGTCAAACGAATTGGCAGCGCCGTTCTTGAAACGGAGATCCGTCAGATTCATGCGGGTTTGCTCCGCATCCAGTTGGGCGGTTTGCGCACGCAATTGCTCATCCAGCGTCGCGCGCCCTGCCAGCGCATCGGACACTTCCCTGAACCCGGTCTGGATGGCTTTTTCATATTGCGCCACCGCTATGTCTTTGTTGACCTTGGCCGCTTCCAGGTTGGCCTTGTTGCGTCCCGCATCAAAGAGGGGCATCAACAACTGGGGCACAAAAGTCCAAGCCGACGAGCCGTTGCTGAACAGAGTGTCCAGGTCGCTACTAGCCACGCCCGCACTGCCGGTCAGAGTGATGCGCGGGAAGAAGGCGGCGCGCGCTGCGCCGATGTTGGCGTTGTTGGCCAGCAGCAGTTGTTCGGCTTGGCGCACGTCGGGCCGGCGTGTCAATAGCTCGGACGGCACACCGGCGGGCAGGTCGGGTAGCAGCCCTTGGCCTGTTACGGGCAATCCGGCAGGCAGGTCGTTCGGCAGCGCCTGGCCCAGCAGGAGCACCAGGGCGTTTTCGTCTTGTGCGCGCTGGCGGGTGAGTTGGGCCAGCGTTACCTTGGCGCCTTGCAGCAGGGACTGCGACTGGCTGAGGTCCAGTTTGGATGCGGCTTCGTTGTCGAACTTGAGCTGCGTGAGTTTCAGTGACTCCTGGCGTGTGCCCAGCGTGTCCCGGGTAACGCGCAACAGTTCGTCATCCGCCAGCAGGTTCAGGTAGGTGGTCGCCACCGAGGCAATCAGTGCGATTTGCACGGTTTTGCGGGCCTCTTCGGTGCCGAGCAATTGGGCCTGTGCTGCCTGACTCAGGGCGCGAACACGGCCAAAGAAGTCCAGCTCGTAGGAGGTGACGCTCAAGCCTGCGGTGTAGGTGCTGCTGATGGCGCCGGAGGCAATGGGTCCGCGTGTTCCAGCAATGCCCGCGTTGACGGTGGGTAACTCGTCTGCCCGGCGCACCTGCAACTGGGCGCGGGTCTGCTCGATGTTGAGCACGGCCACACGCAGATCGCGGTTGTTTTGCAGGGACATCTCGATCAGGCGCTTGAGGCGCGCGTCCTTGAAGAAGTCCTGCCAGTCGATGTCTGCCGCCAGGCGGGTTGTGCTCTCGGGTTCCGCTTGGACGGCCGGTGCAGCCGCAAAGTTGCCGGCTACGGGGGCAGCGGGGCGCTCGTAGGTTGGGATGAAGCTGCAACCGCCAAGCCATAGGGCGGCGGCCAGAACGGTCAGGTGCTGGATGGGTTGCATCGGTTTGGAGGTGGGGATGGTCAACTTATTCATGGTCATCGACTCCGATCTGGTGACCGTGTTGTGCATCAAACTGGTGCTGGCGCTCGCTGCCTTTGAACAGGCTGCGCACCACCACAAAGAAAATCGGCACGAAGAACACGGCAAGCACCGTGCCCACCACCATGCCACCAATCACTCCGGTGCCAATGGCGCGCTGGCTGGCCGAGCCTGCACCGGTAGAAATAGCCAGCGGCAGCACACCCAGCATGAACGCCATGGACGTCATCACGATGGGCCTGAAACGCAGGTGCGCGGCAGCCAGCGCCGACTCGATCACGCTCTTACCCTGCGCCTGCAGATCCTTGGCAAATTCGATGATCAGAATGGCGTTCTTGGCGGACAGTCCGATGATGGTGATCAGTCCGACCTGGAAGTACACGTCATTGGCGTAGCCGCGCAGCATCGTAGCCAGCAGCACGCCCAGCACACCCAGCGGCACCACGAGCACTACAGACAGGGGGATGGACCAGCTCTCATACAGCGCAGCCAGGCACAAGAACACGGCCAGAATGGCAAAGCCATACAGGACCACAGCCTGCGAGCCTGCCAGCTTTTCTTCGCGTGACTGGCCGGTCCATTCAAACGCAAAGCCTTCGGGCAATTGGGCTGCCAGTTTTTCCATCTCGTCCATGGCTGCACCGGTGCTGTAGCCCGGTGCTGCCGAACCGCCAATACGGATTGCGGGGTAGCCGTTGTAGCGCACGGTTTGCATGGCACCCTTTACCCAGCGGGTGCTGGCAAAGGCCGATAGGGGTACCGGTTTGCCCTGCGCATTGCTCGCATTGAGTCGTAGCAAGTCATCGGGCTGCATGCGTGCGGTGGCATCGGCTTGCACCACGACGCGCTGCAGGCGCCCCTGGTTCGGAAAGTCGTTGATGTAAGCCGAGCCTAGCGCGGTGGAGATGGTGCTGTTGATGGCATCAAAGCTCACGCCCAGGGCGCTGGCCTTGTCGCGGTCAATATCAATCTGTAGCTGCGGGGCGTCTTCCAGGCCATCCGGCCGCACTTGCGTCAGAACCTTGCTCTTGCCTGCCATGCCCAGCAGCTGGTTGCGTGCGGCCACCAGTGCGTCGTGGCCATTGCCACCCCGGTCTTGCAGGCGGAAGGTAAAGCCCGATGCATTGCCCAGTTCGGGAATGGGAGGGGGGCTCAGCGGGAAGATGAACGCATCCCGAATGCCCATCAGCGCGCCAAACGCGCGGCCCGCCAGGGCCTGCGCCGAGTGCTCGGGGCCACTGCGGTCCGCCCAGTCCTTGAGCGTCACAAATCCGAGCGCCGCGTTCTGGCCCTGGCCAGAGAAGCTGAATCCCAGCACCCCCACCATGCTTTGCACTTCGGGTTGCTTGAGAATGAAACCTTCCACCTGCTGCATGACGGCCAGCGTACGCTCCTGGGTCGCACCCGGTGGCAATTGCACGTTGACGATGATGTTGCCCTGGTCTTCGGCGGGCAGGAACGAGGTGGGCAGGCGCATATAGACCACGACCACTGCGCCGATGATGGCCGCGTAGATGATCAGGTAGCGGCCCGCGCGCTTGAGCAGACGTGCCACGGTGCTTTCATAGCCCTTGGCGGTGCGCGCAAAACTGCGGTTGAACCAGCCAAAGAAGCCGGTTTTTGCATGGTGGTGCCCGGCCTCTACCGGTTTCAGTAACGTGGCGCACAGCGCCGGTGTGAGCGACAGTGCCAAAAACGCCGAGAATGCGATCGAGCTCACCATCACCGCAGAAAACTGCCGGTAAATGTTGCCCACCGAGCCGCTGAAAAATGCCAGCGGCACAAACACCGCAATCAGCACCACGGTGATGCCGATGATGGCCCCCGAGATTTGGCCCATGGCTTTTTGCGTGGCCTGCAACGGTGGCAGGCCCTCTTCGCTCATGATGCGCTCCACGTTTTCCACCACCACAATGGCGTCGTCCACCACAATGCCGATCACCAGCACCATGCCGAACATGGTCAGCACGTTGATCGAAAAGCCCAGTGCCAGCAGCGTGGCAAAGGTGCCCATCAGTGCCACGGGCACCACGATGGTGGGGATGATGGTGTAGCGGAAGTTTTGCAAAAACAAAAACATCACCAGGAACACCAGCACGATGGCCTCGACCAGTGTTTCTGCCACCTGCGAGATGGAAATTTTGACGAAGCGCGAACTGTCATACGGAATGTTCCAGCTCACGCCTTTGGGAAAATAGGTTTGAAGTTGCTCCATGCGCGCACGCACCGCTTTGGCCGCCGCCATGGCGTTGCCGCTGGACGAGAGCTGGACGCCAATACCCACCGCCGGTTTGCCGTTCAGCCGTGCTGATGTGGCGTAGGCCTGGGCACCGAGTTCAATGCGTGCCACGTCTTTGAGGCGCACGGCAGAGCCATCGGCATTGGCACGCAGCACGATGTTGCCAAACTGCGCCACATTGGTGAGCTGGCCGTTGACCATTACAGTGGCTGCAATCGACTGGCCTGTGATGTTGGGCAGGTCGCCAATCGCGCCCGACGAGACCTGTGCGTTTTGCGCCTTGATGGCGTTATTCACATCGGCCGCCGACAGGCTGTAGCCCGTGAGCTTGGCCGGGTCAATCCAGATGCGCATGGCACGCTCGGTGCCAAACAGTTGCACCTGCCCAATGCCCGGCAGACGCTGTAGCTCTGGCACCACGTTGCGCGAGGCGTAGTCGCCCAGTGCAATGGGGTCGATATCGGGGTTGTCCGAGGACAGCATGGTGAAAAGCAAGAAGTTGGAGCGCGATTTGTCGACTCGCACACCCTGCTGCGTGACTGCGGCGGGCAGACGTGGCGAGGCGCGCGACAGGCGGTTTTGCACGTCCACCTGGGCCAGGTCGGGGTTGGTGCCGGGCTCAAAACTGACGGTGATGGTGCCGGTGCCATTGGCCTGCGCCACCGATTCCATGTAGATCAGGCCGGGCGAGCCATTGAGCTCGCGCTCAATGATGCTGATAACGCTGTCTTCCAGAATCTGGGCGGAGGCACCTGGGTAGGCCGCGGTGATCACGATGGAGGGCGGCGCCACCGGTGGATATTGCGAGATGGGCAGCTGCGTGATGGCTACGCCGCCCATGACCAGAATGAACAGCGAAATCACCCACGCAAAGATGGGGCGATTGATAAAAAATTGGGCCATTTCGGGTGCCTCTTACTTGGATGCCGAAGCAGCCGAAGCTGGCGGTGTAACACCTGTCCACGGCACCGTCTTTACTGGCGCACCGGGTACCATCATTTTCTGGAAGCCATCCGCAATGACTTGATCACCTGGTTTGAGTCCATCGAGAATCACCCACTGGTTGTTCTGTGCGTTGCCAACCTTGACCGGGCGCGGCGCAGGTTTGCCATCGGCACCCACCACCAGCACGGTGTCGCCCTGGCTGGTGCGGGTTACCGCCTGCTGTGGCAACAACATGGCGGAGGGCAGCTCGGCTTGCGACAAACGTACCCGCACGTACTGGCCCGGCAGCAGCAAGCCGTCGGAGTTGGGCACTTCGGCGCGTAGCGTGATCTGGCCCGAGGTGGCATCCACCGTCAAATCGGTAAACAGCAGTTTACCGGCGCGCGGCAATTCACTGCCATCTTCCAGCACCACCCGCACGGGGACTGAGCCGTCGCCTGACGCGCGCAGTTGTTTGGATGCGATGGCTTTTCGCAGGCGCAGCACATCCGTTGTGGACTGGGTGAAGTTCACGTAAACCGTACCCGTTTGCTGGATGACGGCGAGCTGGGTCGCTTCAGTCTGGCTCACCAGTGCACCTTCGGTCACTAGCGACTGACCAATGCGCCCGGAAATCGGGGCGGTCACTGTGGCGTAGTTCAGGTTGATCTGTGCTGTCTGCACAGCCGCCCTGGCCGTGGCCAGATCGGCCTCGGCCTGCTTTTGTGCGGTAACCAGTGTGGTGTATTCCTGCTTGCTGATGGCATTGGCTTCCACCAGCGGCTTGTTGCGCTCTAATTGCGCCGTTGCCTGGGCCAGATTGGCCTGGCTCTTGGCTACGCTGGCCTGGGCGCTCTCGAAGGCAGCCCGGTAGGGCGCGGCATCAATCTGGTAGAGCACCTGACCCGCCTTGACCTCGCTGCCTTCGCGAAACAGCCGTTGCAACACGACGCCGTTTACCCGGGCCCGCACCTGCGCCACCCGCACCGGGCTCACACGGCCTGGCAATTCGGTTTGCAGTGCCACGACCTCGTTGGAAACGGTTACCACTCCCACGGTGGCAGGCGGCGGCCCACCGGGCGCTCCGCCCGCTGCGGGGGTTCCCTCTTTGGCGCCGCAGGCCGCTAAGAGAACCACAAGGGGGATAAGAGGCAGAAGGGGTGAGCGGCTGGAGCGGGTGGAGGACATGAGGAATCCTTGCGGTGGAAAAATGGGGGTAAACGAAGCCGACGTTTGCTGCAGCGCAAGCTGCAATGCAACTTAAGCTGCTGATTCTAAAAATATGATTTAGTATACATACATCAATGAATGTATGCAGTAACCCTCCGTAAAGCACTCGTAAAGAACCATGGCCCGTAGCAGCAAAGAAGAAGCCCTTGTTACCCGAGATTTGATCCTGGATGCGGCTGAGCGTGTGTTTCAGCTCCGGGGTGTTTCACGGACCTCGCTGCAGGAGGTTGCCCAGGAAGCCGGCCTGACGCGGGGCGCCATTTACTGGCACTTCAAGAACAAAGCCGATGTATTTGACGCGATGATGTTGCGCGTCACCGTACCGATGGTGACCAGCCTCAACAATCAGTCCGAAGCGGAGTCCGGTAATCCACTTGACCATCTGCGCCAGAACGTCGCAACAGCCTTTCGGTTGATCGTGCATGACGCGCGGGTGCGTCGCGTGTTTGAGATTGCGTCGCACAAAGTGGAGTATGTGGACGACCTTCTGGCGGGGCGTGACCGGCATATCTCTGAGCGTGCCGGTTGCCTGTCTGATCTGGAACGCTTGTTGGCGCTGGCCGCTGTGCAAGGGCGGTTACGTAGCGGCACGTCGACGTTCGTCGCATCTGTAGGTTTTCATGCACTAATTGATGGCTTGATGCACAACTGGCTTCTGGATCCACAAGCTTTCGATCTGGAGGTGGTTGGTGTCCAAACACTGGATACTTATCTGGCCGGGCTGGCCGTGATTGATTTCTAGTCGCTATCGATATGATAGCTCCCTGCGCAATCCTGGCGGGGGCTAGACATCATTTTTATTCATATCCTCGCGCTCAGACCGCCGCGCACATCGTAATTGCCACACCACCCAGCACAGCATTGCCTGACAGCGGATCGCGCAGTTGATCGTTCAGCAATGCATTGAGGTTGGCACCGGGGCGCTGTGCTGCCAGATGCAGCTGTGTGCCGGGCAGGTTGTGGCCCCAGCCATGCGGCAGGCTGACCACTCCAGGCATCATCTCGCTACTTATTTGCACTCGGGCCTCGACGCTGAGTGCGCCATTGGCAATGCGGGCTTGTACTCCATCCTGCAAGCCCAGGCGCGTTGCGTCGGCGGGGTGAACCAGTGCCGTGCAGCGGAAGGGGCCTTTGGCCAATACGGGCAGGTTGTGCATCCAACTGTTGTTGGTGCGCACATCGCGCCGCCCGATGATGACCAGATCCGGGGCAGGACGTGACAGGTCGGCTGCGGGCCGCGCCAGGTCGGCCAGCAGGATGGGCGGAGCCAGCTCAATTTTTCCGCTGGGGGTGCGCAGCATCTCGGGGACGCGGGGTTGCAGTTCGCCCAGATCAATGCCACCGGTGGCGTTGGACGCCATGACTTTGGCCAGCGTCAGGCCATCGGGCCGGGTACCAAAGCCGTCGCCATAAGGGCCTGTGCGCAAAGCGACCTCCAGTCCGCGCTGCGGGCCTTTGTAGGCGGCGGTGGCGGCTATTACGGCATCGGCGTGGGCACCAAACAGGCGTTGGGCATCTTCGGCGAACTGCGCGTCATCCAGTGCGTTGGCGTCCGCCTGCGCGCCCTTGTCCTGCGCAATGGCCGCCAGCTTGAGCATGGTTTGCCATTCCTCGGGCTCGCCAGCCGTGCGCGGCAGCACAGGTGGGCTATAGCGCGCGTGGTTGCGCCACGAAAGCTGCGGGAAGGCGACGTCGTAGTGCATGTCTTCCAGCGGGGAGACACCCGGCAGGATCACGTCGGCATGGCGCGTGGTCTCGTTCAGGTAGATGTCCATGCTGACCATGAAGTCCAGCGTGTCCAGTGCCTTTGCCAGCCGGGGCCCGTTGGGGCTTGAGAGCACCGGGTTGGTTGCCACGGTAACAAGCACGCGAATCTGGCCCTCGCCAGGGATCTCGATTTCTTCGGCCAGGCAGGTCATGGGCAATTCGCCGTACACCTCTGGCGCACCGCTCACCCGTGCGTGGTGTCGACCAGTGGCTACGCCTTTGCCAATACCCGGCTTGCCCGCGGTGTTGGAAGCAAATGCAGCCGACTTGGCAAACATGGCACCGCCCGGAACATCCAGATGGCCGGTGAGCACATTGAGCACATCCACCAGCCAGCTGGCCAGTGTGCCGTACTCTTGCGTGCAGGTGCCGATACGGGCATACACGGCAGCGCGGGGCGTGGTCGCCAGCGTGCGGGCCAGGCTGCGAATGGTGTCGGCCGTCATGCC
Organism: Burkholderiales bacterium; assembly: GCA_043746005.1. Classification (GTDB taxonomy): domain Bacteria; phylum Pseudomonadota; class Gammaproteobacteria; order Burkholderiales; family Burkholderiaceae_C; genus Allorhodoferax. Next base: position 12,409 of record JAYTRR010000050.1, read on the forward strand.
GCAGCGCTGCGCTACCGCTTCAGGCGTGAAAGGTAAAACGGCCTGCTGGACCTCGCCCACGCCGTTGACCCACGGGGCTACCGTACCCAGTGTGGCAAGTCCCTCGGCAAACAGGGTGTGCACCATGGCGGCCAGCAAGAACACGTCGGCACCCGGGCGGATGAAGTGGTGCGCGTCGGCCATAGCCGCGGTCTCGGTGCGCCGCGGATCAATCACGATCAGTTTGCCGCCGCGTGCCTGCATGGCTTTGGCCTTGCCCTTGAAGTCGGGCACCGTCCACATGCTGCCGTTGCTGGCCAGCGGGTTGGCGCCCAGCACCAGCATCAGGTCAGTGCGGGCAATGTCGGGCAGTGCCACCGATATCCAGTGGCCAAACATCAAGCCGCTGGCGAGCTGCTTGGGCATCTGGTCCAGCGTGGAGGCAGAGAACACATTTTTCGTGCCCAGCGCACGCGCCAGCTTGCCGAAGTAGGTCAGCAAGCCGATCTTGTGGGCCGAAGGGTTGCCCACCACCACGGCTGTGGCGTTGCGCCCGTGCGCGGCCATCAGCGGCGGCAGGCGGCGTTCGATCTCGGCAAACGCTTCATCCCAGCTTGCTTGTTCAAACACTCCGTTGCGCTTGATGAGCGGCGTGCGCAAGCGGTCGGGGTCTTCGTGCAGGTCTTTCAGGGCCACTCCCTTGGGGCAGATATAGCCCGCGCTGAACACATCGGCGTCATGCCCGCGGATGCTGATGACTTTGCCGCTGGAGACCTTGATCTCCAAACCGCAGCAGGCTTCACACAGGGGGCAAATGCGGTGGTGGGTTGTCTCAGGCATGGAATCCTCGCACGGTAGTTGAACGCAATGCGGGATTTGACACGCCAGCCCAAAGGCTGTCGAGAACGCAGGTGACAACCCCGGAAAGGGGTTGCCATGCCCGCACCAGCCTATTTGGTCAGCAATACAGGAACGTGCGCCTGGTGGATAACCCGTTGTGCGACCGAGCCCAGCAACATGTTGCCCACGGCCCCCATGCCACGCGTGCCCATGGCAATCTGATCCACCAGCCGCTCCGTGGCGATGCGCACGATCTCGTGGGCAATGACGCCATGGGCCCGGGCGGGTTCGCCCAGCTTGAGCCCTTGTGCTTTTGCCAGCGCCGTGGCCTTGTCCAGTATGGTGTCCTGCTGCCTTTTTTGGTCTTCTTCGATTTTCTGGATGGTGGCCGCTGTGTAACCACCGTAAAGAAACGGCTCGGGGCTGATGCAGCACAGTGTCGCTTCAAGGTCCAGCGACGAGCGGGCCATTTTGGCAACCGCTTCTATCGCCCGCTCAGCGTGATCAGATCCATCCACTGCAATCAGAATTTTTAACATATTGGACGCCTCTTTCTTTTAACGGGAACCTCAACAGCAACGAGCAGGGACGGCGCAATGTCAACCAGGCGGCGCCATAGCCTCTTTAACCCGTTGCCTCAGTTCCTCTCCCTGGTATTTGGTCAAGTCAGCCGCAACGGTGCGGTACAACATTTTGTGTGTAGCCTGGGTCAGTAAGGGACGAAGTTCACCCAGCATCTGGCTGGTTGCAATCAGCACCAGCCTGTTGCAACGCTGATCGGACACGCCCTTATTCACGTAGTCCGCCAGTTGCCGCGCAAAGCTGTGGCGCTCCTTTTCAAGTTCGCTGGTTTTTGGCTCGAACTGCGTGCCGCTGTGCGCGGTGCGACCGTGGCCTTTTCCGGCATCCCCACTGATATCACCCGCAGGAGTCTCGCTGGCCATGCTGGAATGGGGGTAGATGAAATCAGCTAACTCATCCAGTACGGAGCTTTCTGCACTGCGCTGAAGGAAGCGGGCTTGCCGGTTGTTAGATATAAGAATCCATGTGTTGGGCATGGTGTTTCTCCGGTTAGGGGTTTTTCAAAGATTGAGCTCGAAGGTAGACGCGCGTTGGGCAATGGCCTCAGACACCGCCTGATCCATGTCATCCAGAAATATGAATTCAAGCTGCTGCCGCGCGGATAGCGGCAACTCGTCCAGATCCTTTCGGTTACGCGCGGGCAAAAGAACGCGTTTGATTCCGGCTGCCGCGGCAGCAAGTACTTTTTCCTTGATGCCCCCAATCGGCAGCACCAGACCGCGCAAACTGATTTCACCGGTCATGGCGGCGTCCACGCGGACAGGCCGGTCCATGAAGAGGGAGGCCAGCGCGGTGGCAACACCCGGCATTCCGGCACGCAACGCCACTTCATCTTCAAATTTGGGCGAACCCAGCATCTCCGCCAAATCGTGAGCATCCACGCGCACGGTTTGTGTTTCGCCTTCTGCAATGCGCATGGCAGCCCGGCGGCACGCAACGCCAATCTGGCGCTCCAGCCCCCGTACGCCCGCCTCGCGGGTGTAATCGCGAATGATGCCGGCCAGGGTCGCGTCGGTAAATTCCAGTTGCTCCGTCTTGAGGCCGCACGCATCCAGCTGGCGCGCTACCAAGTATTTGCGGGCAATCGCCAGCTTTTCTTCGCGCGTATAGCTTGACAGTTGCAGCACCTTCATGCGATCACGCAAAGGCCCCGGCACCGGGTCCAGCACGTTGGCTGTAGCGATGAAAAGCATCTGCGACAGGTCGTATGGCACGGCCAGATAGTTGTCCCGAAAGGTGTTGTTTTGCTCCGGGTCCAAAACTTCCAGCAAGGCGGCAGACGGGTCACCGCGTGCACCCGCTCCGAGCTTGTCGATTTCGTCGAGTATCATCACGCAGCCTCGTGTTCCGGCCTTCTTGAGCGCTAGCCCCCACGTAGGTGCGTCGATGCCCGCGGATTTCAGCTTCGTCATGCACGCCACCCAGCGACACGCGGACAAACTTGCGACCCAGTGCCCGGGCGATCGACTGCCCCAACGAGGTCTTGCCGACTCCGGGGGGGCCCACCAGACAGAGCATGGGACCCTGTCCACCGGGTTTGAGTTTGCGTACCGCCAGAAATTCGAGAATGCGGGTTTTGACCTTGTCCAGGCCGAAGTGACATCCAGCACCCGGCGCGCCTGCGCCACATCAATGGTATCGGGCTCGGGCGCTTTCCAGGGAATTTCAACCAGCCAGTCGAGGTAGGTACGCAACATCGAATATTCTGCTGAAGCGTCCGACATGCGCTCCAGCCGTTTGAGCTCCTTGGTCGCCTGCGTGGCTACGTCGTCGGGCATGCCTGCCTCAGCGATTTGCTGGCGCAGGTCTTCGATCTCGGCGGCGTTGTCACCCGCACCTTCTCCCAACTCGCTTTGAATGGCTTTCAATTGCTCGCGCAGCAGGAACTCACGCTCCCTGCGCCCCACACTGGCCTTGGTGCGCTTGTCAATGTCACGCGAGATCTGCATCACCTCGATGCGGTGCGCCAGCATGTCCAGTAATCGGTCCATCCGCTGTTGCAGGTCAACCTCTTCCAGAAGCGTCTGCTTCTCTGCCGGTTTGATGTCCACAGAGCCGGCCACCAGATCGGCCAGCGTGCCGGGTGCGTCAATGTTTTGCACCGCGTGCACCATTTCCTGCGGCACCTGGGGCAGCAGTTGCAGAACCTCGACCGCGCGTTCCTTCAATTGAATGAAGCCCGCTTCGATCTCCGTGTTGCCAGCCACTGAAGGCGCATCAATCCGCTCAACCGTGGCGACGATGAACGGAAAACCATCCAGGTAGCCCAGGACGCGAAAACGCTGCTGGCCCTGGCAAATGATGTGGTGTTCGCCGTCGGGGGTGGTTACGTACCGCAGGATGGCGGTCATCGTGCCCATGGTTGTCAAGTCTGCTGGCGTGGGAGTGTCGGCATGCGGGTCGCTTTGCAGTAGGATGCCAATGGGCCGTTCGCTTTTCACCGCCTGCTGTGCTGCCGCGATGGAGCTTTTACGACCAATGGCAATCGGAGTCATCATGCCGGGAAACAAAACCATGTTGCGCACGGGCACGATGATCATGGCGTCAGCCAGAATCGGCCTCGTATCATCTGCGGCTACAGACGGCCCGGCCCCGGCGGGCCTGCTCGCCTCCGGGTTATGGGCATTGCTCTCCAGCAATTGATGGGGTTGGTTCATGCAAGTCGGTCAATAACGAGTCTCAGACAGCCGTGGTTTAGCTGCATATCGGCAAGTCGATAGCGGCCCGCAGGCATCCTGATTTTCCGCTCGAACCGGCCGTAGGGTATTTCCAGTCGCAGAATCTCGCCCACTGCAAACCCGGCACCCACGGGCCGGTCACCACCCACGCGGATGAAGTCATCTTCTGAACGCGCTCGGGCACAACGCCAGGCAGCGCGATGAGCACAATGAGTCCGCGCGCGTTCTCATACATGTCCACTGGCGGCTCCCAGCAGGGAACCGCAACGGCCTGGTTTGCCCGCTGAAGTTGGCCCCGCAGTCGATCTGCACTACTGAGCAACTCCACTGCATTGGCCAGCATCCACACCATGGGGTCTTGAGGTCTCATGCCGCGCTTCTCCGGTTGCGAAAAAATCGCCGTGAAAAATCGGATGCCTGAACTCATTGGGGGAACCCCCGCAGAACTCAAGCCACGGCTGTTTGCGCAATTCTGCAGCGGCCGATTTCCCTGGTGTTGCGAAAAATCAAGTTCAATGGTGTGATTCGGCCGGGTGCCATAGCCCTCATTGATTTTTCGCAAGTGCAGGGGGACGAACATGTTTCAAATCAGCCTGTGTCCTGGTCGGCATTGCTTGTAATTTCTAGGGGGAAGGTATGCGCTTGTTTTTGAAGAAAAATGAAATAGCACACGGAATGGAACTTGCCGGCGGCAATTGGCAAGGGGGTGCCAGAGAAATCGATCACTGGGAAAAAGCGCTGGATGAATTGCTAGCCGTGTTGGATGGCACCATGGCCGTGCAACTGCCGGACGGCAGTTCCGGCGTTTTTGGGCGTGGCGCGCGCACGGGGGCAGAACCCGCATTTACGCTCTGCGTTCGCAATGCGGCTGCCGTGCGGACCTTGCTGTTGGGGAAAGACCCGTTGCGGTTTGCCGAGGCCTATTTTCGCGGCGATATGGATGTAGACGGCGACCTCTTTGCCGCGCTTTCCCTGAAAGACTATCTGCACTCCCTGCAGTTGCCACTGGGCAGGCGATTGGTCTTGCTCCTGCGCTTGCTGGCGACCCGGGCGATGCCGCAGCCGGCACCCTCTGAAGTGATCCCCGCGCCGTCGCACGCCAGCGATGTCAAGCACCACACCAGGGAAGAAAACCGGGAAGCGATTTCGTTTCACTACGACCTCTCCAACGACTTCTACCGGCTGTGGCTGGGTGAAAGCATGGTCTATTCCTGCGCCTATTTCGAGGCGCCCGACAACACGCTGGAACAAGCACAGTTCGCCAAGCTGGACCACATTTGCAGAAAGTTGCGCCTGGCTCCCGGTGAGATTTTTCTGGATGTCGGGTGTGGTTGGGGCGCGCTGGTCATGCATGCGGCACAGCACTACGGCGTGCAGGCGCATGGCATTACCCTGAGTGAACGCCAGTTTGATCTGGCCCGCGCGCGCATCCAGGCGGCTGGTCTGCGCGAGCGGGTCACTGTCGAGTTGCAAGACTACCGTGACATGTCCGGTGATGCGCGCTTTGACAAGATTGCCAGCGTTGGCATGTTCGAGCATGTGGGCCTGAAAAACCTGCCCATGTACTTCGACACCGTGCAACGCTTGTTGAAGCCCCACGGGCTTTTCCTGAACCACGGCATCACTCACGAGGACGAAGGGTGGGGCGAAGCCATTTCGTCGCGCTTCATCAATCGCTATGTTTTCCCGGATGGCGAGCTCGATACCGTCAGCAATATCCAGCGCGTGATGGAGCAATCAAAGTTCGAGATCGTGGACGTGGAGGGCCTTCGGCCACACTACGCCAAAACCTTGCGCCATTGGGTACAGCAGCTGGAGCAGCAGCATGCCCAGGCACTGGAATTCGTCAACGAAGCCACGTTTCGGGTCTGGCGGCTTTATATGGCGGCGTGCGCGATGGAGTTCGAAACCGGTGAGCTCGGCGTCTACCAGATACTTGCGACCCGGCGCGGTGGCAGAAACGGTTCCATGCCATTGACCCGGCGCTACATGTATCCTTAAGGCTGCATCCTCACCGGAGTTCACCATGCGCCATGCCTTTGCCTCCACCGTCAAGCCGTTCACAACCGCATCCGGCAAGACCGGGCAGCTGTATTCCCTTCCTGCACTGACTCGGCAATTTCCCAAAGTGGCGCGGCTTCCGGTGTCGATTCGCATCGTGCTCGAATCCGTGCTGCGCAACTGTGATGGGAAGAAGGTCACCCCCGAGCATGTGGCGCAGTTGGCCAATTGGTGGCCCAATGCCGAGCGTACCGACGAAATTCCGTTTGTCGTCTCACGCGTGGTGCTGCAGGACTTTACCGGTGTGCCGCTGCTGGCGGATCTTGCGGCCATGCGCAGTGTGGCGGTCAAGCTGGGCAAGGACCCCAAGCGCATTGAGCCTCTGGTGCCGGTGGACCTGGTGGTGGACCACTCGGTGATGGTCGATTCCTACGGTCAGAAGGACTCGCTGGACATCAACATGAGGTTGGAGTTCCAGCGCAACCGTGAGCGTTACGAGTTCATGAAATGGGGCATGCAGGCCTTTGACACCTTTGGCGTTGTGCCGCCGGGCTTTGGCATCGTGCACCAGGTGAATCTGGAGTACCTAGCGCGCGGCGTGCACAAAACCAAAGACCAGCTGTATTACCCCGACACCCTGGTGGGCACCGACAGCCACACCACCATGATCAACGGCATCGGCGTGGTGGGCTGGGGCGTGGGCGGCATCGAAGCGGAGGCCGGCATGCTCGGCCAGCCCGTGTATTTCCTCACCCCCGATGTCGCCGGGGTGCACCTGACCGGCGCGCTCAAGGAAGGCGTCACCGCCACCGATCTCGCGCTCACCGTCACGCAGCTCATGCGCAAGACCAAGGTCGTCGGCAAGTTCGTCGAGTTCTTCGGCCCCGGTGCCGCCGCGCTGCCG
>JAYTRR010000051.1:0-19227 GCA_043746005.1 Burkholderiales bacterium
CCCCACGGCAAGAATAAACAACAGCATGCCGTAGGCAACGCCGTCAAAAAGGATGGTCAGCATTCAAACGTCCGTTCGATTCGGGCTGGTCATAAAAAAACCGTTGGCACCAGGCTGCGAGCAGCCCAGAGGCAACGGTGAGGTGGCAAGTTACTTGGCCTTGCCGGGGTCTTTGACGTCTTTGATCACGTCAAATTCCACGTTGTACAGTTGACCGTCTTTGCGCTCAACCTTGCGCAGGTAAATGTTTTGCACCACGTCACGGGTTTGTGCATCAATGAACATCGGGCCGCGTGGACTCTCAAAAATCTGCCCCTTCATGGCGGCCAGCAACGCATCGCCGCCGCCAACGCCTTTGGTGATCTTCAGCGCTTCGTAAATCACGCGCATTCCGTCGTAACCACCCACGGCCATGAAATTGGGACGTAAGCCTTTGTTGGCCTTCTGGAATGCGTCAACAAACTTCTTGTTGGTGGCCGAAGGATGCGCTGTGGAATAGTGGTGCGAAGTGACCACACCCAGGGCACCGTCACCCATGTCGTTCAACTGGTCGTCATCCGTCACGTCGCCCGTGCCAATGAGCTTGATACCAGCCTTGTCCATGCCACGCTCCAGAAACTGCTTCATCACCGCAGCGCCAGCGCCGGATGGCACAAAAACAAACAATGCATCGGGCTTGAGGTCGCGCACTTTTTGCAGGAACGGGGCAAAGTCGGGATTGCGCAAGGGGACACGCAACGACTCGGTGACCTGACCACCATTGAATGTCAGGCGTTCCTTGAAGTATTTTTCAGCGTCAATGCCGGGGCCGTAATCACTGACCAGGGTCACCACTTTTTTGATGCCGTTCTTCGGAGCCCAGTCGCCCATCGCGACGGCCGCCTGCGCCAGTGTGAAGCTGGTACGCACAACATAGGGGGAGGCCTGAGTGATGCTGGAGGTTGCAGCAGCCATCACCACTTGAGGCGTTTTGGATTGGGTGGCAATGGGAGCGGTAGCCAATGCGGAAGGTGTGATACCAAAACCAGCCAGCACATCCACCTTGTCGTTCACCACCAGTTCCTGAGCGAGGCGCTTGGTGACATCCGGCACACTGGTGTCATCCTTCAGGATCAGCTCAATCTTCTTGCCCGCGACGGTATCGCCGTTTTGCGCCATGTACAGGCGGGCAGCGGCTTCAATCTGGCGGCCCGTGGTGGCCTGCTGCCCGGTCATGGGCAAAATCAGGCCAATTTTGAAGGTATTGCCCTCCGCCATCACGCCATTGGAAACAAGGGTGGCAACGGCAAGCGCTGAGGCGCTGAGGAATATTCTTTTTTTCACGCTGTGTCTCCTAAAAATTGGATTATGCGACATGGTCTTACCAAACTGCAGTATTGGCAAGAGCAATTTCAGACTCTTTGATATAACAAATCGTGATAACTCCAAATGCGCACTCGCAGTTCTGGGCAATATGCCTCCCCACGTTTTTCGGGACTTGCAAGTGCCCACCCGGACTCGGAAATGCGTGTACCACCTGGCAGCTCGTCCTGATGGTGCTTAGCCTGCTCTAACATCCCCACTTGAATTCATCCACAGGAGACCTATTCATGACCCAGCTACCCGCCCGCTACGACCATGTCGGCAGCTTTTTGCGCCCCCAATACCTGCTCGAGGCCCGCGACCAAAAAACAAAGGGTTCCATCACGCCCGAGCAACTGCGCCGGGTAGAAGACCGCGCCATCACCGAGATAGTGAAATTTCAGGAAGAGGTAGGCCTGAAAAGCATTACAGACGGTGAGTTCCGCCGCACCTATTTCCACATCGACTTTCTGGAGCAGATGGGTGGCGTAAAGACGGACATCCCGGTCACCATCATTCGGCCTGACGGCACGCAGGAGTTGGCCCCGCCGGTGATGCGCGTGGTCGACAAGGTGCGCCACGTCAACGACATCCAGCTTGCAGACTTTCAGTACCTCAAGAGCCAGGTGAGCGCCGGCAACACGCCCAAGGTCACGATCCCTTCTCCCACCATGCTGCATTTCCGGGGTGGGCGCGCTGGTATCAGCAAGCAGCATTACCCCGATCTGGACCCGGATTTTTATCAGGACGTAGCCAATGCCTATGGCGATGAGTTGCGCAGCCTGGCCGCTGCCGGTTGCACCTATGTGCAGATGGACGACACCAACCTGGCCTACCTGTGCGACGAAAAAATGCGGGAAGCCGCACGCCAGCGCGGCGACGACCCCAACGAACTGCCCCACCGCTATGCCAAGTTCATCAACCTGGTGGTGGCGCAAAAGCCACCCGGCATGCTGCTGGCCATGCACCTGTGTCGCGGCAACTTCAAGAGCACGCACGCTGCCAGTGGAAACTACGAGCCTGTGGCAGAGGCTTTGCTAAAGGAAATGAATCTGGATACCTATTTCATGGAGTATGACGACGCCCGCAGCGGTGACTTCAAACCCCTTCGCTTCTTGCCCAAAGGAAAGACTGTCGTACTGGGTCTGGTGACCACCAAGTTCGGCGCAATGGAAAGCAAGGACGACCTCAAACGCCGAATTGAGGAAGCCACCCGCTACGCACCGCTTGACCAGTTGGCCTTGTCACCTCAGTGCGGTTTCAGCAGCACAGTGCATGGAAATGACATTGCCGTGGAAGCGCAACGGGCCAAGCTGAGACTGGTGATTGAAACTGCGCAGGAGGTGTGGGGAACAACCTGACCCGTTCACCAACGCTTCACAACAGGGGACGCAGCTCCCGTGCGGCGTCGAGCAGCATGGGTAACAAGTCACTCTGCATCGCATCCAGGGTCAAACGGTGCGGTGCCGCCACTACGTTGAGTGCCGCCACGGTCTTGCCCTCGATGTTGCGCAGCGGCACCGCCAGTGCCTGTACGCCCAGTTCATGCTCCTCACTCGCCATACAAAAGTCCTGACGGCGCGCTTGGTCAATCAACTCTCGGAGCAGACGCACATCCGTGACGGTGTGCGCGGTCAGACGCCGTAGCGGGTGACTTTTCAACCACTCACGGAGCGCCGGTCGGGTGAATGCGGCCAACAACACCCGCCCGGTTGAGGTCGCGTGCGCGGGCAGCCGGGCGCCCAAGTGCAATCCATAGGCCAGCACCTGGGCCGCTCCCGAGGGGGAGCTGCGCCAGTCGTTCCCACTGCGTGCAACGATCACGACTTCATCACCATCCAGCACCACAGCCGAAAAAGACGCATGCGTCTGCGTGGCAACGCGGTTCAGCGTGGGTTGCAACACCCGGGGCAAACGGGCAGACGAAAGATAACTTCCCGAGAAACGCAATACCTTGCTGGAAAGCCAGAAGTAACTGCCATCCGTTTCAAGATAGCCCAAATAGGCCAGTGTCAGTAAGTGCCGCCGCGCCGCAGCACGTGTAATGCCGGCACGCTGGGCTGCCAGCGTGGCGTTGAGCCGTTGCCGTTCGGTGTCAAAACTCTCCAGCACCGCCATGCCCTTGGCCATTCCAGCGATGAGGTCGGCTTTGGCAATCAGGGGGCTGGCATTGGTAGCGTTGGTTGGCATGGAGTTTGAATTTCGAGGAATGATTTTGCGCGATTATCGCGCACCAATTCCGTTCATCGCACAATTGGCGATGGCACTCTATGGCGCATATGGCGATACCAACCTAGACTTAAAGTCAGTCAACACAAGGAAATTTTATGCGTACCCAGGTTGCCATCATCGGTGCTGGCCCCTCTGGCCTGTTACTCGGCCAATTGCTTCACAAGGCCGGAATTGATGCCATCATCCTTGAGCGTCAGACCGGCGACTACGTGCTCACGCGCATCCGCGCCGGCATCCTTGAGCAGGTCTGCATTGACCTTCTGAATGAAGCGGGCGTCGGTGAGCGCATGCACAAGGAAGGTTTGGTTCACGGAGGCTTTGACCTGCTCTTCAAAGGTGAGCGCCACCGCATCGACATGAACAAACTCACCGGTGGAAAAAACGTCATGGTGTACGGCCAGACCGAGCTCACGCGCGATCTGATGGATGCACGCCACGCCGCGAGTCTGACCACGGTTTATGAAGCAGGCAACGTGTCTGTGCATGACTTTGACACTGCGAAACCCCGCGTTCGCTATGAGAAGGACGGAAAAACACACGAAATTGAATGCGACTTCATCGCAGGCTGCGACGGCTTTCATGGCGTGTGCCGCGCCAGCGTGCCCCAAGGGTCCATTACAGAATATGAAAAAGTCTATCCATTCGGCTGGTTAGGCGTGTTGTCTGACACACCGCCGGTACATGAAGAGCTGGTGTATGCCAACAGCACGCGCGGTTTTGCCCTTTGCTCCATGCGCAGCCACACGCGTAGCCGTCACTACTTGCAGGTGCCCCTGAGCGACAAAGTCGAAGATTGGTCTGACGAAGTTTTCTGGCAGGAACTGCGGCTGCGACTGGACCCGCAGGCCAGAGAAAACCTGGTAACAGGCCCATCGATTGAGAAAAGCATTGCGCCGCTGCGCAGTTTCGTGGCGGAGCCCATGCGTTTTGGGCGCATGTTTCTGGCCGGCGATGCCTCCCACATCGTGCCACCGACCGGTGCCAAGGGATTGAATCTGGCCGCCACAGACGTGAAATACCTCTCTAGTTCCATCATCGAGTTCTATCTTGAGCAGTCCGCGGCGGGTATCAACACCTACTCCCAGCGCTGCCTGAGTCGCATCTGGAAAGGTGAGCGCTTCTCATGGTGGTTCACCAGCCTGATGCACCGCTTCCCCAACGACGGCGCCATTGGACAGAAACTGCAGGAGGCGGAGCTTGATTACCTGGTTAACTCCGTTGCGGCCTCCACAGCAATGGCAGAAAACTACGTGGGGCTCCCTCTCTAGACAGGACACGAAAAAACCCAGTACAAGGACTGGGTTTATTTGAAACCTAAACCAAACCAGCCTCAGAGAGGCGGTCTGGCTGACGCTAAAGCAGCTTCAGATTAGGCAGCACGTGCCTTCTTTGCAACCGCAGAACCGTTTTTCAACGTGGAAGCAACCGCGTTTTCCATGGTGGCTGCAGCAGCCTTCAGGCCTTTGCCAACATTGGCAAACGCTTCTGGAGCTGGATGGCTCTCTTGCAGAGCGTCGATGCCAGCATTGAATTGGGCAACGCTCAAAGCAGTTGCTTCTTGCAGGTGCTTGGCGGTCAGAGCGATGCTCTTCTCAGCACTGGTCTTCATGGTTTCCAATGCCGCCTGGGGTTCCTTGATGCTTTTGAAAGCCTCAACGGATTCAGCAACAGCTGCTTGGGTAGCTTGAGCCTGGCTCTGTGCAAGCTCACCCCAAGCCTTCAAGTTGTCCATCAAAGGCTTGACGGCGTCTTGCATGGCGGCTGGGGTGAATTTCTCAGCGCCAGGAAACATCGTGGCAGCAGAAACGAAAGGGGTGTTAGTAAACATGTGGATCTCCAAAAAAAATGGTGCAGCGCAGCAATTATTGATCAAAAACAGAACTTGTGCTTATCTTTTCGAGAAAAAAGATCGCTGTTAGTGGTTAGCGCCTATTCCGCATTCCTATCCTGTGCTGTCTACCCGTGAAGTGAAAGTTCTCGCCGTCCTAGCAGCCAGCACGACAGAAAGCCGCATAATTTGGATTCCCCCAAAACCTAGAATGAGACGTCAATGGAAAACTTACTGAAATCAGCCTCAATCATTACCGTGGGACTGTTGCGCGCTCACCCTAATCCTTCAACTGAAAAAATTGCCGAATTGCTGGGCCAGTCATTGGATGCATTGGAGATAGCGACGGGCCGGCTGAACACACGAAACGCAAAAAAAAATGCAGAGATGAAGATGTCAAAAGTCGTCACGCGATAACCAAGCACAACACGCAGGGATTTTCAGTCCCATTTGACATAAAGCCAGCCACACAGGGCCACGCCAATTGAACCTGCCCCTGTTTGACGTACAGCTTAGCCATCGAATTATGCGGCCTTCAATAGCTGTGCCGCTTCCCAGCTTTTCTCAAACTGCATCGGACTGACGTAACCCAATGTGGAATGCAGTCGACGATGGTTGTAGAACGTCAGCCAGTCAATTACTTCGTCCATAGCCTCTCGGCGCGTGGCGAATTTCCGGCCATACAGTCGCCCCACTTTCAATCGACCCCACAGGCTCTCGGTAGGCGCGTTGTCCCAGCAGTTGCCTTTGCGGCTCATTGAGCTCTTCATCTTGTAGCCCTTGAGCGTGTCCTGAAACTCATGGCCACAGTATTGGCTACCCCGGTCGGAATGAAAGATGAGACCCGGTGCGGGGTGCCGTCTGAACCATGCCATCTTCAGTGCATCCGTCACCAGGCTGCTTTGCATATGCGGCTGCATGCTCCAGCCCACCACCTGGCGACTGAACAGGTCAATGACGGCAGCCAAGTACAGCCAGCCTTCGTCGGTGGCGATGTAGGTGATGTCACCCGTCCAGACCTGATTGGGTGCAGCCGGGGTGAAGTTGCGCTGTAGCAGGTCCGGCGCGATGGACAGATCATGCTTGCTGTCAGTGGTGACGACAAACTTACGTTTGCATCTGGCGCGGATGCCGTGCTTCTGCATCAGGCGGCGCACCCGCTCCTTCCCAACACGGTGACCACGGGCTACCAGTTCTTTCCACATTTTTGGCCAGCCGTATTCCTGTCTGACCTGCGCATGAATGGCACGGATTTCAACCAGCAGGCGTTCATCGCTCATGCGGCCCGATGTGCCAGGCTTGGCGGGCTTGTCCAGGCTCTTGCGTCGTAGGTGTTCAAAGTAGCCACTGACGCTGACGCCCAGTACGTCGCAAGCCAGCGTGATGGGCCAGCGGGACTTGTTGCTGGTAATCCAGGCGTACTTCACAGAGATTCCCTTGCAAAGTACGCCGTCGCTTTTTTTAGAATGTCGCGCTCCATCTTGACCCGAGCCAGCTCTGCACGCAACCGGGCTAGCTCCATTTGCTCTGGGCTCACGGGTTTGTCTCCTGCGCCCTTGAGCCGGCTTTTGGCGCTGAGTCTGACCCAGTTGTCCAGACTTGCCTTGGGGATGCCCAGAATCTTGGCCGTCACAGATACCGCCTGACCATCTTTGACCAACCGTACCGCCTCCATTTTGTATTCCAGCGTGTACTTGGCCCGTCGTTTCGTTTCACCCATTTCGTTCTCCTTGAACTGATTTTTACCTGTCAGCTAAGAAGTACGTTTTTCGGGGGCAAGGTCATACCGCAAAGTCTTGACCCTTTTGTTTCTTCCTCCATACAGCCCGCAGCTGGCGCCAATCGAAAGGGTGTGGAAACTCACACGCCGCTTGGGCCACCCACAACCAATACTTCCCTGCCCTTGGCGATGTGCTCGTAGTTGTGGAGCGCTGCTTCACCAGAGGGCTGAAATCCAACGCAGTATTGAGGTTTTTATGCGGCATTACTTAAGTCCCTGTGTTTGGCATCTCAACATCGTGACTATGTCCCAGTTCACGATGACGGATATTGGGCGACTGATGCACACATGACCCGGCTTCTAGTCGGACTATGCCTTGTCCCTCATATTCAAATTCAATCTACCCCTTTATGACATAAACAAGTTGAAATGTGGTCCCGTGAAAATGGGGATGGATCGAGAATTCCTCGCCCGCGGCGGCCCGAATAATATGAGCATCAACGCGGCCCTCGGTCGCACCTTTTATTCCCAAGTCACGGCACTCGTAGAAGGAACGGAGGCCTCTTTCAAACTGGGCACCCGCTGCGTGTGAGGCTACGAAACCTTTTGTCGTCATGTCTTCCTTCCTTTGGGCAGTTGAGATGTGAAAATGGCGTTAGTGAAGATTAACAGCAACCTTCAACGGCCGCTTGGCCTTAAGTGGGCGGCTCCTTTGGAGCCTATCCGTAGACCTATACCGTTCACATGACACTCTCAAACTCAGCATATTGGTGGCGCATCGTCACCCATTTGGGTGCTGCCGGTATCCTGGTGCCAATCTTTGCAGCCCAAGTGGTGAGTCTGTGGTCCAGCCAAAGAGCCTCGGCTCAACGATGGCTGGCAGCACTTTGCCTGGCAGTTTTTTTGACCCTCGCCAGCAAATGTCTGTTTTGGGGTTGGGGCATTGGCATCGTATCCTGGGACTTTACTGGCGTCAGCGGGCACACCCTCCTGGCGACATCGATTTTCCCGGTGCTTTTTAGAATTCACACGCCTTTTGATTCGCCGCGAATGCAGCATGCCGTTACGGCATTGGGCTTACTACTTGCGGCATGCATCGGGATATCACGAATAGTCCTTGGTGCGCACAGTCTGAGCGAAGTCTGCGCGGGCTGGACGCTTGGTTTGATTGTCAGCGTTGTGGCCATTAGTGCGTTGGAGAGGTCTCATCAGCAATCGCCAGTTGCCCGCTATTCACCACTGTTACTACTGCTGGCATTCAACCCTGCTGCGGCACATGTGCTGCCTACCCATGACTGGGAAGTGAAGTTGGCGCTGTCAATTTCCGGACGTACCAAGCCATTCACTCGCATCCCATGGCTAAAGACAAACAAAGACGCACCCGTTGACATCAGACCTGCAACAGGTATTTAGGGCCCATCACACGCTCTGTTTTGGTCTATAAATTTCTGATGGTTTTGAGTGAAGCCACCGCGCTTTACATCTCTTTACGGAGTAACAGTCTGCAACGGTCATCAGGAAGCTACCTCCTACGCGTTAGATTCGACACAGACCCAAACAGTGGTTGTGCAGATTGCATATTCACCACCGAACTGGCCCTGTCAATCAAAACAAGGGGTTCTTCATTGATTCCACTGTGAATTTTCATTGGCTCCAGCAGAATCCAGTTTTACAAATTGATCGACCGAGACATGAAAGACACAGCGCTGTACGAACACCTTCTTGGACTGAAGGCACCTTGGTCGGTGAAGAAGGTTGACCTGTCGCTTGCAGAGCAGCGAGTGGTGGTCGAGGTGGCTCTCAAGAAGGGGCAGCTCAAGACGGATACCACTGCCGGCAACGCTACAGCTGTGACTCCTGATACCGCAGCAATTCAGACGGCATTGGCCCAACTCAAAACCGACAGGCAGGCATTCGAGACTGCTGTTCAAAACTTCTTGAGCACCGATAGAGCCAACTTGCAGGCAGCCAAAGCGGCCTATAAGGCTGATGTCGTGGCAGTAATGAACTCGGCAACGCTAACAGCCGATGAGGCCAAGGTACAGACCGTTGAAGCCAAGCTCAAGGCCGACAAATTGGCTGGCAATACGGCGCCCTGGCTGCTGACAAGACAGCATTGGATGCGGCACGTGCGCTGGAAAAAACTGACCGGGCAGCAGCCTTGTCTGCATCAACTACAGCAGTTGCAGACAAGGCTGCGGTCACAGCGTCCCTACAAACCGCAGGTCTGCCAGGCGGACCTCGTGGCGACCATGATGGCGCTCATGAGGGAAGCAAGACTGAAAGCCACGCATCGGTTTCAAATGGCGCTTCCGCTGGAGCAAATGGTGGGGCATCGGGAGGAGCCTCTGGCGGGCAATCCGCAGGCCATTCCGGTGGTAACTCAAGCAGTCATCATTAAAACTGGCGAGTGGTTAAAAGCAGCAAAGAGCCCTTCGGAGCTCTTTGTACGTCTGGACAAAAATGTGCCTGCAGATGAATCAGTCCCACTTTACATAGGCCCAACCGCATAGCCCTACACCAACGGTCCAAAGCAACCACGTTTGGGAAACCGCGTACGGATAGAGCATCAACGCTACGCCAATCCAAGTCAAAATTGGCCGCAACGCTTTGCGCCCACGCCGATAGACCAAATACCCCAAGATTCCAAACAGAATGGCGCCGACGATGTAAGCGGAACTTGGAAGGACCAAGCCGAGCGATTCAAGATTCTTCAGTTCGTCCATGCGTCATCGTATCTGCGATTGCACGGCGCGACCGGATTACACCGTTGCACCTCACCTTAGTTTCTAGGACTTTGCCAAAACACAGGCAGGCGGCAACGGCAACGAACTGCCAGCATTGGGCTAAATCTGGCCGGTATCAGCTCTTGACTTCTTCGCCATCGCCCGCTTCGTCCAGCGCATCTTCGAGATTCTCATTGTCCATTACTGCGATTTCAGCGTATTGCAGCCCATTGAGCTGATGACGGTAGGCCTGGAATGCGTGGAGCGCAACGGCTTCGTTGTCCCCTTTGTCGTCGGCGTTCGCCGCTAGCAAATGGTGCTTGGCCGCTGCTGAAAAGTGGCACGCTGCCATGCGGTGGTATTCGCCAACAGCCTCAAATTCATCTTAAAAATCCGCGTCTACGAGTTCTCCAGCGGCGATTACTTGAACTTCTTGGGTGTGGTCTTTAGTCATGGATGGCTCACAAATAGTTGGGTAACGGGGAGATGCCGCAACTACAGCATCCTCCATGGGGATGAATCTTTGATGACATAACCGATGCGGCTCGCATCGGCGTCAAGCATTTGTTGAAGTACCGGGGCAGAACCTCAAGCCTATAGACATCGCGCTAATCAAGGCCACGTGTAAGCTTGTACATACCGTCAACTCCTGCCCTTGCATGAAAACCAACCGTTACCTGGTGTTTGCCGCCGTCTTCCTGCTACTCACTCTGTGGATGTTGAAGGCGTTTGTGCCTGGAATCATCTGGGGCGCGGTGTTCGCTATTTCCCTGTGGCCGCTATTTCAGCCGATGTCGCACCACCTGGGGCGCCGGGTAAGCAATTCGGCCATGGTGTTCTCACTGATGTTTCTCATTGTCTTCGTGCTGCCGTTGGTATACATCGGATACGACCTGGCCGGACTCTACAACGCCGGTGCAGCCTATCTGGCGAAAAACGATGAGGGCGTTATTCCTGTGCCAGCTTTTGTGCAATTGCTGCCGTATTCTGGCAAGCTCAGCGAACTGTGGGTGGTCAACATCGGTCACAGCAGCGGCCTGTTGGAGACCCTCAATCGGCTGAGCGGGGAAAAGCTGACTGTGTGGCTATCGAGTGCAGCGCTGCAGTTGTCGTCTGGACTGGTTTCGGCTCTGTGCATGCTGGTGTCGTTTTATTTCATGCTGAAGAATGGCGTCTACGTCAAAGACCATTACGAGGCCATGCTTGAACACTGGTTCAGCGATAAGAGCGTCAGCGTAGTGAATAAGGGCGTGTCCGCGCTGCGCGGCACCATCAACGGCGTCATCCTGATTGGCCTTTTGGAGGGAGTTCTTCTTGCCGGTCCACTCGTTCTGGCGGGTGTCAATTCCGGCATTTTGCTGGGCCTGACCGCCGGTTTGCTCGGGGTCATTCCCCTGGTCATGCCTGTACTCATCATCCCCAGCATTGGCTACTTGTATTTGAACGGGCAGACCGTCTACGCAGTGGTCATGGCGGTGGACCTGCTCCTTGTCTGGTTGGTCTTCGAGAATGTCATCAAACCCCACCTGATAAGTAGTTCAGTCAAGGTCAACCCCTTCCTTATATTGCTTGGACTGATTGGAGGCCTACAACTTCTGGGCCCCGTCGGCCTATTCATCGGGCCGGCCATTGTGTCCATGTCTGTAGGCATGGCGCAGGATTTTTTCGTCCTTCCCACTGATGTGGCCAACCAGTCATCCCAATGAAAAGCTTGAAACCTGAAGCGCCATTTTCCTGGAAACGCCTCTGATGCCTCCCACAAACCATGTGACCGACGCACCCAAAATGCAATCTACTACGAACCATTACCAGTCACTTCTCAAGCCGATGATTGTTGGCTTTGTGGCTGCGGTATTGGCACTCGCCTTTGCCTACGTCGGCAATGAGGCCGTGGAAGGTGAAACGCGCCACTTTGATTTGTATCTGGTGCACAGCGCACAGGCTTTGCGCTTGGCTCATCCGTGGCTCGGTGAAGTATTGCGTGATTTCAGCGGACTCGGGAGTACCGCCGTCTTGACACTCTTCACTGTGACCACCGTCTGCTATCTGGCACTATTCAGGAGCAAGGCCACCGCCCTGCTGGTTGCGGCATCCATCCTCAGTGGCACTCTTTTGGTCAGCATATTCAAAGCCGCATTTGCCCGGATGCGTCCCGATGCCGGATTTGCTGAAATCATCGTGCCGGGTCTGAGCTTCCCGAGTGGCCATGCCAGCATGTCTGCAATTGTTTTTTTGACGGTCGGGGCATTGATTGCCAGTACACGTGACCGATGGAACGAACGCATCTTCGTTTTGATCAGTGCCGCGCTCATGGCCATTTTGGTTGGATTGAGCCGGGTGGGACTGGGAGTCCATTGGGCAACTGACGTCTTTGGCGGCTGGGCGTTCGGCACGGCATGGGCCATTGCGTGGCTGCTCCTCGCGCGCCGGCTCTTCAAAGGACGTAAAAACTAGCGCCAGAACTGCAGGCATTTGTTCCGCAACCGCGGGACCACCAATGGTGATTCACCGCCCAGTTTAGCAATAACTCAGGGTGTCGGTCCCGGCAGAGCCGCATCGGCAATCGCCCCGAAGCCTTTGCCAGCGATGCGCACGGTGCCAATGGCGGCATCAGCAGCCAGACCGATTGTTCCAATAGCCACCGAGGCAGCTACACCAGCCACGGCCACCACCGCGCAACCAGTCAGACCCACGAGAATCAAGATACAAGCCAGTAAAAATCCGTAAATCTTGGTCATCTCATTTGGGTCAGCAGAACATGAACGCCAACATGGCTGCGTCATCCATCAAATTAACCATGGCATAACCCGCAAGTCGATATGCGAGCCATTCGGCCTGTTCAATGAATGGACCGCTGGGCATTGGTTCCTTTGTTGGGTTCAATTATCCCAGTCGCCGCCACCGCCAATGTCTGCACCACCACCGTCATCCCAGGAACTGGTGTCGTTGATACCGAATCCAGCGCCACCCATGTCAGGGTTGCTGTTGATGGGCTGGTAATCGTTATTGCTCAGGTTGTCGAACTGACCAACGGGGGCGTTGTTGTGACCGCCCATCAAATTGCGGCCAATCGCCTCGGCTGCCATTACCCCCGCGCCCACCGCCAATCCAGTAGCAACTCCACCCATAATGCTGCCGCCCAAACCGGTTCCGGCTTGCTGTGGATATCCCTGCTGGGGGTAGGCGGGTTGTGGATAGGCTGGCTGCATCCCACCCCCACCTATGCCAAAGTTCTGCGGGCCGTTTAGCCCGCTCTGGTTCGAATAGACCGGCTGTTGGGGGTACGGCTCAGGATTGCGCCTGCGGAAGATGAAGTATCCACCCACAATCACGCCACCCGCCAGCAAGAGTGGCAAGGCCCAGGAAGACGAAGATTGAGCGGGTGACTGAGGCGCGGCGTAGCTAACGGACGTACTCGCGGCATGCTTAACAGCAGGTTTTCCAGCCAACTGCGAGCGAAGTGCCTGAACAGCCTCAGGCTTGGCAAACGCCAGCCCTGGTGAGAATTTCTCCGCTGTCGCGAGGGACTCCCGCGCACGGTCCAGCTTCCCTTGGCGCGAATAGAGCTCTGCCTGCACGAAATAGGCCTTGGCGCTCTTGGGGTGGGAGACGAGAACCTGTTGAATCATGGCCTGGGCGTCATCGAGCTTTCCCGACTGCGCAGTGGAGTAAATCTGGTTCATGTTGGGCTCGGCCTGCGCCATGGCAAAGCCCGTACCCAACAGGGCGCCGATGACAAGCCACTTGGCAACCATTTGAAATAAAGATTTCGGAATCATAGGAGTTTTACCTTTCGAACGTGGAATGTTGCTGATTTGGAGACCACACTCTCGAAATTCAAGAGTGCAGCTTCTGTTGGCGCATGGGTTCGGCGCTCAACGCAAAACAGCCATCAACGATGGCTGTTTGTTATGACTGTCGGATGACAGTTGCCAACTTA
The DNA here is from genome assembly GCA_043746005.1 of Burkholderiales bacterium. Taxonomy (GTDB): domain Bacteria; phylum Pseudomonadota; class Gammaproteobacteria; order Burkholderiales; family Burkholderiaceae_C; genus Allorhodoferax. Next base: position 13,788 of record JAYTRR010000051.1, read on the forward strand.
CTGCTTGGCGGGAACTTCAGGCTTGACAGGTTTCATGGTCTTTTCAGACTTTGTCTTTTCGTGAGCAGTCTTGGCTTCTGCATGTTTAGACTTCTCGGCGTCGTGTTTTGCCTTTGCAGCCTCAAGCTTGACCTTATGGGCTTCTTCTTTTTGTTTACCCACCGCTTCGCGCTTTTCCTTGGCAGTGTCGGCTGGCTTCACTGCGGCTGCAGCAGGAGCGACAGTGGAAGGAGTCGACGGCGCTTGTGCAAAAGCACCAAAAGTGGAGATTGCGAGCGCAGTAGCGATAAGCGTTTGTTTGAACATTTAAGTATTTCTGGTCATGGCAAAGTCGCCATGTACCTATAACAGGGCTCGGTTCACCGGCGTTTACTTTCACCGTGTAAACGTGTGTAAAGGACGCTGGGTGAATCTGAAAGTTAGCCAATCCACATTGGGCTCTCTTTACCTTGGGTTCACTCAACTTCATACCAATACAAGGCTCCGATGTGCATGATTCACTTATAAATAGGGGTCGTCGTAGCGCTTGCGGATCAACTTTCCGCCCAAAAGCCAGCTTTGTAGATTCGAGAAGGCGCATGCCGAGTACGGTCAGTTTGGCCGGCGTGTACTGCAGCGGCTCACTAACTTCCTCGCCAGTGCGGGGAACCCAGTCAAACTCTGATCGCTCGGATTCTCTGAGTTCGTAAGCGATCCGTTGGCGTCGCAGGTCTTTAGGCAAAGACGCGCGACCCCGGCGCTGGCGTTCGTAGCTGACTGAGAGAATTGACCATAATCAGGCGGGTGGCGCTTGTCGGTGCCCTATACCTGCGATTCTCTGTACATGAATACCTTGAGCTCACAAGAGCGCAATGCTGACGCTGTGTCTGCAGCGGTCTCTCTCTCCTTGCTTTTTGCGGCGTTGCTGCTGCACCTGATTCCGGCGCTTTTTTCCGGAATGCTAGTTTTTTTTCTGGTGCATGCCTTAGCGGCATCGCTTGAACGGCACATAGAGGGCCGCCGCGGCCGTCTTTGGGCAACCGGTCTGATCGCGGTGGTAGTTGTTTCGATTCTGGCGCTTGGTCTGGCTGGTCTGCTCGCTCTGGTCAACCGTCCCGGAAGCGGATTTGACCAATTGTGGGAGCATTTGGTAACGTCGCTGCATGGCGGAGAGTCGTTTTTGCCGTCATGGGTAACACAAGGGTTCCCCGTCAACGCGACCGATCTCAAGGCGATCGTCATGCACTGGCTCAATCTCCACGCATCAGAGTTGAGCCTTTTTGGCAAAGAGACAGGAGTGACACTGGCGCAGGTGCTCATAGCCATGGTAATCGGTGGCATGGTGGCCACACGCGAGGCTGATGTGCCCAAGAAAATTTCACCCCTAACAAAGGCACTTTTGACGCGAGCCAGGCGAATTCAAGAAGCCTTTAGCGACGTGGTGGGCGCGCAGTTCAAGATTGCGTTGATCAACGCGACATTGACCGGATTCTTTCTTGCTGTTTTTTTGCCTGCTGCAGGCATCGAATTACCGTTGGTAAAGACCCTGGTCCTTATCACTTTCGTAGTTGGCATGGTGCCCGTTCTCGGAAACGTAGTTTCAAACTCTCTGATCGTTTTGGTTAGCCTGTCGGTATCTTTAATGGCAGCCATCCTATCGCTCGGATTTTTGATTGCACTGCACAAAGGCGAGTATTTTCTCAATGCGCGTATTGTTGGGCGTCGAATCGACGCTCGTTCCTGGGAGCTATTAATGGCGATATTGGTTATGGAGGCTGCCTTTGGTCTGCCAGGAATTGCAGCCGCTCCGATCTATTACGCGTACCTGAAACGGGAGCTCACAGACTTACATTGGATTTAAGTTTCTATGTGTAAGCCAGCCATCTCCTTGGAAGTTTTCGACTCCGGGTGGCATTTGTTAAAACTCCGGTAAATACACGATAGATTGCGGGTGAAGCCAATCCGCTGCAGCGTCCTATGCACACTGCTAAAAACAGATTGCTTTCCTGTTCTTCAATGCAAGAAGTTGCAGCACAGTGCTCTATGCTGTATTTAGTCGCCGAGCTTTTGCCTACCTGCTTTTAGTCACAGTGGCCAGTTATCTACAAAGAACAGACGCAGTCATCAAAGATTGACATATATCAAACCTGCATCCTACTTCTAACGCGCATCATGGAAACGTAAAAACAAGGAGAGCGTGCCATGAGTAACCCGACCACCGGTTTGAGCGCCTGCATACCAAAGTTCGTTGGCGCCTTGATGGTGCTTGCGACCTTCGTACTGGCCGCATTGCCCCAATCTGCCACGGCGCTTCCTCTGTTTGCGCGGCAGACTGGGCAAAACTGCGTGGCATGCCACGCAGGAGGGCAGTTTCCAGAACTTACGCCCTTCGGTCGTGATTTCAAGCTGACGGGATATACATTGGGACAGCGCACGGTACCCCTCTCTGCCATGGTGTTGGCCTCCAATTCGCGGGTTGCCAGTACGTCCGGAAGTACAGACCCAGGTACAGACTTCAGCATGAATGCAGAGAGCATCATCGCAACCACTAGCATCTTCTTGGGTGGCAAGGTCACTAACAATGTGGGCGCTTTTGTACAGGTTACCCATAATCCGCCGCCTTTTGGATCCACGTCGAACGCTGGAAATTATCAGGATACGGTCGCTGACAACATGGACTTGCGCTATGCTGACCGGTTCATTGACGGCAAACGTGACCTGATTGTTGGCGTCTCGGTAAACAACAACCCATCTCTCTCTGACCCTTGGAACACCGCGGCAGCATGGATGCAGTATGTGCCGGTTCCAAGCCCAACCAGCAGTCAGTTTATTGATGGTACTAGTCCGTATCCGGGCCACGGCTCCGGCGGCAATATTGCCGGGGTCACCGCCTATGCGTATTTGAATCACTCGGTCTACGCCGAGGTGGGTGGGTACAGCACATCCAAAGGGCTGCTTTCATTCATGAGTGCAGGCCTGGATGACTCCAGCGTGACCAAGCTCAACGGTATCAACCCCTATTGGCGCTTCGCCTTGAACCGTGAGTGGGGTGCACACAGTTTGATGGTCGGTACCTCGGGTATGTTAGCGGAGGTCTACGACAATCCTCTGGATACCTCGGACTCGACCACACTCCACCGCTACAGGGACGTGAGTATTGATATGCAGTACCAGTATTTGCTGGACCCGCATGCGATCACGGGGCAGCTGGTTTTTGCGCACAACACCCACCGGTATCCGGATAGTGCATCGACGACTGGGGCTACGTTTGCCGATACTGCGGGCAATCAGCTGGCCAATAACAATGCCGAAGACACGACCGATATCGTGCGGGCCAAAATGAGCTATGTGTACCAGGCTCGGTACGGTGGCAGTCTGGGGTACTTCAGTCAGACCGGCAGTGTGAATACCTTCAATCAAAGCTCTGGCTATGGGATAGGAACTCCGGGCGTTCTGGATCCAACTTCGAAGCCACTTGGCAATTTTGCTGGCGACCCCACCACGCGTGGGTGGACCGTTGAGGCGTTCTGGTTGCCAACCCAATACACCCGTGTGGGCGTGCAATACACCGCTTACAACGTATTCAACGGAGCCTCCCAAAACTACGACGGATTTGGACGCAATGCGCAGGACAACAATACCCTGTTCTTCTACCTCTGGGCTGCGTATTAGCACTCCGGCGCGCTCGCTGGCGGCTCAGGATTCCCAATTAGGAGATTGATATGAAGTACGCGTATTTGGTTCTTGCCGTTGTCGGCACCGTGTTGGCCGCGGGTTGTTCGAACCCCACTCGATCCAGGGATCTGGGCGATCCAAACGTTTCAGCCCTGACGTTGGCGCAGCAAGTTTGTTCCAGTTGCCACGGATTGACAGGCAACGCCGTGTCGCCTAATTTCCCCAACCTGGCGGGTCAGACGCCAGCCTACCTCGTGGCCCAGCTTAAAGGCTTTCAGAGCCATGGCCGCCAGGATCCGGCAGGTTTCGAATACATGTGGGGGCTAAGCCGGGGCCTGACCGAGGATCAAATCAACGGTTTGGCGGCGTACTACGCGGCTCAGCAACCCATACGGCAACCGCTTGAGGGCGAGGCAGCACGCATGCCGGGGGGCAAGACGATTTTCGAGGCTGGTGTGGCGTCAAAGAATGTACCAGCCTGCTCTGCTTGCCATGGGGAGACCGGAAAAGGCAACGAGAATTTTCCACGTATAGCGGGCCAGCATGCCGATTACGTCGTCAAGCAGCTGGTCGTTTTTCAGCGGACCAATGAACGCCCGGAAGGCTCCGTGATGAAGACGGTTGCGCACGAGCTTACCCAGGACGACATTGAGAACGTGGCAGCCTACATACAGGCTCTTCCCAATCAGTAGGCTCGGGGCTTGGCGCGCTTAGTGAGGGGCGCCATGATTGGCGATGCCCCCGCGCATTGTCAATCGAAGAGGCTGTGAGCCTGGAGTTTTGGTAACGCGAATATATATGGATAAAAGCCTCCAGGATATATCTGCGGAAATTTATGCCGATGACAACGCATTGACTGCAACGGAGTCCAAATCAGAGGAACGCCCCAATGGGCTCGACAAACTGACGCCACAATCTTGTCCACGCGATGACGCGGTGACGAACCAAATCCAAGTACGAGTCTCAACAATCACTCAGGCTTTTGTGCTTCTGCAGAACCTCACTTATGGTCCCAGGCGCTGCGCTGGAGCAGTGACCCGGCAAACATTCCGACATGCTCCGGATGCTGTAATAGGTAGTGCTTAGTCAACGCAGCTAAGACGCTTAGCAAAAGGAGGGTAATTCGCCAATGGCGATTGGCAACAGTTGTCTTGAATTGTCCAAATATCGAGCCCCTCGTTAAAGGCGTAAAGGATGGTCTGAATAACTCGCGGCGACATCGAATAGCAGGGCCTTGATTTTCAAATGGTGGTATTTCAAGCGCGTTGATCCTGAAACTTCTACGTTTCCGGCCGTTGATGGAGCCGATACCTTGGGTGCGATTGATGGTGCGGAGGCGCACCTCGCAACCGCGAAAATTGCCAGCGATGCGGGAACAAGCCAGCAGCGAGCGGAGGCTGCCCTCGAGCCCGTGCATCCTTGAGTCGCAGCTGACACACATGCCTTCATAAATCGTTAACAAACACGCTTCATAATTTCATCAACTTTCCAGGGCACTATATGAATCTGCGGTCTACACCCCAATACGACTTTCTTAGCCGGGCATTTCATTGGGTCACGGCCATAGTGGTGACCATCGCCTTCATCCTTGGGCCGGGTGGTTTTGGCCGCCTCATGCGTGAAGGGGTAGACCCCACCACGCGAAGCGATATCGTTTGGCACGAATCCTTGGGGTTACTGGTCTTTGCGTTGACCGTGTTGCGGCTTATTTGGGTATCGGTACGGCCAGCCGCGCCGGCGTTCCAGATGGCCGGGTGGATGCAAGCGATGGGCAAACTGGTGCACA
>JAYTRR010000052.1:0-6520 GCA_043746005.1 Burkholderiales bacterium
TCATCACAGAACAATTGAAGATAGATGTCTGATCGGCGCGTAGCCGTTCCATGCCATACCGACCCACCGATGTGCGGCCGAAAGCGCTCCAGCCGCTCCATCCACGAAAGCGCCAACCCCCGCAGTGCGCGCAGTTCGGCAGGTTGCGTGTCCGCACAAAAAATGGCGATGTACTCCTCGACCGCCGCCTCAACCCGGTCGTTGTCGGGCAAGCCCGTACGCGGCGGCAAACCCATCTGCTTGACCGCACGGCGTTTGGCGGCGCCGTATTCCAGCCCCTCTTCCACCACCATACGGGCGGATACGGCTGCTATTTCTTCTTTCAATGATTCCATTGCACCATTTTGCACCTGCGTACCCATCAACACCTCGGGACGAATTGCTCCATTTTTGATAGCTGCCTGCGCAATCGACACGGGGGCCCGCAGCCCGAATCGCCATGAACCTCGACTTAGAATAAGCGCATGCATATTCATATTCTTGGCATTTGTGGCACCTTCATGGGTGGCCTGGCCGCACTCGCCCGTGAAGCGGGTCACCGTGTAACCGGCTGCGACGCCGGCGTCTACCCGCCCATGAGCGACCAACTGCGCAGCTTGGGCATTGAGTTGATCGAGGGCTTTGGCGCAGACCAGATGGCGCTGGCTCCCGACATGTTTGTCATCGGCAACGTCGTCAGCCGTGCGCGCCGGCCCGATGGCACGCCTAAGTTTCCGTTGATGGAAGCCATTCTGGATGCAGGCGCGCCTTACACCAGCGGCCCCCAATGGCTGGCCGAACATGTGCTGCAGGGCCGCCACGTGGTGGCGGTTGCCGGCACCCACGGCAAAACCACCACCACGGCCATGCTGGCCTGGATACTGGAATGCGCCGGCCTGCAGCCCGGGTTTCTGGTGGGCGGCGTGCCCATGAACTTTGATGTTTCTGCCAGGTTGGGCTCGGGGGCCTTTTTTGTCATAGAAGCCGACGAATACGACACGGCCTTTTTCGACAAGCGCAGCAAGTTCGTGCACTACCGGCCTCGTACGGCCGTTTTGAACAATCTGGAATTCGACCACGCCGACATTTTTGACAACCTGGCCGCCATCGAGCGCCAGTTTCACCACCTGGTGCGCACCGTGCCATCAACGGGACGCCTGGTGGTCAATGGCCTCGAAGAAAGCCTGACCCGCGTGCTCCACCAGGGTTGCTGGAGCGACGTGCGCACCTTTGGCACAGCCGTCAGCGACTTCACTGCGGTGGGTGAACCGGATGCATTTGACGTGGTCCACCAGGGTAAAACCGTGGGCCGCATCGAGTGGTCTTTGGCCGGCGTGCACAACCAGCTCAATGCGCTGGCGGCCATTGCGGCGGCAGAGCATGTCGGGGTGGCACCCGCCCAAGCGGCATTGGCACTGGGGCGGTTCGAGAACGTCAAGCGCCGCATGGAGGTGCGCGCCTGCGTGCCATGGCAAGGCCTTAAAAAATCCGGCGAAATGGCCGCACCGGTCACCATTTATGACGACTTCGCCCACCACCCGACCGCCATCCGCACCACGGTTAACGGCCTTCGCCGCAAGGTGGGCTCGGCACGCATCCTGGCCGTTTTTGAGCCACGCAGCAACACCATGAAACTCGGCGCCATGAAGTCCCAGTTACCTTGGAGCCTCGAAGAGGCCGATCTGGCTTTTTGCCATTCTGGTGGACTCGACTGGGACGCAGAGGAAGCCCTGTCTGGCATGGGGGCACGCGCGCAAGTGGCCGACAACATCGATTTACTTATGGCACAGGTGCTGGCGAGCGTGCGCCCTGGCGATCACATTTTGTGCATGAGCAATGGGGGCTTCGGCGGCATTCACCTCAAACTGGCCGAGGCGCTACAAAAACGATAGCTATCTTCGTAGTATCGGCGTGGGCTAGTGCCATTTTTTTGCACTGGTGGTCAATTGAGCCTAATCAAACCGTCGCAGTCGGTTATGCCGACAATGGCACCATGAATTGGCTGCAAAAAATCCCCAACTCCATTCGCACGGCCAGTGGACTCGAATGGCGGCTGTGGCGTAAGCTGCCGAAAATTGCGCTGCTCGGAACCGTGCTGCCCTTGTTGGGTTTGGGCGTTTTGCACTGGATGAGCGACCCGCAAGCCAGCGCTGCGCAAGCCCGCTGGCTGCAAATGGCGGACTATTTTGTGGGTGCTGTCATAGTTTTCCACTGGACTATGGTGCTGACGATCGCCATCGGCTGCATCATCGTCATGGTGATGAAAGGCCCAGGCTACACGGCGGATAGCTACTCGGTGTCGCACAGCGACCAGCCGCGCGCGCAGCATGAAACCGAAGCAGAGGCCGCCAGCAAACGACCCGGCGGCACACCCACCGATACCGAAAAGTCAGGATCTTCACTGTGAGCAGCATGTTTGAATTGGGCGAGCAGGTTGACGGCTACACGGTGCGGGTTGTCAACGAGCGGGCGGTACGGGCGGCTGCCGGTCTGCTTTTTGTGCCGGCGTTTATTTCATTCATGAATGCCATTCCATGCCGCTGGGCAACTTCCAGCCCACGCGGCTGTTCATCAGCCCGAAGGGGGCCCCCAGCATGATCGTGGGGCAATGGTTGGTACGGAACTTTGAGGAAGCGGGCGAAGGCCGCTCCCTCTGACTATTCGAACGACGGTGCCTCCGGCTTGGCAACGGCTTTGCCCGCCGCCGCCCAGGCATCAAAACCACCCGCAATGGATTGCACGTTCAAATAGCCCATGTCATGCAACGCAGCGGCAGCCAGCGCGGCGCGGCCGCTGGTTTTGCAATACAGCACGATCGTGAGGTCACGGGGTTGCAGAGCTGGCATTCCGCTGAAGCGAAACTCCAGCATTCCGCGCGAGATGTGCACGGCACCGGGCACATGGCCTGCGGCAAATTCATCAGCCTCGCGTACATCCACCAGCACATCGGCTGCGCGAATGACCTGCTCGGCATCTTGAACACTGATTTCCTGCACGCGGGTTTTGGCGGCAGCTACGAGGTCATGGGCGGTTTTCATGGATTTCTCCTGAAGAATGTACTATCAAAATAATAGCTGCTTGCGCAGTATTGACGGAGGCTAGCGGCCTTATTCATGCAAAACGCCGCCCTACCCAGCGGGTCACGTGCGCCAGGCCCTGGTGACCGGGGCCTTCCGACAGCATGGTCTCGCTGTGCCATACCAGCGCCGGTGCCAGCAAGCCAGCGAAATCGGTGTCCAGTTGCGCGGGCGTGTACAGCATGTCGATGTCTTTGGGGCCGCCGCTGGCATGGGCTAGCTGCGCCGGATGAAAGGCTTCCAGAATCATCCACCCCCCGGCCTGCAGCCCCAGTACCAGGGCGCGATGCGCAGAAGAGCGAATGGCACTGGGCAGATGGGTGTAAATCAGCACCACAGCGTTCAGGCTGTCGGGCTCAGGTGCCCAGTCAGCCAGACACCGTTGAGGCCTTCACCGTCACCAGGCACCAGCACGCGGCTGACAGGGCTCAGTCGCGTGGCCTGCTCGCGCAAAAAGGAATTGGGCTCCGTGCCGTATTTGTAGCTAGGCTCAGTAAACCGTTGGTCCCAGAAATTCATAAATCAGCCTGACACATCACCAAGCGACGTAGGCGTAGCCCTTTTCCTGCAGCTCCATCACGGCTGCCGCACCCACGTCCTCCACTTGCACAAAATCAAACATGTCCGACGGTGACCAGCCCACACTGTGCATGGTGTTGCCGCAGGCAATGAACTGGATGCCATAGGATTCCGCCATGCTGCGTGCCCGGTCCTGCAGGAGCTTGGGCACCGGACGTTTTGGCTTTTTCGCCAGAAGGTGAATGCCCGGCCCCCACACCACCACCGCAATGCTGACGTCGTCCACGTATTTTTTGAGCACCGCACTGATGGAGTTGAAGATGGCTTCCTGGTAGGCGTCGTCCGCCTTGTTGAGCTGGAAGACAATCTTGTGCGGCGTGCTGCCCACTGGGTCACTGGTTTTCTCGGAAGCCGTGGCGGACGACGCGGCCTGCGCGGGCGCGCTGAGGGCCGCGAGGCTGGCCATACCCGCCAACAGGTGGCGCCGGGTGGGCGTATTGCTGTTCTTCATGTTTGACGTACCACCTTAAGGTGTTCTCTGCCGGGGGCAGTCATCTGCACAGGTTTCAGGACGGCTGTCGCGTGGCAAGGGACAGCGGTTCACCTCAAACGGCGACATGGCCAACAGCGTTGTCAAGGCGCCGCTGACGATGGTGAGGCCCCAAAACACAAAAAAGGCCATGGTGTAGATGCCCTGGCGAAACATCTCCAGCGGCGCGCCTTGCCAATGCAGGTCGGCGGGGTCCACCATGGCAAACACCACCACCTCCAGCACGCCCGCCATCAGAAAGGCAGGCCAGACAATCCACATCAATCGTCGACTCAGCGCAGTGGGATCTTGGTTCATAGCTAATCCCTAACGGGGAACAATGAATACGGCTTTTTCTGACACTTTGCCGATGGAACCCTCAGCGGCAATTTCGAAGTGGATGGTGTGCGAGCCCGGTGCAAGCCCTTCAGCAGGCCCCTGCACCCGCACGGCGACCCATCGGGCTTGCGTGGACGCAATGGCAATGTCGTTTTCGGACACCACGGTCAAGCCGGGCATACCTTCCACCGAAATATGGAACCGCTGTGTCGCCTCGGTCGCATTCATGATCTGCAGGCGAAACACATTTTCGATGCGTCCCCCTTCGGCAATGCGTGCCAGCGCACCCCGGTCGCGCACCACATCCACCTTGAAAGGGATGCGCATTGCCAGGCTGACTGCCATGGCCGTGACCACGGCGCCGAGAATCGCAATGTAAATCAGCACCCGCGGACGCAGCACGTGGCGCAAGGTCTGGGCACGCGTCCAATGCTGATTGACGGCGTTCTCGGTGGAATATTTCACCAAGCCGCGCGCATAGCCCACTTTGTCCATCACCGTATCGCACACGTCGGCGCAGGCGCCACAGCCAATGCACTCGTATTGCAAGCCTTTGCGGATATCGATGCCGGTGGGGCACACCTGCACGCACAGGCTGCAGTCCACGCAGGCGCCCAGACTCAGGGTCGACAGATCGGCCTTTTTGGAGCGCGCGCCACGGGGCTCGCCGCGCTCGGCGTCGTAGGTGACGATGAGCGTGTCCTTGTCGAACATGGCGCTTTGAAAGCGCGCGTACGGGCACATGTGTTTGCACACTTGTTCGCGCATGAAGCCGGCATTGCCGTAGGTGGCAAAGCCGTAGAAAAATGTCCAGAAAATTTCCCACGAACTCATGTTGAGCTGGATGAATTCACGGCCCAACTCATGAATGGGTGTGAAGTAACCCACGAAGGTAAAACCGGTCCACAGGGCAACCACCAACCACAGGAAATGCTTGCTGGTCTTGCGCCACAGTTTGTCCATGGTCCAGGGCCCCGCATCGCGGCGCATGCGCGCGGAGCGGTCGCCCTCGGTCTTTTTTTCCAGCCAGAGGAAGATTTCCGTGTAAACCGTTTGCGGACAGGCGTAGCCGCACCATAGGCGTCCGGCTACCGCGGTAAACAGGAACAGCGAGAACGCCGAAATCACCAGAATACCGGTGAGGTAGATGAAGTCCTGCGGGTAAAGCACCAGACCGAAGATATAGAAGCGCCTTGCACCCAGATCAAACAGCACGGCCTGGCGCTGACCCCATTCGAGCCATGGCAAGCCGTAGAACACCAGCTGGGTCAGGAACACCGTGGCCCAGCGCCAGTTGGAGAAAAACCCGGTAACACTGCGGGGGTAGATCTTTTTATGCGCCTCGTACAGCGAGACCATCTCTGCATCGGCACCCGGTGGGGGCTCAATGGGACCTTTGTCCGGGGACTCGGCAATGGGGATGATCTTGCGTACGGGTGATGATTCGGTGTTCACTTGCGCTCCTTCTGTCGATCGATACTGCTGGCAGCGGTGCCACCCTTTGGGTGGCCTACCCTTGCGCACGACCGTAATCAGCTTCAGGCTTTTTTGGCCCAGGCACTGCACCAGCCCTTGGCAGACACTTGCTTGCCTGCAAACAGGGGGCATGGACCGGCATCCCCCGCCTTGCCCTGGTACAGCGCGCAATTGCTGCACTTTTGATCTGCCGCGTATTTAGGAAACTTCTGTTTGTCGGTCTTGGTGGCGTCGGCCTTGTAACCCAAGGCGGCAGCTTGCGCATCAGTTTCAGCGACCATGCCACCCTGAGCCCACGCCTGACTGGCGGAGAGGGCTGCGCTGGCAAGACCAAATTGAACAATGAATTCACGGCGGTTGGACATGGAATCTCTCCAGAGTTGATAAAAACTGAACATTGCAAACTAGCAATAAGCCCAATAATACCCCTGCGGGTATTAATGTCCATGATCTATATCAATTCATGCAGGACAACCGCCTTGTGTATTGACCATGTGGTCGGCCATCTGGGCAAATGTGTCAATGAGCCTCGCACGGAAATCCGCGTCCTGCACCTGCTCGGTCAGGGCTTGCGTCATGCACAGCATCCACTCATCACGCT
>JAYTRR010000053.1:0-6503 GCA_043746005.1 Burkholderiales bacterium
AACCGCATCAAATCAAACTCCCCGGCCTTGAGCGCTTCCAGGCGAGCGGTGTTGTCCTTGTAGATCTTGACGGTGATGCGGTCGAAATTGGCAGTACCCCGTCGCACATTGAGATCCCGGGCCCAGTACTGGGCATCGCGCACATAGGTAATGTCTTTGCCGAAATTGACGGGCCCGATGCGGTACGGTCCGCTGCCAATGGGAATGTCCATGACGACCTGGTCGAAGGGTTTGGACTTACCGTTTTCCATCCCCCATTGGTGACTGAAGATGGGCAATCCGCCCACCGTCAGCGGCAACTCGCGGTTGGGCCGCTTGAAGCGAAAACGCACAGTCGTAGCGTCCACGACGTCTGCACCCGCCACGTCTTCCAGCAGACTGCGGTAGCCAGGCGACGCAAAGGGGCCAACCAGGACATCAAAGCTGTATTTGACATCGAGCGCCAGCACTGGCGATCCGTTGTGAAAGCGGGCCTGCGGACGCAACTGGAAGGTGGCGCTCAGACCGTCAGCTTCCACGGTAACGTCCTGCGCCAGCAGGCCATAGCCCGCAGAGGTTTCATCCAGCGCGCCGGCCAGCAACGAGTCAAACATCAGGCTCGCCAGATAAGCGGGCGCTGATCCCTTGATGGTGAAGGGATTGTATTTGTCAAATGTGGAGGTTCGCTGGTTGCTGACCAGTCGCAACTCACCGCCTTTGGGCGCGTCGGAATTGACATAGGAGAAGTGGGGAAAGTCCGGCGGATACCTGAAATCCCCCCATAGCGAATAGCCATGTGCGGCCCAACCTGGTTGGCCGATCAAGCACACTATCAGTGCCGTCAACAGGATCAGCAGGTTTCGCATGCGACAATTCTGCATCAAGACACGCAATTTATAAGAGGATGCTATGGGTTTTTTAGCTGGCAAAAAATTATTGATCACCGGTGTATTGTCCAACCGCTCCATCGCCTATGGCATTGCCAAGGCCTGCCATGCACAGGGTGCTGAACTCGCTTTCAGCTATGTGGGCGAGCGCTTCAAGGAGCGCATTACCGAGTTTGCGGCCGACTTTGGCTCCACGCTCATTTTTGATTGCGACGTGGGCAGCGACGAGCAGATTGAAAAGCTCTTTACTGATTTGGCCCTGGTGTGGCCCAAGTTTGATGGCTTTGTGCACAGCATCGGTTTCGCTCCGCGCGAGGCCATTGCCGGCAATTTTCTGGACGGTTTGACCCGTGAGAACTTTCGCATAGCCCATGACATCAGCGCGTACAGCTTTCCGGCCATGGCCAAAGCGGCCCTGCCCTACCTGAACGACACCGCATCCTTGTTGACGCTGACCTACCTGGGCGGTGTGCGCGTGGTGCCGAGCTACAACACCATGGGGCTTGCCAAGGCATCCCTCGAATCGTCGGTGCGTTATCTGGCGGATGCAGTGGGCCCGAAGGGCATTCGCGTCAACGGACTCAGCGCCGGTGCCATCAAGACGCTGGCAGCCAGCGGCATCAAGGACTTTGGTAAGTTGCTGGGCATTTCCGCATCTGCCTCACCGCTCAAACGCAATGTGACGATCGATGAGGTGGGCAACGTCGCTGCGTTTCTGCTGAGTGACCTGGCCTCCGGCATGACGGGCCAGATCTCTTACGTGGATTGTGGTGTTAGCCAGACTGCCGTGGCCGTGGTGGAAACGTCCTGATCTGAATGAAATTGGCTGCTAGCCCCCGTGGAATATGCGGGAGCAGCTATCAAAAAAATAGCGCCTTGATGGCGCTATTTTTTTATGGATGGAAAGCTTACTTCACGCAATCCGCGTAGTAGCGTTTGATACCATCTGCGCCCCTCTCTTCCACCAGACCGTGAACATCGGTTTCAAACCCGGGGCACTGGGTATTGAACTCGCGTGAAAATTTGAGATAGTCAACAATCTTCTTGTTGAACACCTCGCCCGGAATCAGCAGCGGAATACCCGGTGGGTACGGCGTGACCAGCCCCACGGTAATGCGGCCTTCCAGGTTATCGATCTCAACCCGTTCGGTCTTGCGCAGCGCAATATGGGCGTAGGCGTCACTGGGCTTCATGGCCGGTGTCAGGTCGCTCAGGTACATATCCGTGGTCAAACGGGCGATGTCGTACTTCGCATACAGCGCGTGCAGGTGCTGGCACAAATCTGCCAAGCCCATTTTGTCGTACTGCGGATGCGCCTTGCAAAACTTGGGCAAGATTTTCCACATGGGCTGATTTTTGTCGTAGTCGTCCTTGAACTGCTGCAACGCGGTCAGCATGCTGTTCCAGCGGCCCTTGGTGATGCCGATGGTGAACATGATGAAGAAGCTGTAGAGCCCGGTCTTCTCCACCACCACGCCGTTTTCCGTCAAAAACTTGGTGACGATGTTGGCCGGAATGCCGGTCTTGGCAAACCTGCCGTTCAAGTCCATACCCGGCGTAACGATCGTGGACTTGATGGGGTCCAGCATATTGAAGCCAGTCGCCATCTTGCCAAAGCCATGCCAGTTGGCCTTGGCGTTTTTGGATTCACCCTTGATGATCCAGTCGGTCGCGCGGCCAATGCCTTCATCCACCAGTTTGTCCGGTCCCCAGACCTTGAACCACCAGTCGGCGCCGTACTCTTCGTCCACTTTGCGCATGGCGCGGCGGAAGTCCAGCGCCTCGGCAATACTTTCTTCCACCAGCGCGGTGCCGCCAGGGGGCTCCATCATGGCGGCTGCCACATCGCAGCTGGCGATGATGCTGTACTGCGGCGACGTGGAGGTGTGCATCAGATACGCCTCGTTAAACAGCGGGCGGTCCAGCTTGACCGTTTGCGAGTCCTGCACCAGCACATGGCTGGCCTGGCTGATACCTGCCAGCAGCTTGTGGATGGACTGCGTGGCGTACACCACGGCATTTTTGGGTCGCGCACGCTTCTTGCCCATGGCGTGATAGGTGCCGTAGAACGGGTGAAAGGCGGCGTGCGGCAACCAGGCTTCATCAAAATGCAGGTTCTCTACATAACCGTCGAGCATCTTTTTAATGGTTTCGGTGTTGTAGAGCACGCCGTCGTAGGTGGACTGGGTAACCGTCATCACACGTGGTTTGACGGCCTTGGCATCCACGCCCTGCAGCAAGGGGTTGGCGGCGATCTTGCGCTGGATGGATGCGGGCTCGAACTCTTCTTTGGGGATGGGGCCAATGATGCCGAAGTGGTTGCGCGTGGGCTTCAAAAATACGGGAATGGCCCCGGTCATGATGATGGCGTGCAGGATCGACTTGTGGCAATTGCGGTCCACCACCACCACATCACCCGGTGCCACCGTGTGGTGCCAGACAATTTTGTTGCTGGTGCTGGTACCGTTGGTCACAAAAAAGCAGTGATCCGCATTGAAGATACGGGCCGCATTGCGCTCGCTCTCACCAATGGCGCCGTTGTGATCCAGCAGTTGACCTAGCTCTTCGACCGCGTTGCATACATCCGCGCGGAGCATGTTTTCACCATAGAACTGGTGGTACATCTGGCCTACCGGGCTTTTCAGGAAGGCCACGCCTCCTGAATGTCCGGGGCAGTGCCAGGAGTAGGAGCCGTCCTCGGCATAGTCGAGCAAGGCCTTGAAAAACGGCGGTTGCACGCCCTCCAGGTAACTTTTGGCTTCCCGGATGATGTGCCGCGCCACAAACTCGGGCGTGTCCTCAAACATGTGGATGAAACCGTGAAGCTCGCGCAGGATGTCGTTCGGGATGTGGCGGGAGGTTTTGGTTTCGCCGTACACATAGATGGGCACATCCAGATTCTTGCGCCGCACCTCTTCAATGAAATGCCGCAAGTTCAGCACGGCGGGGTCCAGATCCGGGCCCGGTGTGAACTCTTCGTCGTCAATGGACAAAATGAAAGCGCTGGCCCGGCTTTGCTGCTGCGCAAATTGACTCAGATCACCATAGCTGGTCACGCCCAGCACCTCAAAGCCCTCGGTTTCAATCGCATGGGCCAGCGCACGAATGCCCAAACCAGATGTATTTTCAGAGCGAAAGTCTTCGTCGATGATGACAATGGGAAAGCGGAATTTCATGGCAAGCTCCAGCCGGAAGCGAAAAAAGGAAGAAAACAGGCGCGAAGTGTAAGGACTAAATGTGTCCTCTTCACTGACCGCTACCCCTTTTGCCTCAAAATATCACGATAGCAACACATGCAAGGACCCTATGGCTGATTCAACAATCTGGTGGCTGCTTGCCGGTACTGCCGTCGGTATCGAACTGGTTACAGGCACGTTCTACCTGTTGATGTTGGCTTTGGGGCTGTCAGTAGCCGCCGTTTCCGCCCACATGGGTGCGTCGTCCACACTGCAGATCGTGGTCGCCGCGCTGGTTGGTTCCGGCTCGGTGCTGGCTTGGCGCCGGTACAAACAAAGCCAGCCGCCTTCGGCCCCGGCGCGTGCGAACCACGATGTCAATATGGACGTGGGTGAAACGGTGCATGTAGCATCGTGGAATTCCGATGGAACTTCCACGGTCAAGTACCGCGGCGCCAATTGGGCCGTATCAAGCGCCGGGGACGCCCCACTTGCAGCGGGACCGCACCGCATCGTGGAAGTGATTGGCAGTCGGCTCGTTGTGAGCAAACTGTGACACCAGACCAATTTTTTGCCTGAAATTGACTATTTATAAAAAGGATTCATGATGACACTTGGACTTATTTTGCTGGTGATTGCGATCATCTTCATTACCCAATCGGTGAAGGTTGTTCCGCAGCAGCACGCCTGGGTGATCGAGCGCCTGGGCAAGTACAACGGCACACTGACGCCCGGGCTCAGCTTTCTGATGCCCTTCATCGACCGGGTGGCCTACAAGCATATTCTCAAGGAAATTCCGCTGGATATTCCCAGCCAGGTGTGCATTACCCGTGACAACACCCAGCTTCAGGTGGACGGCATTTTGTACTTCCAGGTGACGGATGCCATGCGTGCAAGCTACGGCTCCAGCAACTACATCATGGCCATCTCGCAACTCGCCCAGACCTCGCTACGCTCCGTCATCGGCAAGCTGGAATTGGACAAGACCTTTGAAGAACGCGACATCATCAACGCCCAGGTGGTACAGGCCATCGACGAAGCGGCCCTGAACTGGGGTGTGAAGGTTCTGCGCTATGAAATCAAGGATCTGACGCCCCCCAAAGAGATATTGCATGCCATGCAGCAGCAGATTACCGCTGAGCGTGAAAAGCGCGCGTTGATCGCCGCATCAGAAGGTCGGCGCCAAGAGCAAATCAACATCGCCACGGGTGAGCGAGAGGCATTCATTGCCCGCTCCGAGGGTGAGAAACAGGCCGCCATCAACAACGCACAGGGCCAAGCTGCTGCCATTCTGGCAGTTGCCGAGGCCAACGCCCAGGCCATTGAACGCGTTGCAGCCGCCATTCGACAGCCAGGCGGCGAGCTTGCAGTGCAGCTCAAGGTTGCGGAAAAGGCGGTGGATGCCTATTCAAAAGTTGCAGCGGACGCAACCACAACCCTGATTGTTCCCAGCAACATGACGGAGGTGGCTGCGCTGATTGGTTCCGCCATGAAAATGGTTCAACTTTCAAAATAGCGGCTCGTCAGGTCAACGCCAGGGGGCTCAATCAGCACGATTTACCCGGTCGCCCCATATGGCTGCGAGCACCGTCCTTACGCCCTTTGTCAACAAATACTGCGTAGCTCTGAACAGCGAAAATCCACCGTAGAGAACGTCATCCACGATCACAGCCGTTCGACCTGACAGATCAATTGCTGCTGGATTTCGAGGGTGTAAATCGTCGCTGACTTGATAAGACACAAGTCATCCTCACTTCCTTGGTAATCCATCCCTTGAAAGCATTCATGCCTCACGTTCGCCGTTCCGCCGTTGCAGGTGCCTTTTACCCCGGGCAGAGGAGGCCTACGCGCAGCTTGCTGTGGTGCGCAGAACCGTCCGTAGAGTGGTTTTGCTGGGGCCTGTTCACCGGGTCGCTGTGCGGGGTTTGGCCTTGGCCGGTGCATCCGCCTTTGATACGCCGTTGGACCCAGTCAGCGTGGATCAAACCGCGGAAGCCATGCTAGTGTTTAATTGCATTAATTGACGTAATTAACTATCCACGTAATTAACTATCCTTCGGTTTGCTGTACTCAAAAGCGGAGTGATTGAATGGCTCGTATAGCGGCAAAGGTGACGTGCAGTGATGCAGATCTTGCGGAGCTTGGAAGGCTGAGTGCCAGTCGCACCGCGCAGGCGCAAGCGGTCGAGCGAGCCAAGATTGTGCTGAGCTGTGTGGCCGGGAAGCGCAATCGGGGCACGCATGGGGCTGCAAGCGATTTCTTGCGCATGGCATGGCCGGCCTTCAGGACCCCCGAGTTCGACAGTTGACGCCAGATTTCACCCCTGGTTGCCAATTAAATCAACGACTTACGGCTGATTTTCGAAATTATTGTGGTGGCACGTTTTGCATGACATTTAGTGTTTAAAAGTTATGATAAAGTGGCGGCATGTTTGTGAAGGTCACTACCTCCGGCCCACGTC
>JAYTRR010000054.1:0-6482 GCA_043746005.1 Burkholderiales bacterium
GCCATGCTTGAGCACCATTTGCGCCGTCGCGGCATCAGCGCGCTATCACAGTATCCCGCCACGCTTTCTCGGGACAGTCTCTTTGAGCCTACCGAGCGGAAAGTGGGCGAGGAAGCGCAAAAGTGGGCGCGTGAGCAGGGCATCCGCTACGCTGTTACGGGCAGTGTGGAGGAGTGGCGGTACAAAGTAGGAATTGATGGTGAACCTGCCGTGGGCCTGAGTTTAAAAGTGACCGATTTGAGCAATGGAAATGTCGTGTGGAGTGCCTCCGGGGCGCAAAGTGGCTGGAGCCGGCAAGCGCTGTCTGCAGTGGCGCAGTCGTTGATTACAAAATTGCTGGAAACCCTGCCGGCAGCACCAGTCTCCGCGGGCGGGTGATCAGTCCCAATGCCCCGTTTCGACCTTTCAGGATTCTTTAAGCGATGGACTGTTGCCTATGCCATTGCTCCTGACCAGGCTACCAGTCGTGCACAGTGGCTAGAAGTCGCCATCATTCCGATGCTTGGAATTGGGCTCGCATGGGTGGCCAGGCCCAACGACCCGATGCTGGCAGGAAACCTTTTTCCTTGGTTGTGGTTCGGCCCCGTACTGATCGCACTGCGATACGGCGTGTTGCCAGGCCTGCTTGGCAGCCTTCCGATTCTGCTCAATTGGATGTTGACCGACCATCTGGGACTTCTGCCTAAACATTTTTCAGAGGAAAGTATTTTTGGCGGTGGACTGATGGTGCTCTTGTGCGGTGAGTTTCGTGATGTCTGGCGCGACCGGAATTTACGCATGGAGGAAACATACCTCTATGTGACTGATCGTTTGTCCCGAATCACCAAGCGGCACCTGCTACTGAACCTGTCCCATGACCGACTGGAGCAGGAGATGCTGGCGCGTCCAGGCTCTTTACGGGATGCACTGGTTCGGCTGCGCGCTATTGCCATTACCCGCAGTGTGGATCCGGAGCCTATGCCGGGTGCCAAAGCCTTGCTCCAGCTTCTCTCTGAATATGTGAGCATCGAATCGGCCGCCCTTTATACCCTGACGCCACAAGGAACAGGGTTTGTGTTGGGTAAAAAAGTTGCCAGCTTGGGCGATTTCGAATCATTGGATCCAGGCGACGAACTGTTGAGCCTGGCGCTGGAGACCTCCAGCCTGACGCATATAACAAGCCAGGATGTCAGTATGCCGCGCAAGAGCCTGCAACTGGTGGTCGCCCCATTGGTTACTGGAAACGATGCGCTGATTGGGGTCCTGGTGGTCGAACGCATGCCATTTTTCGCCCTCAATGTCGAAAATTTGCAGATGATGTCGGTCGTTCTTGCGTACTACGCAGACAACATTCGATTGGCTCCAGACGTTCACCTTGTTCAGGATCGCTTGCCGAACATGCCCGCATTGTTTGCTGAAGAATTGGTTCGCATGATGCTGATGCAGAAGAAAACCGGAATATCAAGTCACATTGTGGTGATGACGTTCGGTGGGCCTCAGCGTGAAGAAATCTCCGCTGAATTTTTGCGCATAAAGCGCGGACTTGATGTTTACTGGTTCTACCATTTCAACGAAAAAACCGTGATTGTGATGCTGATGCCGTTTTCATCCGCATCGGGCAAGGAAGGTTTTTTACACCGAACCGACGTTTGGCTTATGACGCGATTCGGGGGTAATTTCGACTCATTGGATATTCATTTGCGCCCCATTGACTTTGCCGAGGAAGACCCGTTGGACGCACTGTCAGCGATGGGCCATTGATGGGCTTCGTATGAATTTAATGTATTGGTCATGGGGTGCGGTTCTGGCTGATCTTGGTCTTTTTTCCAGCCCTTTGATTCATTCCAGCAGCGGCCCTGCATTCTTCGGCGTTTTGACGGTGCACGCACTGGCCTGTGCCATCGTGGCCAGCAGTTGTTATGTGTTGGTGCCACTGCGTTTCCAACAACCCAGAACCATGGTCTGGTTGCTGTTGTTTGTTTTTGCGTTCATCGCGCCAGTCATCGGTGCCATTGGTTTGCTCTTGATGGTGCGGACAACCCTGGTCCAGGCCGCTGATACGTCGCGCGTCGCCGTTCCCGTCTCCGTGGATTTACCCGAATATGACGTTCAGGGCAAAGACCTCAATCGAAGTGGGCAAGGCGCTATCCGCTCGCGGCTGGCTCAGAACGTACCAAGTAATATTCGGATGCAATCTCTGCTGAGCCTGCAGGCTGTGCCCAGCCGAGTCTCCAACCCCATTCTTGAGGATTTACTGGGAGACAGCACGGATGACGTGCGATTGGTAGCCTTCGGGATGCTGGATTCGGAAGAAAAAAAGATATCCGTACTTATTCAACGGGAACGCGGCTACCTGGCTGGTGACCTCACGCCGGAGCAGCGTCACAACTGTCTGCGCCATTTGGCGGAGCTGCATTGGGGCTTGACTTATGCAGCGCTTGCGCAAGGGGAATTGCGTAACCATATGCTGGGTCAGGCGCGCATTTTTCTGGAGGCCGCTATTGCCGTTGATGTTCCGCTCACGCCAGGGCTCTTTTTCCTCAAGGGACGTATTCTGCTAGCCCAGGGCGAGACGGACTCGGCAGAGCAAGCACTTCTTCAAGCGCTGGACATGGGGCAGAGCAAAATTTCTGCCCTACCGTATTTGGCCGAAATGGCCTTCAAGCGTCGGGAATTCGCGCGTGTGCGGCAACTCATGCAACAACTCGTTGAACTCAATGTGGCATCCCGCGTCCGTGCCATCGCAGACTTTTGGACCGGAAACGATACCGTGAGCAATTTCAGTGACCGACGCTTCAAGCCCCACATCTAAGCCAAAGTTCCCGCGCGCCGCCAGCGTGGATGTTCTGCTGTTGCTTGAGGGGACATTTCCCTTTGTAGCCGGGGGCGTATCGAGTTGGGTCAACCAGATCATCCGTGGGTTTCCTGAGATCCGGTTTGGTGCCATTTTCATGGGTAGTCGGCCCGAAGACTACGGCGATATCCGCTATGCCTTGCCTGATAACCTGGTGCATCTGGATGTAGTCTATCTGTTTGAACAGCAGGACAATCCTCCGATTAAGCCGGTGAAAGCACCTGCAGGCACCATGCCCCTGGTGGAGCGTGTGCACGGACTGTTTGAAACCGACATGAAGCACCCCCGCTGCGCGCATATGTTTGCCGAACTCATGGATGAGGCGGGCCCGGATGGCAAGATCAGCCATGAGGTATTTCTCTATAGCCAAGCTGCCTGGGACTACGTCAAGAAAAGTTACCGTCGCAAAAGTACCGACCCTTCCTTTGTCGATTATTTCTGGACCATCCGCAACATTCACACGCCGTTTTGGCGTCTGCGGGAAGTCGCGCTTCGGTGTCCACAGGCACGCATTTACCATTCGGTCTCAACCGGGTATGCGGGCATCCTGGGGGTGCTGCTCAAGCATCGCAACAAGCGGCCGTTCATGCTTAGCGAGCATGGTCTCTACGTCAAAGAGCGAAAAATTGATCTCTACCAGGCCCAGTGGCTCAAGGACAACCGCAGTGTGTTTGAGCGTGACCCGTCGCGCGTCAGTTATTTCAGGCAGTTGTGGATTCGATTTTTTGAACACCTTGGCTACGTCACCTACCAAGCGGCTGACGACATCGTTGCGTTATATGAAGCCAATCGCCAGCGCCAGTTGCTGGATGGCGCACCGCCCGAACGATCGTCCAATATTCCCAATGGAATCGATGTCGAACGCTTTGCACCATTGCGCTTGCTACGCCCGGCCATACCACCACCGGTGTTGTGCCTGATTGGCCGCGTGGTACCGATCAAGGACATCAAGACATTTATTCGAGCCATGCGCACCGTGGTGAACCGGTTGCCGGCTGCCGAGGGCTGGATTGCCGGTCCGGAAGATGAGTCGCCCGAGTACGCTAGGGAGTGCAAAGAGTTGGTCAGCCAGCTCGGGTTGGAGGGTAAAGTCAAATTTTTAGGCTTCCAACAGCTGACGGAATTGCTGCCCAAGGTCGGCTTGGTGGTATTGAGTTCCATCAGCGAGGCCTTGCCTCTGGTGATTCTTGAAGGCTATGCTGCTGGCGTTCCCACATTGGCCACGGATGTCGGTTCGTGTCGGCAGTTGGTTTATGGACTGCCAGGCGAGGATGAAGCGCTGGGCGTTGCGGGCAGGGTTGTACGCATTGCCGATCCCGCGGCGTTGGCTGATGCTGCGCTGGAGTTGCTAACCGACCCGGATGAGTGGCAGCGCGCTAGCTGCGCCGCCATCCAACGGGTAGAAAAGTATTATTCCCAAAACATCATGTTTGATCGCTATCGGGCACTGTATGAGAAAAATTTCCAATGGCAGGCATAGGCTTCGAGCTCCGCAAGCTACTCAAGAAGCAGACCTATGCTGGCCTGATTCAGGCCTACGCATTTGCCGGCATCATTAGCTCGGGACCATGGGTATTGTCGATTGTGGGCATTATGCTCATCGGTTTGCTGAGCTTAGGTCTGGTGTATCCCAAGGTTGCTATTGCGCAGTTTCAGGTGACGGTGACCTACCTTTTCCTGATTTCACTGATAGCTACGGGATTCGTTCAGCTGTCGTTTACGCGATTTGTTGCGGATCGTACCTTTGCCAAGGATGAGGCTGCGATCCTGCCTAACTTCAACGGGTTGATTCTTGCTGCAGTCGGCTTGAGTATCCTGCTGGGCTTACTGTTCGTATTCTTTCTGTTTCCCCAGCAAACGGTGTTTTATCGGCTTCTATTTGTCATGGGGTTGGCGGTTATGTCGGCGATCTGGATCGCCACCGTGTTTCTGACAGGCATGAAGCACTACCGCGCGATCGTGCTTATTTTCTTTCTAGGCTACAGCGCCACGCTTTGCTTGGCGCTGCTCTTCATGCGCGCACTGGGTATGGAAGGGCTTTTGTTGGGTTTTGTGCTGGGGCACTACCTGCTGTTGATGGGCATGGTCTGGCTGATTTACCGCCATTACCACTCCGACTATTTCATTGCGTTTGACATCTGGAAACCGGGAGCTATGTACTTATCCCTGATGGCAGCGGGTTTCTTGTTCAACCTGGGTGCGTGGATTGACAAGCTGATGTTCTGGTATTACCCGAATACAGGGCAAGCCGTGATTGGTCCGTTGAATGCTTCGGTCATCTACGACTTCCCGATTTTTTTGTCTTATTTATCCGTTATTCCCGGTATGGCTATATTTTTGGTCCGAATCGAAACCGACTTTGTCGAGTACTACCTCAAGTTCTACGAAGCGGTGCGAGAGGGTGCGACGCTAGATTACATCGAGCGCATGCGCAACCACATGGTCTATCACGTGCAGCACGGGCTTTTTGATATCGCCAAAATTCAGGCTATTGCTGTGCTGGTTACATTTTCCCTCGGTGGTGTTTTACTGGAGTGGCTTGGCATTTCAACCCTGTACCTGCCACTGCTCTATATCCTTGTAGTCGGTGCCGCGCTACAGGTGGTTTTGTTGGGTATTTTGAACGTGTTGTTTTATCTGGATCAGCGCCGGGCGGTGTTGTTGCTGACGGCCACGTTGCCGATCGCCAACTGTATTTTTACGGCTATCTCCTTGAAACTCGGTGCCAGCTGGTTTGGCTATGGCTTTGCCTTGGCGATGCTGGTGACGGTTTTGCTGGGTATTTGGATATTGAGCCGCAAACTTGAAGCACTTGAGTACCAGACCTTCATGCTTCAATAGGACGACCGCCCCTGGACCTGCCAACGCACGGGACCGACTACCGTGACCAAGGGGTGGACGTACTGATCGCCTATTGATGAAGCGCTGCAGCGGTCAGGGTCAGCAGACCGATCAGCAGCGGCTGGTGCACCATGTACCAGGTCAGACTCCACCGGCCGATGAACGCCAGGGCGCGCACAGCGGCTCCACTCCGGTTTGGGCGAGCTGTCATCAGCCATCCGCGAGCGATGGCAAGCTGTCCTGCCGCCATCCCCCACCACATAACGCCCAACCAGGGCAATACTGGAACGAAGTCTTCCGTGATCGGCTTCTGGCTTATAAAGCCAATCCAGCTCAGTGTCTTTTCGTTCAGAACGACCAACTGGGGAAACATTGTGTGTGCAGGCTGAGCCAATAAACCCACGCCGATGGACACGGCGCCAGCCAGCCACAGCCGCCAGCGGCCTGTCAGCCTGCTGATCAACAGCATCACCGCCATGCCGTGCAGTACCCCAAAGTAAATCCAGCTTTGGGGAAACATGAGAACAGACCCCACACTGACCAGGCCAGCACAGCCTGCAATCTGAACCCAGCGTCGCCAAAATTTGCCCCGGGTTTGACGGCTCTCTACCGCCAGCGACTGACCCAGACCCGCGCAAAATAGAAACAGGCTCAAGATACACGTGCGCTGCGTCGTCCAGAGGGGCGCGGTGTAGAAATCCTGATGAATGAAGCCGAAGTGATTGAGGTCGAACGCAAAATGAAACGCCGTCATCCACAACACCGCAAAGCCACGCAGCGCATCGACAGCTCCGCTTCTAGCCGGCGC
>JAYTRR010000055.1:0-2006 GCA_043746005.1 Burkholderiales bacterium
GCCATGGGCACCACGGGCACCATTACCGGTGTGTCGAAGTTTTTGAAGGAAAAAAATCCGGCGATCCAAATCATCGGTGCGCAGCCGTCCGAGGGTTCGCGCATACCCGGCATTCGCAAATGGCCGCAGGAATATTTGCCCAAAATATACGACCCCGCCAATGTCGATGAACTGGTTTATGTGAGTCAGTCGGATGCCGAAGAAATGTGCCGTCGCCTTGCCCGTGAAGAGGGTATTTTTGCCGGTATTTCCGCAGCGGGCGCTTGCTGGGTTGCGCAGGAAATCGCCCAGCGCGAGCCCAATGCCACGATCGTCTTTATTGTCTGCGACCGGGGCGACCGCTACCTGTCGACCGGAGTGTTTCCAGCATGACACCAGGTTTCAGGTTTTGCCCCCAATGCGCCACCGCGTTGGCCTTGATCACGCAGGCAGAAGATGGTGGAGACAAAGAGCGTTTGCGCTGCCCGGCCTGCGGCTACTCCCACTGGAACAATCCGACCCCTGTGCTGGCGGCTGTGATTGAGTACGACGGCCAGATTCTGCTGGCGCGCAATGCCGCCTGGCCCGGAAAAATGTACGCACTGATCACCGGCTTCATGGAAGCGGGCGAGACACCGCAAGAGGGTATTGCCCGGGAAATTGCCGAGGAAACCAGTCTCTCCACAACTGCGCTGAATCTGATTGGTGCCTATGACTTTCAGCGCATGAACCAGATCATCATTGCCTACCACGCCGTGTGCCATGGCGAGGTGCGCTTGTCGCCGGAGTTGGTGGACTACCGGCTCTATGCGCCCGAGAACGTCAAATGCTGGCCCGCTGGAACAGGCTACGCCTTGGCGGACTGGTTGAAGTCCAGAGGCCACACGCCCACGTTTGTCGAGTTTCCCAAACTAAAATAACAAGACATAGGAATTGCGATGCTCATCGATAAAGAAATTGACACCCGTGGCCTGAACTGCCCGCTGCCCATTCTCAAAGCCAAGAAAGCGTTGGCTGACATGGTGAGCGGTCAAACCCTGAAAGTGGTTTCCACCGACGCGGGGTCGTTGCGTGATTTCCAGGCCTTTGCCAAGCAAACCGGTAACGAGTTGCTGGAACAGCAAACCGAAGGCACGGACTACATCCACGTCATGCGCCGCCGCTAAACCGCCAGCACCCTGCCGCATCAGCCCAG
Organism: Burkholderiales bacterium; assembly: GCA_043746005.1. Taxonomy (GTDB): domain Bacteria; phylum Pseudomonadota; class Gammaproteobacteria; order Burkholderiales; family Burkholderiaceae_C; genus Allorhodoferax. The sequence continues at coordinate 1,175 of JAYTRR010000055.1, forward strand.
TCGGGCCAGCTGCTCCCGCATTTTCTCCAGTGTGGCAGTGTTGTCCGCGACACGCTTGCGCTCCTGATCAATGACCGCCGGTGGCGCCTTGGCCACAAAGGCTTCGTTCGACAGCTTGCCGTTTGCCCGGGCAATTTCGCCTTCCAGGCGCGCGGCTTCCTTGCCCAGGCGCAGCTTTTCGGCGGCTAGGTCGATTTCCATGTGCAGGCAGATGCGTGCTTCACCCACCACGGCCACTGGCGCAGCCTGAGCCGCGGCAACCCACGACGCTTCATCATCAAACAGGCGCACCTCATTGAGCTTGGCCAGCGCCTGCAGAACGGAAGCCGAAGCCTGCAGGAACTCCTTCTCAGCGGGTGTATTAGCCACCACAAACAAGGGCAACCGGGTGGCCGGCGACACGCTCATTTCGCCGCGCAGGTTTCGGCATGCATCCACCAGTTGCTTGAGTTTGGCCACATGGGCGATGGATTCTTCGTCAATGCGCTCAGGCTGGCTCACCGGGTACGCAGCGATGCTGATGGATGGCCCTGCGCGGCCCGCCACAGGCGCTACCTTTTGCCACAGTTCTTCGGTGATGAAGGGTGTGATCGGATGGAGCAGGCGCAGCAGGGTTTCCAGCGTGCGAATCAGGGTGCGGCGCGTGGCGCGTTGCTGTGCGGGGTTGCCGGTCTGGATTTGTACTTTGGCAATTTCCAGGTACCAGTCGCAAAACTCGTTCCAGGCGAAGTCGTAAATCGTGTTGGCTGCGTTGTCCAGACGGTACTCTTCAAACGCCTTGGCCACGTCGGCCTCGGCCTTTTGCAGCAGTGACACAATCCAGCGGTCCGCC
>JAYTRR010000056.1:0-6433 GCA_043746005.1 Burkholderiales bacterium
GCCTGCCATTCGACACCCTTCTGAATCTCAATTGCCTTGACGTACCGGTAAAAGGTACCTTCAAAGTTACCTAGCGCAATGACAAAGCCCGCCCAGCCATCCAGGAAGCCCAGTTTGAAAACGTAGTGCTTCACAAAGGACCACAGGCCGTGGGACAAGGCGGTGCCCATCGACAGGCGGCGCTCGGATATGCGCTGCGCCCCCAGCGATGAGTAGCGGTTGGCCTTGTGCATCACTTCGCCCATATTCTTGAATGGGAACTGCCAGATAGCATTTTGAAGGTGGCCGATTGGTTTGGCAGAGTTCAGCACATAGCCTTCGTGTACGGCTTTCAGCTCGTAACTCATGCAGTCTTTACGAAATAATTGCGGCTGGCGGTAGTTGGGGTACCAGCCCGAGTGTTTGATCCAGCGACCCATGAAAAAATTGCGCCTTGGCATCCAGTAGGCATCCGCTGCCACGGGACTGTCGATAGTCGCACGGATTTCTTTTTCAACCTCCGGGGTACACCGTTCATCTGCATCCAGGCTGAAGATCCACTCGTGCGTGCAGGCGGCGATGGCCTGGTTGCGCAAATCCCCGAAACCCTTGAACTCAACCTGGACGACTCGGGCGCCCAGGCGAGTAGCGATCTCCTGTGTTCCGTCCGTGCTGTAAGAGTCCACCAGAACCACCTCGTCCGCCCATTGGGCGCTTTCGATGGTCGCTGCGACCTTTTCTGCTTCGTTGTAAGCGATGATGTAGACGGATATTTTGCTCATCGGAGATGTTAGTATTTGGCGCCTGTACAGCGCAAACGGCACTTTGCCAGCCGTCGAGTCTAGTTCAAAATGGATACTTCCGATCTTGTTTCAGTGGTCGTCACCACCTATAACCGCAGCGATGCCTTGCTGGCGGTGCTGGACGGTTTGACCCGTCAGACCGATCCGAACTTTGAGGTCATCGTGGCAGATGACGGTTCTCGTTTGGAGCATCAGCAGCTAATTTTTGAGTCGCAATCCGCACGGACACTGCGAGTGATCCATGTGTGGCACCCTGATGTCGGCTTTACGGCCGCCGGTATTCGCAATCGTGGCGTGGCGAACTCCTGCGGGAAGTACCTTGTTTTTCTTGATGGGGATTGTGTGCCCGAAATTGATTTCATCGCCAGACACAAGCTTCTTGGGCAAGAGGGAGCCTTTGTGAACGGAAGCCGAGTGCTTCTATCCGCAGATCTCACCCAGGGTGTACTCGCTGGCGTAGAGTCCATTTGTGAGCGTTCCCCCTGGTTTTGGCTCACGCAGCGTGTTTTGGGTCGCGCCAACAAGCTGAGTGGCTTGATCAGGCTGCCTGACGGCCCTTTTCGGGTCAGGCGCACGTTCTCCTGGAAGGGAATACGAAGCTGCAATATGGGAGTGTGGAGGTCCGATTTTGAACGCGTTGATGGGTTCGATGAGTCGTTTGTCGGCTGGGGGCATGAAGATGCTGACTTTGTGCTGCGCCTCCATCACAGTGGAGTGGCCAGGAAGAATGGTTTTTTTGCGACGGAAGTCTTTCATCTTTGGCATAAGGAAGCGGCGCGCGATCGCGAGTCGCAAAATGCCCGAACTGTGCTGGAGCGGGTCAAATCGAAAGCGACTCGATCAACGACAGGTTTTTCACATAAACACGACTCCGACGGGGTTGTGATTACAAGACTGGGATAATGGTGTCATGTTGAAACGTTTTTTGTTTTGTTTGTATGCAGGTCTTGTGTGCCTCCCCGCTTTTTCCCAGTTTCGGGTTGAGGTGTCCGGGGTTGGCTTGACGCAGTTACCCATTGCCGTGGTTGCTTTTCGGGGTGATGACCTTGCGCCGCAGAAAATCGCGTCCATTGTGTTGGCTGATCTGGAGCGTAGCGGTCAATTTCGTGCCGTGGAGACCGGTGGTTTTTCGCTGGATGAGGGTTCCCGCCCAGAAGTGTCTGCCTGGCGCCAGAAAGGGGCCGACGCATTGGTAACCGGTAGCATCAGTCGTCTTGCTGATGGTCGCTTTGATGTACGCATGCGACTTTGGGACGTGGTCCGTGGGCAGGATCTGGGCGGGCAAAGTTATGCCGTGACTACGGGCGATCTCCGATTGGCCGCGCACCGTGTGGCCGACTTTGTCTATGAGAAGCTTACCGGTGACAAGGGCGTGTTCTCAACACGCATTACGTATGTAACCAAAGTTGGACAATCGTTCAATCTGTGGGTTGCAGATGCTGACGGAGAGAGCGCACAAAGCGCATTGAACAGCTCCGAGCCCATCATTTCTCCAACCTGGGCGCCGAACGGAGCCCAGATTGCCTATGTATCCTTTGAGTCCCGCAAGCCCGTGATTTTTGTACACGATGTTGCGACTGGAAAGCGCAGGTTGGTCGCCAACTTCAAGGGCTCCAACAGTGCGCCGGCTTGGTCACCTGATGGAAAAACGCTCGCGGCAACTTTAAGTCGTGATGGCGGTTCCCAGTTGTATCTGATGGATGCGACCGGCGGCGAGCCAAGGCGGCTGGCCCAATCCAGCGCCATCGATACCGAACCGACCTTCACTCCGGACGGTAAAACCATCTATTTCGTGAGCGATCGTGGTGGCTCGCCGCAGATCTATCGCATGCCAGCAGCCGGTGGCAATCCAGAACGGGTCACGTTTTCAGGCACTTACAACATTTCTCCATCGCTCAGTCCCGATGGGAAATGGCTGGCCTATATTTCCCGGATAAGCGGCGCCTTTAAGCTGCATGTTATGGACATTGCGTCGGGCGCGGCGAATCCGGTTACCGACACCACTGCAGATGAGAATCCCAGTTTTTCTCCCAATAGCAGACTCATTATTTACGCGACCCAGCAGCAGGGGCGCGAGGCGTTGATGACCACAACGCTCGATGGAAAAATCAAGGCCCGCCTGGCGGGGAAAAGTGGTGACATTCGGGAGCCTGATTGGGGTCCTGTGCAAAAATAATTGCAATTTAACTAGGAGTATTGGATGAATCGACTGATATTGGCGGTTGGTATTGCTGCTTTGGTAACCGCTTGCAGCTCACCGGTGAAGCTGGACAACGTGCCGGTTGAAGATAAGTCTGGCGCGAGTGTCGGGTCAGGCGCAATGATTGGGGGTAATGCTGGCGGCGTAGGTCAGGGGGGCGTCGCTGCTGTCGATCTTGGCAAGGCCAACCAGGATGCGGCCATGCAATCGACCTCCCGAACTGTCTATTTTGACTACGACAGCTTCGTCATTCGGCCGGAATTTCAGTCGGTCATTGAAGCCCATGCCCGCTTCATCAAAGCCGATAAAAACAAGAAAGTTGCGATTGAAGGGCACACCGACGAACGCGGTGGACGCGAATACAACCTCGCTTTGGGCCAAAAGCGGGCAGAGGCCGTGCGCCGTGCGCTGGGCCTGCTGGGCGTTTCTGACAATCAGATTGAAGCCGTGAGTTTCGGCAAAGAAAAACCTGCGGAACTGGGCTCGACCGAAGCAGCCATGGCGAAAAATCGCCGTGCTGAAATTTCTTACCGATGAATCCTTTCTCGTTGTATATGGCTGCACGAGCGATGCGCATGGCTGCCGTGGTTGCATTGGTAACGACCTGTGGTCATGCAAGCGCCGGCCTTTTTGATGACGAAGAGGCTCGCAGGGCCATACTGGACTTGCGTCAACGAATTGACACTGTCAGATCTGATTCGGACCAGAGGCTCGCAGAAGAGACAAGGCGCTCGGTTGAGGATGCCTCTCAGTTGCGCCGCAGCCTCATTGAGTTGCAAAACCAGCTCGAAATCACGCGTAGTGAACTCGCGAAACTGCGTGGTCAAGATGAACAGATGGTCCGTGAATTGGCTGAGGTCCAAAGACGTCAAAAGGATGCCGCGCAGTCCGTGGATGAACGATTGCACAAATTCGAACCTGCCCGCGTGACACTGGACGGTCGAGAGTTTATTTCAGAAATTTCTGAAAAGCGTGACTATGAAGCTGCGATGGCCACTTTTCGCAGAGGCGAGTTTGCTGCGGCGCAGGTTACTTTTGTCGACTTCTTGAATAGGAATGCGAGTACCGGGTACCGTCCGTCCGCATTGTTTTGGCTGGGTAATGCACAGTACGCCACCAAAAATTACAAGGACGCGCTCATCAGCTTCCGGGCTTTGGTAGCATTGACTCCCGACCACATGCGGGTCCCTGAAGCCATATTAGCCATTGCAAACTGTCAGCTGGAAATGAAAGACACCAAGTCGGCGCGCAAAACGCTTGAAGAGTTGGTCGCCAAGTATCCAGGATCAGAGGCCGCAGCCGCAGCCAAGGACCGTTTGGCGCGCTTTCGGTAAGGTCGCCATTGACTGACGTCCAAGCCCGGCTCGGGGAAGCCTTGCCAGAAATTGATGCATCAGCCTTGGAGAGGCGCTTCTCCGGGCTGGATCGTTTATACGGCGTCGCTCAGGCCAAGGCAGTGCGTGATGCGCACGTGGCCATCGCGGGCATTGGCGGCGTCGGGTCGTGGGCTGCTGAGGCTCTGGCCCGAAGTGGGATAAGTCAATTGACGCTGATTGATATGGACCATGTGGCTGAGTCCAACATCAATCGACAGGTCCACGCTTTGACCTCCACCGTGGGCATGGCAAAAATTGAAGCGATGCGGCAGCGCATCGCGCTGATCAATCCTCATTGCAAAGTAATCTGCCTTGACACATTCGTGGAGCCAGACAATTGGTTGTCCCTCGTTCCTGCTGGAGTGGATGCCGTCATTGATGCGTGCGATCAGGTCAAAGCAAAGACTGCGATGGCGGATTGGGCACGGCGCAGCAAGATGCTTTTTATCTGTGTTGGCGCAGCAGGCGGGAAACGCCACGCACACAAGGTCGATATAGCGGACCTGAGTGAAACCACCCATGACCCGCTACTCGCGCAAGTACGCTATCGGTTGCGCAAGTCACACAATGCTCCGCGCGAGGGCAAGAAGATGGCGGTCCCTTGTGTGTTCAGCCGGGAGGCCGTGGCCGCCGCCGATGCCTCCTGCGCAATACAAGAAGACAATTCGCTCAACTGTCACGGTTACGGTTCTCTGGTAACGGTGACCGCCACATTCGGTTTGTGTGCGGCTGGTTGGGTGATTGATAAAATTTCTAATCGCTCTCAAATCGAGAGCAAAAAAACGCTATAATTTAAAGCTTAGCAGGATGTATCAAGTAACATTGATATGACCTGTCGGGACGTTAGCTCAGTTGGTAGAGCAGCGGACTTTTAATCCGTTTGTCGTGGGTTCGACCCCCGCACGTCCCACCAGTATTTTGAAAATGCCTGGCACCTCACGGTTCCGGGCATTTGCATTAGTGATTGCAATTTTCCGGGATCTTAGCTCAGCTGGTAGAGCAGCGGACTCTTAATCCGTAGGTCGCGAGTTCGAATCTCGCAGATCCCACCAGATAGCCCGAAAGGGTACAAAAAGCCTGCTACTGAAAAGTGAGCAGGCTTTTTATTTTCAGTTTTTGTAATGCTAACTGCTTAGCAGAACATCAACGCCATGAGTGCAGCATCGTCGGACCAGTTCAGCAGAGCGTATCCCGCCCACCGGTAGGTGAGCGCAATCGCCTGGTCCATCAGGTATTCAGCACGCATCCAGTCACCTTCCGGCGTCACGCACCTATGGTCTCGCTGCGGCTGGACAACTCCAGCCACTGGTCTTCCAGTTGTGCCAGTTCGTCATTTACAAGCTTCAAGTTGCGTCCGATTTCGGCAATCTCCGAGGGGTGCGGATTGGTGGACAGGCGATCTTCGAGCGAGGCACCTTCTCCGTTGAGCACCTTCATGCGGGCCTCCACATCGTCAAGCGCCTTCTTGGATTTGGGTGAAGTGTCGGCTTTTCCCTTTGCTTTAGTCGGAGCGGCGACCGCAGCCGGTTTCGCGGGTGCTTTAGCCGCTTCCTTGGCCTCTTCGCGCATGCGCTTGGCTTCGTCCAGCAGGTAACGCTGGTAGTCATCCAGGTCGCCGTCAAACGGCTCTACGCCGCCGCGCGACACCATCCAGAATTCGTCGCAGACCGAGCGCAGCAAGGCCCGGTCGTGGCTGACCAGCATCACGGTGCCTTCGTATTCGTTCAGCGCCATCGACAGCGCCTCGCGCGTGGTCAGGTCGAGGTGGTTGGTCGGCTCGTCGAGCAGCAGCAGGTTGGGCCGCTGCCAGACCAGCATCGCCAGCACCAGCCGCGCCTTCTCCCCGCCCGAGAGCGACCCGACCGGCTGCGCTGCCATCTCGCCGGTGAAGCGGAAAGTGCCGAGGAAGTCGCGCAATTCCTGCTCGCGGCCGGGTGGGCCGACATCGCGCGCCAAGCGGACCAGGTGCGCCAGCGCGCCGTCGTCGAGGTGCAGCACGTCGAGTTCCTGCTGCGCGAAATAGCCGATCGACAGCCCCTTGCCCTCGACGATGCGCCCGGCCAGCGGCGGCTGCA
>JAYTRR010000057.1:0-18653 GCA_043746005.1 Burkholderiales bacterium
TCGTGCAGTTGCATGGTGGGCAGCTTCACATTTTCACCCTTGCTCAGGGAGAGGGCTGCGTCGTTGAGCTCGCGCACCGACAACAGCACCCGCAATGAAATGGTGCGTGCCAGCCAGAGCCCCAAGCCCAGTGCGGCCAAGATACCCACCAGCACGCGTGCGAGCTGCCATGCAATGTCGTATTCAAGTTCCGCCTTGGGCGCACCCACCACCACACTCCATCGCCATGCCCCCGAAGTGGAATACCCCGCGAACATCGCAATACCCTCCCTGTCGACGAGCTGAATAATGCTATCGCCGTGCTGGGCGATGGCTTCAATCAGCTCCGCGACCGCCTTTTTCCCCACGTAAAGCTCTGCATCGCGGGAGCGACCCACGATGGTGCCAGAGCTGTCACTTACGGCAGCCAGCCAGCCTTTGGGCAACTGCTGGTGATTCAGGATCGCAGTGATGCGCCTGGGGTCAAGACCCATGTTCAGGCTGTAGGCAATCTGCTTGTGGACCTCCACTGGAACACCGATGGCAACGACAGGTAATTGGGTTAGTTGCCCAGTGAACATATCGGTCAGCACGGTCGCATGGTCTGTGAACACGCGCGCCATCTCCGGCGGCGTTCCGGTTGTCGGCAGCACCGCGCCATAGGGTCGAAGGGTATTGAGAACTTGCCGCCCCTCACGGTCCGTAACGATGTAGTTGTTCGCTATCCCGGACACCAGCGCATCGACTGCCCGCTGATGGAAGCTACGCAGATCGCCAGCCGAAAGCTCATTCGCGGTAGCCAAAATCTTGAGGGCGGACTCCATCGTGGCAATTTCGCGTTCCAGGTCAGCCAGAATCGCACGCGCCATCAGCACCGTCTGCTGCTCCACATGGTCCCGCTGCACCTGGTAAGTGGAATAGGCCAATGTGGCACTGACCAGGGCCGCAGGCATCACGCATACGATGACCAGCAGCATCAAATTGCGACGCAGAGAGTAGTGATGACTGGTTAACGCCAATTTCAGCATGTGGTGTATTGCCGATTAGTTAGCCCCTGCCCTGAGGCGCACTATCGCAGATGCCGGGCGGCCGTGCAAATAGCGTTGCACGCCCTGCAACCCTTCTTTGCACAAAGAACCCAGCCGTTTACACCGGGTACACATGGAAGCCACACGATGGAGGCTCTTTCAACGCAAGGAGCTACTCCATAAAATCCAACGTTATTGTCTGTGCCATTGCCGTAGCCAGCCTGGGGTTCAGTGCACTCTCTTTCGCGGACGGCAACGACCGGTACGGCCCGCGGGAAGACCAGTACAGGGGACACCAGCGCTATGACCGCCGTGATGAAGATCACGCCAGGCGCTGGGATGATCGCCGCGCATATTACAACGCCCACGGTCCGGAATTCAGGCGCCGGAGGCTACGTGCCACGCGAGTCCCATAACCACCGCTATGTGGTGACGGATTACCGAACCTACCGCCTGAGCCCACCCCCCAAGGGGTCACGAGTGGGTGCAGGTGGGGCCGGACTTTGTTTTAATCGCGATTGCCACCGGCCTGATCGCCCATATCGTGCTCAGCCAGTGAAACGATGGCCACTTCATAAAAATAGTTACCCCTGCGAGATGTAGGCCAGGTTGTGGATAACTAGACTGACAAGCGCCCAACCCCGCACCAGTGCTGGCTTTGCAGCCTCTGCTCATTATTTAAGCAAGTCAACTTATCCATGCGTAGATTTTTTGCCTAATTTGCCAATGGGAAGGAAATGTGTGATAGCAAAAAATAGTGATGGTCAATCTGCTGCAATGCAGCACATATGAGTCACCAGTTACCCTCGATTCCTGTGGGCCACATTGTGGATAACTATGTTTATAAGCCTCAGAACCCGCACCACAACTGGCTTTGCCGACAGTGCCTTGTAATTGATCAGTGGGCTGGGCCTATGATGCAAGCCCGCCCTTGAGCAAGTGACAAGCGAGTGATCTATGAATCCGGACTCCATTAATGACTAACGCGCAGTGGTTCATACTGGTCGGTGCACTGTTGCTGGTAATGGGGCTGACCTACACCGTGCTCAAGCGCTTACCCATCACGGCGGCCATCATTTATCTGGCCGTGGGGCTGATCGTGGGGCCCAGTGGGCTCAATCTGTTCCACTTCAACCCGCTGAAGGAGTCTGCGTTACTGGAAACGCTGACGGAAGTGGTGGTGCTGATTTCGCTCTTTTCTGCAGGCGTCAAGATGCCGGTGCCCTTCAGCGCAGTGCGCTGGCGCACGCCGGTTCTGCTGGCCACAGTTTCGATGACGATTACCGTGGCGATGGTGGCTGCGCTGGCGTATTTTGCGCTGGACCTGCCGCTGGGTGCCGCAGTGCTACTCGGTGCCATTCTGGCGCCTACCGATCCGGTCCTGGCCACCGATGTGCAGATTCGCCATCCCGGTGACCGCGACCAGTTGCGCTTCACCCTGACATGCGAGGCGGGCATGAACGATGGCAGCGCATTCCCGTTTGTCATGCTGGGATTGGGTCTGCTGGGATTGCATGATCTGGGCGACTATGGCGTGAACTGGCTACTGGTTGACGTGTTGTGGGCTACGCTGGCCAGCATCGCCATTGGCGTCGCAGCGGGTGTTGCACTGGCCCGCTTGGGCTGGAAGCTTCGCCGTGCGCCCCACCAGCATGAATTGCTGGACGATTTTTTGGGCTTGGGCCTGATTGGCGTGGTGTATGGCTTAACCGTAATGGCGCATGCTTGGGGGTTTCTGGCGGTCTTTTTTGCCGCCGTGGCGCTGCGCCAGACTGAACAAAAGCTGGCGAAGGCCACCCGCACGCCGGTGGATGGCAGTGGAGAAGCCGAGCCGGTACCCAAGGTGAGCGAAGGCGCACTGGTCTTCAAGGAACATCTGGAGCGGCTCTCCGAATTGATGCTGATTCTGCTGGTTGGCGGCTCGCTCTTCCTCGACTCCTGGAGTTGGGAGGCCGTGGGCCTGGCGCTATTTGTGTTTATCGTGGCGCGACCGGTGAGCGTATTGTTGGGCATGTGGGGAAGCAGCACCGCACAGCCCCTGCGCGGCATGATTGGCTGGTTTGGCGTGCGTGGCATTGGCTCGCTCTATTACCTGATGTACGCCATTCAGCAAGGCCTGCCCGAGCCACTGGCACTGAAGTTGATTCAGCTGACCCTGATCGTGGTGACGATGTCGATTTTTCTGCATGGCACCAGCGTCAAACCCTTGATGGGGCATTTTTGGCGGCGAGGCAAAAAGGAATAAACCGACCGGTTGATTTTTTGGCAATGGAAGAGTTCGTCGGCGCACCAGCAAGCACCCCCGCAACTGCCCATGCCCTCTTCGTGGCATTACAGCAGCGCACGGCGGCCTCCCTTGCTAGCGTGTAATCAGCACCGGCACGGTTGATTCAGCCACCACTTTGTTAGCCACGCTGCCGAGCATCAACCGTGCAATACCTGTGCGGCCATGGGAACCCAGCACGATCAGATCTGCGCCTTCCGTCTGGGCAGTTTGCACAATGCCGCTGGCAGCGGTGACATCCTCCACCAGACGTGCCTGCAAGGCGATGGGCGCGCCATCCTGCTTGCACAGCGCCTCCACCTGCGCATGGGCCTGGGCTGCCAAGTCCTGCGCAGCCGACATGTAGGCCTGAAAGCCCATGGGATTGATCTCACCCACGCCAATGTAAGGATAGGGATCGACGACATACACAGCCGTGAGCTTGGCGCCATGGGTGCGCGCCAGACTGACAGCCAGTTTGGCTGCGTGCTCGGATGCCGGAGACGCGTCGGTAGCGACCAGAATGTGTTTGAACATGTGAATACCTCGTAAATGAAATGTGTACCCACTAATGCTGCACCCACGGCACGCTGATTTCCTTGACATACATCAGTTTTGATGCATTTGCGCCAAACAGGCTCCATTGGCACTTGCAGAGTAGCAAGTGAGTCAGTTTGTGCCGTAATATCTGGTTATCGGGCTCCATTTCGGGGCCGAATATGGAGGACTTATGGCTAAAGGTGACCAGCGCAGTGAAAAGATGTCGAAGAAACCCAAGAAGGACAATTCGGAGCCAAAAAACTCCACGTCTGACCGCCCCATGGCTCCCGTGACCACGGTGATGCCGCGCGGAAAAATCAAGACCAAGTGACCGGTTTGATGGGCATGCCTTGCGGGCAACGGATCAGGGCCGCATGACCCCATCCTGGTACGACAGGCACATCCTGCCACCCATGCTGGATTTCGCTTGTGGTTTGTCCATGGTAGGCCGCCAGCGTCAGCTGGTGGTTCCCTTGGCGCAGGGGCGAGTCCTCGAGGTCGGTATTGGTACCGGACTCAACATGCGCTACTACGACAGGACGCGCGTGACCCGAATCACGGGGCTGGACCCTGCCCTGCAGCTACACCCCCTGGCGCGCGAGCGCATTGCGCAATCCGGGCTGGATGTGGATCTGGTGGGACTGTCGGCCGAGCAGATTCCACTGCCCGACGCAAGCTTTGACACGGTGCTCATCACCTATACGCTGTGCACCATTCCTGACCCTTTGGCAGCACTCAAAGAGATGCGCAGGGTGCTGGCGCCCCACGGTCGTTTATTGTTTTGCGAACACGGTCGTGCACCCGATGCATCGGTACAGCGCTGGCAAGATCGGTTGCAGCCACTTTGGGGGCCATTGGCTGGTGGCTGCCATCTGGGGCGTGACATACCCGCGCTGTTGCTGCAAGCCGGTTTTATCCAGCCTGACACACAAACGCGGTACCTGCCGGGGCCCAGACCCTTCACATTTCACTATTGGGGTGAGGCGCTTCCGGGTCATCTGCCCATTTAAGAACGGGTGGCGTCAAACACGCCGCTCAGCAACTCAGGCAACCGGTCGGTTGGCATCTTGAAGCCGCAGGCTTGGGCGTGGCCACCTCCATGCATGCTCTCCGCCAGAGGAATGCAGTCAAAACCGCGTTGCGAACGCACGCCGGCCTTGATGACACCGCCTTTGGCTGCGCTCCACATGAGCGCAAAGGTGCCGCTTTTCGCAGAAAGCAGATCGCCCACCAGACTGTGGAACACGCCGGGAGCATTGACCATGAGACCGTGCTGACCGTTGAACACAACGGGTTGCGCGCCCTCGGCGATATCGGCAGCGAGCTTGCTGAATTTTTCGTCCATGGCCGCGCCCCGCGCCATGAAACTGGTCAGCTGCACGGGACTGAACATTGCGATCTCCGCCCAGCGGACAAAGTCAAACCGCTCCATATCCAGTGCCGCCAAAAAGCCCTTGCTTTCGGGGTATTGCCAAGCCCAGATGTCGCGATCTTCCACAAAGCGCACTAAATCGGGCACGGGCTTGTCCGACTGAAAGAACTCCCAGGCCAGGCGCGCACCCGACTTGCTCATGTCAAAGTGCACCACACCGCAGCGGCAGGAAAAACCGGTCAGCTTCTCGGCAGCACTCTTGTGGTGGTCCAGCATCACCAGCTTGGTCGCACGCTCTTCAATGCCCCGAAGAATCTCGGGAGAGAATGAAAAATCGAGGATATATACCGCACGGCCACTGAGCGCGGGCAAGTCGTCCACGGATTTGATGTCCCCGTGGTCCAGCCCCAAAAATTCGGCTTTGCCTTCGTAATACAACCAGGCGGCCAGCGCAGCGGCAAACCCATCGGGGCAGCTCCGGCCATGGTACAAAACCAGCGGATTGGGATCGGTCTTTTCGGGGTGAACAAACAGTTGCAGAGGGAGTAGGGTCTTCATGGGCTCCATTGTCGCCCAGCCACAAGGGGGAAAACAGTACCAGATGCCGGGCCCATTCAATATCCGCCTGCGCCTGCGCCAGAGAGGGAGGCAGAACGCCATCCTCCCAGTCTTGCTGGGTGCGCAGCAACGGAAATTCCAGCCCGGCTACGTCCACACGGCGCACCGTGTGACCAGCTTTCTGCGCACCGTCGGCATACGCATCGGCCAACACGTGGCCCAAGTGGGTATTGATAGGGTCAGGGTGGCCCTGTATTAGCAAAATCCGCTTCGTGGTCATGAAAGTCTCCTGCGGGCCCTCAACCCAAAGATTCATGATGTCAGAGAGACCTTGTGCAAGTTTTGACAACCGTCAACAGAATGACTCAGTCTGAAACTTCGTCGTCAGGCGGCGCTACGCGCGGTGGCCGGGGCACTTTTTTAAAGCGGATCGCCCGATCGAGCTCAATGGCATCCTTCTTGACTTGTCGCTCGGCGTCCATTTTCTGGCCCCGGGCCAACCAATCTGCAAACTCTTCAGGGGTTTCCAGTGTCATTCGGCCCATGACGGCATGGCGAAAGTCGTGGATGACGATATCAGCGGCCTTCTGCAGGTTGATGCGCCCACCGCTCTGGATGGCACCACGTTTGCGGCCAATGGCTTCGAGCACCTGTTCGTCAGTCATTCCGGCCACGCCAGTGACTTTGTAACGGGCTTCCACCTCGGCCGGGTAGTTTTGGCGCAAATAGTCAAGCAGCTCCAGCGCCACCTCTTCTTCGTCAAATGCGTTGCGGCCAATGGCGCCACTGGCAGCCAGATTGTAGCCACTCTTGGCCACAATAATCCGGGGCCACAGCACGCCCGGGGTATCAAACAAGTAGAAGCCATCGGCCAGCACAATGCGCTGCTCCAGCTTGGTCACACCGGCTTCGTCGCCCGTGAGGGTGGCGCGCTTGCCCTTCATGGTATTGATGAGGGTCGACTTACCCACGTTTGGAATGCCGCAAATCAACACCCGCATGGGCTTGACCATAGTGCCCCGGTTGGGCGCCAGCTCGTAGCAAGCCTTGATCAGTACCTTGGCAGGCGCGGTCATGCTCGCATCCAGCCCCAGCGCACGCGTGCCGGGCATGGCGTTGTAATGCGCCAGCCACAGCGCGGTGCGTGCGGGGTCAGCCAGGTCTTGCTTGTTCAGGACCTTCAAAGCAGGCTTGCCGGCCGTTAACTGCGCCAGCATGGGGTTTGCGCTGGAGCCTGGCAGGCGGGCATCCAGCAGCTCGATGACCACATCAATCTCCTTGATGCGCTCTTCGATCGCCTTGCGCGTCAGGTGCATGTGACCCGGGAACCACTGAATTGCCATGCCTTGGAGCCTTCGCATTGAAATAGGAAGCTCGCATTGTCGGGCAGTTTGCACAGCACGGCCTCATGGACAGCGAGTCCTGTAGACAGCTCGCTCTAGGAAAACACCTCGAATTAAGGTGCCTCCACTAGCGTGAACCGAGAGAATTCGACCCATCACTTGTTCTTTTCAACTTTCTCAGGAGAATTTTCATGGCTGCACAAAAACTCGCGACTGTCACCAACGAACTGATTGAGTCCTACGGCAACACTGCCAAAAACGTAATCAACGCTTACCGCGTCGGCAACGAGCGCGCTGTTGGCTTCATGAACCACAGCTGGGCCGCTGCTGTGGCCCACACAGGAACCCGCCTGAGCGCTGAAGTGCGCGGCAACGCTGTTACGGCACAAAAAAAGATCACGGGCCTCTACGCCAAGGGCGTTGAGCTGACCTCTGACGGCGCTGATGTCGCGGTCAACAAGGCGGTTGAATTGGCTGGCAAGGGTGTGTCCCAAGTGTCGGCGAATGCGAGCCGTTTCGAGAAAGCCACTGGCGTCAAGCTGGACACGCTAGCGGTTGCCGTTGTGCCGGCGGCCCAGGCTGTGACCAAAGTCGCCGCCAAGCTGGAAGCCCAGTCCGGCGCACTGGCAAACAAGATTGCCGGCAGAAAAGCCAAGGTAAAGGTTGCTGCCGCCAAGCGCACAGTGGCCAAGAAGGTGGCTCGCGTTCGCAAAGCGGCCTGATCCGCAACCCCGGGCCACCACTACGGTGGTCCTGGGAGGTCGTTAGTCAATTGCGATGCTGCGCGGTGCAGGCAACGGATCCGCATGGAAGGGTTTGACATAAAAACCTGGACCACATCACGAAAAAATGGCCTGCTCGTTCGTCGCCTTGCCTTTGACAAGCCTTCTCGGAGACAGATATTCCTGGAGGTAGATGTCAAATGGCATGGTGTCCGCAGCCTCAATCTTGCGTTGATCGTCCCATGACGCTTGGGATAGTTGTGCAAAATGCTGTTGCAAAGCGGGTTCAAGCGGGTTGTCGAGCATGGCCTTTTTTGTCAGTGCAGATTGCGCTTTGACGAAAGCCACGAATGATCCGTCAAAACGTTCCGTCACCTCACGCAGTACGCGAGCGGATGGCAAGGTGTCCGGGTTCTGGAGCCCATAAACCGCAGCCTCCACCGCGGCAGAGTAATCGGTGCTGACATGGGCTGCGTCCAACTGGCGTGCAATGGGCGCCAGTTGGCTTACCAGTTCAATCCCCCAATCGGTGAGGGATACCGTGCCGTCGCCCCGCTCCAACTGCAGCCCGGGCTCGCGTCCCCGCTCGGCCGCACTGTGTTGGTTGTGCGCCTGGGCAACGATTTCCTGTGGTGTGTCAGGTGGGCTCTCAGAAAGCAGGCAATGCAGTAAAAAAACATCCAGAAAGCGCATGGTCTGGCTGTTGATGCCGACGGGCTCGAACGGGTCGAGGTCCATCAGACGCACTTCCACATACTCCACACCCCGCTCCCGCAGCGCGTGCAAAGGCCGCTCGCCCGGGAAAATCACGCGCTTGGGGCGAATGGTGCCGTAGAACTCGTTTTCGATCTGCAACAGGCTGGTAGCCAGCTGGCGGTATTCCCCATCAGGCCCCCGCACACCAATGGCCTCATACGGTGGATACGGCCGGGTCAATGCATCCTGCAGCGAGTCACCATAGCCCTGCAGACTGTTGTAACTAACCGCCAGCGAAGCCTGCGCGTCGCTCTGGTAGCCCAAACGCCCCATGCGAAGCGACGTCGCATAAGGACGGTACATGGTGTGTGCGTTGAGCGCCTGCAGCTGATGCTGGCGCCCTGCAACAAACGATGAGCAGACTGCAGGTGAAGCTCCAAACAGGTACAGCAGCAAAAACGCATGCCTGCGGAAGTTGCGGATCAGCCCAAAGTAGGCCTCGCTGGATACATCGGGCAAAGACCAGTTGTAGTGAATACCCGAAATGGTCTGCATACGCCGGCCGTAACGGTTGCCCAGCCCCATGCGATACACGCTCTTGGAACGCCCGACATTGGATGTTCCGTATTGACCAATCGGAATAGCGTCATCTGCGGGAAGCCCACAGGGCATGCTGGATACCCAGAGCATTTCATTGCCCAAGGCCTCTGTAGTGAACTGTTGCACCTGCATGAGCTCATTAAAGCAATCCTGCACCCCTGCGTGGACACCCGTAATCAACTCAACCTGCGATTCGCTGAAATCGGTCGTAATGTGAGGGTGGGTGAGCGCAGAACCCAGCGCCACAGGATGCGGCGTCATGGCAAGCGCACCGCCTGGCTCTGCCCGCAAGCTCTCTTTTTCAACCCCGCGGCGCATGCCTTGAAGACGCTGGAGCGTCAGCACACCAAGGGCCTCTTTAAAACTGTCCATGCCTGTGGCCCTAATACTTTTTCGTGGGTGGCAAAGGTAACACAGCCCGGGATTTCCTGCAGCAACCCGGGGGCAACGCAGGGTCAGACTGAGCCGAGGTGCGCAGTTGCCCGCGTTATCTCGTGCATGCCCTGTGCCGCGCCGCTTTGCGGTACGGATTCACCGGTGCGATCACAAATCTGCAGCAATTGCTTAGCGAGTCGTTCGGGCGACTGCGTGTCCAGCCCGATCCACGCGCCTTGCGTCAAAGTGATATTGGCCGCTTCAACGCTACCTGCACCGGCACACAAGATGGTTCGGGTTGGCGCATCGCTTGAGACGAGCACCAGCATGGCGGGCACCACCGCCTCTGGTTTGAGTGCAGCCAAAACCGCTGGGGGCATGAGATCTTCGGTCATCCGAGTCGCCGCCGTGGGCGCCAGGCAGTTGACCCGGATGTCATTCTTGGCACCTTCGATCGACAGTGTTTGCATCAGTCCCACCAGTGCCAGTTTTGCAGCGCCATAATTGGATTGCCCAAAATTGCCATACAGGCCAGACGATGACGTCGTCATCAAAATGCGGCCATATTTCTGCTCGGTCATATGGGGCCAGACCGCCTTGGTACAGTGCACTGCGCCCATGAGGTGCACGTCCATCACCAAACGAAAATCGGCAATATCCATTTTTGCAAAGCTTTTGTCTCGCAAAATGCCCGCGTTATTGACCAGAATATCCACGCGACCCCAGGTATCCACCGCTTGCTGAACCATAGCCTGCACGGCCTCCCAGTCAGTGACCGAAGCACCGTTGGCGATGGCTTCACCGCCTGCGGCCCTGATTTCATCCACAACCGATTGCGCTGCGCTGACGGAGCCGCCGGATCCATCGCGGGCACCACCGAGATCATTCACCACGACCTTCGCACCACGCGCTGCCAACGCCAATGCATGCTGGCGACCCAAACCACCTCCGGCACCGGTCACAATGGCAACACGCCCCTTGAATTCGATAGTCATACGTTTTTCCTGCAATATGAGAGACAAACACAACGCAAGGCATCTGTTAGCCTTTGCGCATCCACACGTACTGTAATTCAGGCGTTTGCCATTCCCATTACCCAAAGCGACAGTGCCATGGAATTGAACTCTGAAATCCCGACTGCTCCACCCCGTGATGCGGCCACCGTGATCATGCTGCGCGACACGCCGCAAGGAATGGAAGTGTTCCTGGTCAAACGCCATGGTCTGTCTGACGTTCTGGGGGGTGCTTATGTGTTCCCCGGTGGAAAGCTTGACGACAGCGACGCCAGGCTGGACACCCTGGCCCACCTGGACCAGCACCCAGCGCAACTGCATGCCGCCTTGGGAGAGGCTGATACGCCGGTCAGTACAGCTACAGGGCTTTACGTTGCAGCCCTGCGTGAGGCATTTGAAGAATCCCGCGTTTTGTTCGCGCAAGATGCGCACACGGCACACACTGCGTTAGCGCAGCAGCCGGACCTGCCCTTTAACGAGATGCTCAGCCGCCTGTCCCTGCGCCTGCAAACCAGCAATGTGTTGCCCTGGTCCCGCTGGATCACCCCGCGCATGCCATCGGTTACCAGCAAACGCTTTGATACCCGCTTTTTTGTCGCTGCCGTTCCTCCCGATCAGGAAGCGCGCCACGATAACCACGAAGCCACCGAGAGCGTCTGGTTGCGCCCGCGCGCGGCCCTGGAGCAATACTGGAACAGCCGGATCGAATTGGCACCGCCACAAATCATGACCATTGCTCACCTATCGCGCTTCGGCACCGTGGACAGCGTCATGGAAGGTGCACGCAGCAGTTCCCCGCCGCTGATCCTGCCGGAGGCTTTCAACGACGGGGGAGAACGGGTGATCTGTTACCCCGGCGACGCCCGCCACCCGGTCAGCACGCGAGCGATGCCGGGCCCCACGCGGCTGTCGTATCGCAACAAGCGATTTGAACCTGCTGAGGGTTTTGAGGCACTATTTACATGAATTACGTCATTCTTGGCGCTGGCGCCATCGGCTGTTATCTGGGCGCGCGTCTTGCTGCAGCCGGTGAACAGGTCACGCTGATTGGTCGTCCAAAGATCATCGACACCATAGCCCGGGACGGTCTTACCGTGACCGATCTGGACGGTTTCAAGGCGCATGTCCACCCGGACAAAATGCGTCTGGCAACCACAGTGGATGCGGACATGTTCACGTCGCCGACCATCGTCATGCTGTGCGTCAAGGGCGGCGGCACCGTGTCGGCCATTCAGGCGCTGGCGACGGTATGTCCTGCACACACCATGGTCCTGTCGATGCAAAACGGTGTGGACAATGTCGCGCGCATCGCAACGGCGGCACCCCAATTGAAAGCCGTTGCGGGCATGGTGCCCTTCAATGTCGTGATGCTGAAAACCAACCATGTGCACCGCGGCACCACGGGCCCGCTGCAATTGGGTCGGAACCCGACGACTGAGCAGATTCGGCCCGCACTCATCGCAGCCGGTTTACCGGTGGAACTGTCGGACGATATGCGCCCCATTCAGTGGGGAAAACTGTTGTTGAACCTCAACAATCCGGTTAACGCACTGTCTGACATGCCATTGCGCGCGCAGCTGATGAACCGGGATTACCGCCGGGTCCTAGCGGCGATGCAACTGGAAGCATTGGCCGCATTGAAAGCCGCCGGCATTCATCCAGCCAAGGTTGCGACGGCTCCGCCCCATGTCCTGCCTTACATCCTGCGTTTGCCCAACTGGCTATTTACGCGTGTAGCGGCACGCATGCTGCGCATGGATGAAAATGCCCGGTCTTCCATGTGGGACGATGTTCAGCAGGGGCGCACCACCGAAATTGATGATCTTTGTGGTGCCGCAGTTCGGCTGGCCGCACAGCATGGAGTGCCCACTCCAGTCAACACCAAAATGTGTGAACTCCTGGCCAACCACCATGCCGGTCAGCGCATGTCTGGTCCGGAGTTGCTGCACGCCACCGGACTGTGAGTCGCAAGCACGCCTTCGCGCACCAGCCACTGGGTGATCAGGATGGGGTCGTGAAGGGTGCGGAGTTCCAGATACGCCCGTTCTGCCTCAATATGTCGCCACCGCAGGAAATTGAGCCATTGCTTGAGACGCCCGGCCTGCTGACGTCGCTCCAGGCGGCTGCAAACCAACACCCAGAACTCCCCCAACAAGGGTTGCAGCATTTGCCATGTCACCGTATCAGCAACATGCATTGCATCGCTGCGTTCATCTTGACGTATTGCCAAGGCCAGGCCTGGGTCCACGACCATCCCGCGACCCACCATGATGCTGTTGCAGCCTGATGCCTGCCGGCAGCGACGCGCGTCCTGTGCGGTCCATATCTCGCCATTGGCTACCACCGGAATGGAAACAGCAAGCCGGATGTCGTTCACGCGCTCCCAGTACGCGGGAGGGCGGTACGCATCGGCTTTGGTGCGGGCATGCACCACCACCTCACTGGCACCACCCAGTTCAATCGCCTGCGCACACTCTACCGCGCGCGCATCATCGTGAAAACCCAACCGCATCTTGGCGGAAACCGGCATGTGGGCCGGCACGGCCCTGCGCACCGCCGCCACAATGCGGGTCAACAACTCAGGATGTTCCAGCAGAGCGGCACCACCCCCGTGGCGATTGACCGCTTTGGCCGGGCAGCCGAAATTGAGATCGATGCCATGGGGGCCCATAGCCGCCAGACGGGCCGCATTTTCGGCCAGGCAAACCGGATCAGACCCCAGCAACTGCGCGCGTACGGGTGTACCCGATGGGGTGAACCCGCCATTCGCCAGCTCAGGGATGACTCGCAAGAAGGCCTTCTCCGGTAACAGGGTGTCGGTTACCCGGATGAACTCTGACACGCAGCGATCCACCCCGCCCACACGGGTCAGGATGTCGCGCAACACAAAGTCCAGCAGCCCCTCCATGGGGGCCAAAAGAATGATCACTCAGGCGGCAATCGGTGCCGGTGAACGGATCAGATGGTCAAAGGCACTGAGCGCGGCTTTGGCGCCATCTCCAGCTGCGATCACGATTTGCTTGTAAGGCACCGTAGTGACGTCCCCCGCCGCAAACACGCCGGGAAGCGATGTCTGACCTTTCACATCGACCATGATCTCGCCGTGGCGCGACAGCTCCAATGTGCCTTTAAGCCACTCTGCATTGGGAACCAGACCGATCTGCACAAACACCCCCTCGAGCTCGATGTGGTGGCTCTCATTAGTGGTGCGGTCGGTGTAGGTCAGCCCGTTCACCTTGCTTCCGTCTCCGGTGAATTCGGTCGTCAGCGCTTGCGTGTGAATATCCACATTGGGGAGACTCTTCAGTTTATTGACCAGCACGGCATCCGCGCGCAGGGCTTCCGCAAATTCGAGCAGGGTGACATGAGCCACCACGCCGGCCAGGTCAATGGCGGCCTCCACGCCGGAGTTGCCTCCACCGATTACAGCTACGCGCTTGCCCTTGAACAGGGGGCCGTCGCAATGCGGACAATAGGCCACGCCGTGGTTGCGGTATTGTTTTTCACCCGGCACATTGGCCTCACGCCAGCGCGCACCGGTGGACAGAATAACGGAGCGGCTTTTCAGCGAGCCACCGTTGGCCAACTGCACCTCAATCAATCCACCGGGTGTGGATGCGGGCACCAACTTGGCAGCTTGCTGCAAATTCATGATGTCCACGCCATAGTGCCTGACCTGCTGCTCCAGCGCCGCAGCAAATTTCGGTCCATCGGTTTCCAATACCGAGATGTAATTCTCAATTGCCAATGTATCCAGCGTCTGGCCCCCGAATCGTTCAGCCACGACACCGGTGCGAATGCCTTTGCGGGCAGCGTACACCGCAGCGGCTGCGCCTGCGGGGCCACCGCCGACGATTAGCACGTCATATGGCTCCTTGGCGGAGAGCTTGGCGGCGTCCCTGGCCGCAGCACCGGTGTCGAGCTTGGCGACGATCTCTTCCACCAGCATGTGGCCGGAACTGAACATCTGGCCGTTGAGAAACACCATGGGCACGGCCATGATTTCGCGCTCGGTCACTTCCTGCTGGAAGGTGCCGCCTTCAATCACCGTGGTTTTGATTCTGGGGTTGAGGATGGCCATGAGCGAGAGTGCCTGCACCACGTCCGGGCAGTTGTGGCAGGTCAGGCTCATGTAGACCTCAAAGTTGAAGTCTCCATCCAAACCCTTGATCTGGTCAATCACGTCCTGCTCCACCTTGGGAGGATGCCCACCGGTCCACAAGAGGGCCAGCACCAGGGAAGTGAATTCATGGCCCAGCGGCAAACCGGCAAATCGCAGGCTGGTGGCAGTGCCAGCACGCTGCAAAGTGAAGGACGGTTTGCGGGCATCCTGACCATCCGTGCGCAAGGTGATCTTGTCGCTGCGCAGGCTCTGAATGATTTGCAACAGGTCGACCATCTCGCGGGAAGTCTCAGTGTCGTTGGTTGACGCCACCATCTCAAAAGGCTGCGACACGCGCTCCAGATAGCCTGCGAGTTGGGTTTTGAGTTCTTGGTCGAGCATGTCGGGATCCTGTTTTGCTACTATTTTGATAGCTACTTGCGCACTATCTACGGGTTCTAGGGGCCGATTTGGCATATAAAAAGCCGGACGGCGAGGTGCAAGACACCTCGGCACTGTCCGGCTGTTGGGCGTCGCCTGCGCGGCAACGCCCTCTGGCATACCGGCGGATTTAGATCTTGCCGACCAGGTCCAGTGAAGGCGTGATGGTCTTGGCGCCTTCGTTCCACTTGGCGGGGCACACCTGGCCGGGGTGAGCCGCGGTGTATTGGGCCGCTTTGAGCTTGCGCAGGGTTTCCTTGACATCGCGGGCGATTTCGGGGGAATGGACCTCCATCGTCTTGATCACGCCATCGGGATTGATCACAAAGGTGCCGCGCAACGCCAGACCTTCTTCTTCGATATGCACATCAAAGGCACGTGTCAGGGCGTGGGTCGGGTCACCAATCAGCGGGAACTTGGCCTTGCCAACGGCAGGCGAAGTTTCGTGCCACACCTTGTGGGCGAAGTGGGTGTCAGTGGTCACGATATAGACCTCGGCACCCGCCTTCTGGAACTCGGCATAGTTGTCAGCAGCGTCTTCCACTTCGGTGGGGCAGTTGAAAGTGAAGGCTGCGGGCATGAAAATGAACACGTTCCACTTACCCTTGAGAGTTTCGTTGGTGACGGTCACGAACTTGCCATTGTGAAAGGCTTCGTTCTTGAAGGGTTTAATTACGGTGTTGATCAAAGACATGGTGTTTTTCTCTTGAAGTTGCTGTTCTGCAAATGAACAGCCTGCATCTTAGGTGCTTCACGCCATGCTTTTGGTTAATTAATCCAATCAATCGGATTGATAAATTTTATGAACACCCTCCTCACTCAATCCTCGACGAAGGCTTCCTCGCGCTTGGATTTGACGGAGGGCATCAACACCACGACCAGCAACAAGACCGCCGCTGCAAGCAGGCCCGCGGACAGCGGCCGGGTCAGGAATACGCTCCAGTCACCACGCGACAACAGCAGCGCACGGCGCAAATATTCTTCCATCATGGGCCCGAGAATGAAGCCCAGCAACAAAGGTGCCGGCTCGGCACCCAACTTGATGAACAGGTAACCGATGAAGCCAAAGAGGCCCACCATCCAGATGTCAAAGGTGGTGTTGTTGGTGGAATACACCCCAATCGCACAAAACAGCACGATGGACGGAAACAGCCACCGGTAAGGCACGCTCAGCAACTTGATCCAGATGCCGATCAAGGGCAGGTTCAAGATCACCAGCATCAGGTTACCAATCCACATCGAGGCAATCAGGCCCCAGAACAACTCAGGGTTGCTGGTCATCACTTGGGGGCCAGGCTGGATGTTGTGGATGGTCATGGCACCCACCATCAACGCCATCACGGCGTTGGGCGGAATGCCCAAGGTGAGCAACGGAATAAAGGAGGTCTGAGCACCCGCATTGTTGGCCGATTCAGGGGCGGCAACGCCCCGGATATTGCCCTTGCCAAATGGAACCTCACCCGGGCGCAGCTTGGTCTTTTTTTCCAGCGTGTATGCGGCGAATGCGGCCATGACAGCACCGCCGCCTGGCAAAATTCCCAACACGGAACCCAGTGCAGTGCCGCGGAGCACTGCGGGAATCATGTTCCGGAAATCCTCTTTGGTGGGCCACAGGCCGGTCACATTGGCCGTGAAGACTTCGCGCTCACTTTCGTGCTTTCCGAGGTTGCTGATGATTTCACCATAACCGAACACGCCCATGGCGATCACAATGAAGCCAATGCCATCGGTCAACTCGGGAATATCAAAGCTGAAGCGAGCGACACCGGAATTGACATCGGTCCCAACCATGCCCAGAAGCAATCCCAGGACGATCATCGCAATGGCTTTGAGCAACGAGCCGGACGCCAGTACCACGGCGCCAATCAAGCCCAGAATCATCAGGGAAAAATATTCCGCAGGACCGAATTTGAATGCCAGCTCGGTCAGTGGTCCGGCAAAAGCAGCCAGAATCAGCGTGCCGACGCTACCAGCAAAAAACGAACCCAAACCGGCTGCTGCCAGCGCCGGACCCGCCCGGCCGTTGCGCGCCATCTGGTAGCCATCAATCACGGTCACAACCGAGGAGGATTCGCCCGGCAGATTCACCAGAATTGCGGTGGTGGAGCCGCCATACTGCGCGCCGTAATAAATGCCTGCCAGCATAATGAGCGCGGCCACGGGTGGCAGCGCGTAGGTGGCCGGCAACAGCATAGCAATGGTCGCAAGGGGGCCGATACCGGGTAACACGCCGATGACAGTACCGAGAAAGCAGCCGATGAATGCATACATGAGGTTCTGCAGCGTAAACGCCACGCTGAACCCCAGAACAAGATTGTTGAACAAATCCATGGTGCTAGGTCCTTAAGCGGCGATGAAAGCAGGCCAGACGGGGAACTGCAATTTAAGCAGCACGATGAACGCAAAGTAGCTCATGACGGCCAGTATCGTGCCCAGCGCGAAGGCCTCCTTGAACTTAAACTCGTCACCAGCCAGGCAGGCAATGAATGTCAGTGCATAAATACCCGCAATCAAACCCAGAGGCGGCAAATGAATACTGGGCAGGCCACCAATCATCGCGCCAAACACCAGATTGGCCAGAATGATGAAAATCAGCGGCTTCCACGCAAATTTGCCGATCTTGTCGCCGTCTACCGTTTCCACAACCAGCGCCTTGAAGGTGATGACACATCCAAGCACAGCCAGTAAAACGCCCAAAGCCAACGGAAAATAACCGGGGCCCATGCGGGCTCCGTTGCCGATGGTATAAGTGCTGGCACCCCACGCAAATGCCACTCCAACGCTCATAAACATGAGTCCTGAGAAAAAGTCTTTTTGACTTTTTATATTCATTATTTGTCTCCTCGAACCTAAGAAAAAGGTGCCCCGTTCTGCACGCAAAAAAGTGGCACGCAACCATTCAACTCATGGGCGGTGTGGACGTCAGAACCTCCTCCATGACTGTCATGCCTTCGGCCACGCGCAACGCTCCGGCAAGCCGCAATGGACGCATACCATCGGCAATAGCCTGGCGTCGCAAGACATCCATACTGGGGTCTGCGCTGACCCGTGTCTTGAAACCTTCTGACACCACCAACAACTCATACAAACCCATGCGCCCCATGAAACCGGTCATGCGGCAGTCCACGCAACCCACGGGTTTGAATGGCTTGTAGCCCCCGTTGATTTGCCACGGCTTGATCAACTCACCCAGCGCCTCGCGGGTCGTCTCTTCATCGCGCACACGGCACTGCTTGCACAGCGTTCGCACCAGCCGCTGTGCCAGCACACCCAACAGCGTTGCATTGATCAAATACGGAGGAATACCCAACTCCATCAGCCGCGTCACCGCCGATGGTGCATCGTTGGTATGCAGGGTGGAGAAAACCAGATGCCCGGTGAGCGCCGCCTGCACGGCCATCTCGGCCGTTTCCAGGTCGCGGATTTCTCCGACCATGATGATGTCGGGGTCCTGTCGCATCAGCGCGCGCAACCCCTGCGGAAAACCAAAATCGAGCTGCGGCTGCACCTGCGTCTGATTAAAGGCGGGCTCGATCATTTCGATAGGGTCTTCCACCGTGCTGACGTTGACTTCTTCCGTAGCCACCCGTTTGAGCGTGGAATAGAGCGTGGTCGTTTTGC
>JAYTRR010000058.1:0-6387 GCA_043746005.1 Burkholderiales bacterium
TGTCGGCCTATTGCTCCATGCTGCTGGAAAAAGAGCACAACCATCCGGACGAAAAAGTGCGCAAGGACTCTGGCGAAATGCTGGCCATGCTGACACCTATCGTCAAGGCCTTCCTCACAGACAACGGCCACATCGCCACCAACGCCTGCATGCAGGTGTTTGGCGGCCACGGTTTTATCAAGGAGTGGGGCATGGAGCAGTTCGTGCGCGACAACCGCATCAACATGATCTACGAAGGCACCAACACCATCCAGTCGCTGGACCTGCTGGGCCGCAAGATTCTGGGCAACAACGGCGCCACACTGCGCAAGTTCGGCAAGCTGGTGGGGCAACTGGTGGCCGAAGAAGGCGTGAATGAGAAGATGGCGGAATTCATCAACCCCATTGCGATCCTGGGCGACCAGATGACCAAGTTCACCACCGAACTGGGGTTCAAGGGTTTCCAGAACCCCGACGAGGTGGGGGCCGCTGCGGTGGATTACCTGCGCGTCGCGGGCCACCTGGTTTTTGGCTATTTCTTCGCCCGTATGGCACAAGTGGCGCTGCGCGAAATCGTGGCAGGCAACACCGATCTGTTCTATGTCGCCAAGCTGCAGACCGCGCGTTTTTACTTTGCCAAATTGTTCCCCGAAACGGCTACATTGATGCGTACCGCTCGCTCCGGAAGCAAGGTACTTATGGATACCGACGCGGTATTTGCCTGACCCGATTCACGTTGGGCGATTCAAACGGTTACTTTTAAAAAAGAGGAGTTCTTATGTTTCGTTCAGCTATTGCAATCGTAATTGGTCTGTCGTCTGTGGCGGCCATGGCGCAGATGACACCTGTGGGCTTATGGAAAACCATTGATGACCATGACGGTTCGATCAAGTCTGAAATCCGCATCGTGGAGAACGGTGGTGTGGTTTCCGGCAAGGTCGAAAGAATCCTTGACGTGAAGGCCAAGCAGGATGACAAGTGTGTCGAATGCAAGGATGAGCGCAAGGACCAGCCCATCCTGGGCATGGAAATCCTGCGTGGCCTCAAGAAGGCTGAAAGCAAGGATGTATGGGAGGGCGGCAACGTCCTCGACCCCAACAACGGCAAGGTGTACCGCGCCACCGTAACGCCCATAGAGGGTGGTACGAAGCTCCAGATGCGCGGTTACATCGGATTTTTCTACCGAACCCAGATATGGATTCGTGTCCCGTAATTTTCAGGAAATTGTATGTCCCGTTTTAATGTCCGAAAAGTAGCCGTGCTCGGTGCCGGTGTGATGGGTGCGCAGATTGCGGCCCATCTGGTCAACGTCAAGGTACCCGTGGTGCTGTTTGATCTGCCCGCCAAGGAAGGCCCCAAGAATGGCATCGTGACGCGCGCCATTGACGGTCTGAAAAAGCTCAAGCCCGCCCCCTTGGGCGTGGCCGATGACGCCGTGCTGATTCAGGCGGCCAATTACGAAGAGCACCTGGCGCTGCTGGGCGAGTGCGATCTCATCATCGAGGCCATTGCCGAGCGCATGGACTGGAAGCTGGACCTATATAAAAAAATTGCCCCGTTTGTGGCGCCACACACCATCGTGGCGTCCAACACTTCGGGCCTCTCCATCACCCGGCTGAGCGAGGCTTTGCCCGAGGAAATCAAGCCGCGTTTCTGCGGTATCCATTTCTTCAATCCACCGCGCTACATGGCGCTGGTGGAGTTGATCAATACCCCCACGACGCAGCCACAGGTGTTCGACGATCTGGAAGCCTTTGTCACCAGCAATCTGGGCAAGGGCGTGGTGCGTGCCAAGGACTCCCCCAACTTCATTGCCAACCGCGTGGGTATTGCCGGCATGCTGGCCACCATGAAAGAGGCCGAGAATTTTGGACTGACCTACGACGTGGTGGATGACCTCACGGGCAAGAAACTGGGTCGCGCCAGCTCGGGCACTTTCCGCACCGCCGATGTGGTGGGGCTGGACACCATGGCCCACGTCATCAAGACGCTGCAGGACACACTGAGCATCGATACGGACCCTTTTTACGAGAGCTTTGCCACGCCAGCAGTGCTCAAGACCCTTCTGGAAATGGGCAACTTTGGCCAGAAAACCAAAGCGGGTTTCTTCAAAAAAGTCGGACGTGATGTGCTGCGGTTTGACCTGAAAAGCAAAGACTATGTGCCTGCAGGTCAAAAGGCCGATGAGGTCTATGGCCGCATGCTCAAGAAGCCTGCGGGCGAACGCCTGAAGCTTTTGCGCGCCAGCGAAGGCGCGCAGGGACAGTTCCTGTGGGCCATTTTGCGCAATGCTTTCCACTATGCGGCCGTGCACCTGGCCTCCATTGCCGACAACGCCCGTGACGTGGATTACTGCATGCGCTGGGGCTTCGGCATGCAGCAGGGCCCGTTCGAGTTGTGGCAGGAAGCCGGCTGGCTGGAAGTGGCCAATATGGTCAAGGAAGACATTGACGCCGGCAAAGCGCTGTGCAAGTCGCCGCTACCTGATTGGGTGTTCAAGGGCCCCGTGGCCGAAGCAGGTGGCGTGCACACGCCCCAGGGTTCATGGAACCCCACCACCGGCACTTTCGCACCAGTTCGCAGCTTGCCCGTATATGCCCGCCAGCACTTTCCGGAAAGCGTGCTCGGTGCCAATGCGCCGTCTGCTGCCACTGCTGGCACGACGGTGCAGGAAGACGCATCCATACGCCTGTGGACGCTGGACGGGGACGAAGGCCCTTCCGGTAGCAAGGTGCTGATTGCCAGCATCAAGACCAGGATGCACGCCATTGGCGGCGGGGTCATCGAAGGCATGAACAACGCCATCGACCTGGCTGAAAAAGATTACCAGGGCCTGGTGATCTGGTCCCCCGACGAAATGTTCTCCGCGGGTGCCGATCTACAGTCCATGCTGCCCGGATTCATGATGGGTGGTGTCCAGGCGATTGACGGTGCGGCGCATGCGCTGCAAAACGTCATGCTCAAGTTGCGTTATGCCAGCGTGCCCACCGTCTCGGCCATTCGGGGTCTGGCCCTGGGTGGCGGCTGCGAGATGGCCGTGTATTCGGGCAAGCGCGTGGCCGCCATGGAGAGCTACATCGGGCTGGTGGAAGTGGGCGTGGGTCTGGTGCCAGGCGCTGGTGGATTGACTTACATTGCCCGCCGTGCTGCTGAAAATGCGGCAGGGTCCACAGGCAAGGATCTGCTGCCTTTCCTCACCGAAGGTTTCACCGCAGCCGCCATGGCCAAGGTGGGCACCAGTGCGCTGGAGTCCCGCAAGCTGGGCTACCTTCTGGACAGCGATGTCGTGGTTCCCCACAAGGACGAGTTGCTGTTTGTGGCCATCAACGAAGCCCGTGCCATGTTTGCCTCCGGCTACCGCGCGCCACACAAGCGCCAGTTTGTGGTCGCAGGGCGCAGCGGCGCTGCCACCATCAAGGGTTCGCTGGTCAATATGCGCGACGGCGGCTTCATCAGCGCGCACGACTTCCATATTGCCGGCCTGATCGCTGGTGTGGTGTGTGGCGGTGATGTGGATGCCGGCACGCTGGTCACCGAAGAGTATTTGATGACGCTGGAGCGCAAAGCCTTCTGCTCGCTGCTGACCCACCCCAAAACGCAAGAACGCATCATGGGAATGATGTCGACGGGTAAACCGGTTCGTAACTAACAACCGATCAAGAGACTCTTATGAAACAAGTTCAAGACGCCTACATCGTTGCCGCTACGCGCACGCCCATTGGCCGCTCACACCGCGGATTTTTCCGCAACATCCGTCCAGACGATTTGCTGGTCAAGGCACTCCAATCTGCGTTGGCCCAGGTGCCCAGCCTCGACCCGCAATCCATTGAAGACCTGATCTGCGGCTGCGCTATTCCCGAAGGCCAGCAGGGCCTCAACATCGCGCGCATTGGCGCCGTGCTGGCAGGCTTGCCCACCAGCGTGGGCGGCATTACCGTCAACCGCTTTTGCGCATCCGGTCTGAGTGCGGTGCAAATGGCGGCAGACCGCATTCGTGTGGGCGAGGCCGACGTGATGATCGCAGCCGGTGTGGAGAGCATGAGCATGGTGCCCATGATGGGCAACTCGCCATCGTTGTCGCCCACCATGTTTGAGCGCGACGAGAACATTGGCATTGCGTATGGTATGGGTCTGACCGCAGAAAAAGTGGCTAACCAGTGGAAGGTTTCGCGCCAGGCGCAGGACGAGTTTGCGGTGGAATCCCACAAGCGCGCCCTGGCAGCACAGGCCCGTGGCGACTTTGCCGCGGAGATGACCCCGGTGGAGGTGGTGGACCGCACGGCCAACCTCGAAACCGGGGAAGTCATTGAGACCCGCCGGGTGGTGAGTCTGGATGAAGGTGCTCGCGCTGATACATCAGTTGAAGGACTCTCCAAACTCAGAACCGTGTTTGCCGCACGGGGCTCCGTTACCGCCGGCAACAGTTCGCAGACATCGGACGGCGCCGGCGCACTCATTCTGGTTAGTGAAAAGGCGCTCAAGCAATACGGCCTCAAGCCGTTGGCCCGCTTCGTCAGCTTCGCCGCCAAAGGGGTGCCGCCGCACATCATGGGCATCGGTCCGATCGAAGCCATTCCTGCCGCTTTGCGCAATGCCGGGCTGACGCAAAACGACATCGACTGGTTCGAATTGAATGAAGCTTTCGCTGCCCAGTCGCTGGCAGTCATCAACACCTTGGGTCTGGACCCGGCCAAGGTCAACCCCATGGGCGGCGCCATTGCCTTGGGCCACCCGTTGGGCGCAACAGGTGCCATTCGCGCCGCGACGGTTATCCACGCACTGCAGCGCAATCAGCTGAAGTACGGCATGGTCACGATGTGCGTCGGCATGGGCCAAGGGGCAGCCGGCATCTTTGAGCGCGTGTAATCACCGGCTTTCAAGGCCACCTTCGGGTGGCCTTTTTCATGAAAACTCCTCCTTGACAAAACACCTATTCGATCAAGCCATCGCGCTGATGCCGCAGTCCGATGGCACGTGGCTGGGGCACACCAGCCCGGCCTACGCCAACATGGTGGGGCCTTTTGGAGGCCTGACTGCAGCGCAGGTTCTGAATGCCGTGCTGCAACACCCGCAATTGCTGGGCGAGCCCATCGCGCTGACCGTGAACTTCGCAGCGGCCCTGGCTGATGGTCCGTTTGTCGTGCAGGCGCGGCCCGCCCGCACCAACCGCTCCACCCAGCACTGGATCATCGAAATGTCCCAGGAAGGGCAGACGGTCATCACAGCCACTGCGGTGACGGCCGCACGCCGAAAAACCTGGAGTCTGGATGATGAGCCCATGCCCGCCTGCCCCGCGCCGGGCGACGTGCCACTACCCGAGTACCCAGGGCCCATCGAGTTCATCAACCGCTACGAAATGCGCCCCATGATGGGCTCCCTTCCCGAGGTGTGGGATGGTTCGGGAGACAGCAGCCTGTCCCGGCTATGGGTGCGCGACAATCCGCCTCGTCCGCTGGACTTTGCCTCATTGGCGGCCATTGCCGACATTTTTCTGCCCCGCGTCTTCATTCGCCGCTCGACGCCCGTTCCCGTGGGGACCGTTTCCATGACGGTGTATTTCCACGCCAACGGGGCCCAGTTGGCACAGTGCGGTGTGGAATACCTGATGGGCCAAGCCCGTGCCCAGGCTTTTCGCAATGGTTTTTTTGACCATACCGGTCAACTGTGGAATGAAGAAGGTGTCCTTCTGGCGACCACGCACCAAATCGTCTACTACAAAGAGTGATACTTTGCGGGAGACATCGCTGTCATCGGCGGCACGCTCCATCCATTGGCAACCAACAGGACCCTCATGCAAGAAATTTTGATCCATACCGCCGATGGCGTAACCACCCTCACCATCAACCGGGTGGACAAGAAGAACTCCTTCACCACCGTCATGTACGGCGCCATGGCCGATGCCTTGGCACTGGCCAAAGACGACGATGCGGTGCGCGCCGTCGTGATCCAGGGTGACGTGACGGTCTTCAGCGCCGGTAACGACATCGGGGATTTTTTGAAGAACCCGCCCGCTACCCAGGATTCGCCGGTGTTCCGTTTTCTGCGCGGCATTGCAACCTTTCCCAAGCCGGTGATTGCGGCGGTGTGCGGCCCGGCCGTCGGTATTGGCACCACGATGCTGTTCCACTGCGATCTGGTCTATGCCGGTGACAACGCCGCGTTCTCCATGCCCTTTGTGAATCTGGGCCTGTGCCCTGAAGCGGGATCCAGCCTGCTGGTGCCGCAGATGATGGGTTATCACCGCGCCGCCGAAGCCTTGCTCCTGGGGGAGCCTTTCATGGCTGAGGCGGCGATGGAAGTGGGGCTGGTGAACCGCATCGTGCCCCCGACCGAAGCCAACGGCATGGCGCAAGCCCAGGCCCGCAAGCTGGCCGCCAAGCCGCTGTCGTCGCTGGTGGAAACCAAGCG
>JAYTRR010000059.1:0-18596 GCA_043746005.1 Burkholderiales bacterium
TGGTACTGGAGCAATTGCCACCCAAGGACATCCTGGCCGTCATCCGCGAGTACGACAACTCGAAGGAGTCGGTCATCAATCTACTGGTTACGCCGGCGATGTTCGCGCGCGCAGTCGTCATCGAAAAGCAATACAAGGACCTGAGCCGCACTCACCTGCGGGGCATGGTCAATTCGGTCATTTTTCGGGAAGACGCGGACCCGGTCGAGTTTTTGACTGCGATTGGTGACCTGGAAGGCGGCAGCGAGGCGCTGGCCGACTACTTCTCTGAAAAGTGGAGTCGCATTGAAGCGTTTGCCCGCACCGGTACCTTTGATTCCGTCGAAGACGATGGCGAAATGCTTTCGGAAACCGCCCTGCTGTCATCTGCCTATGTCCCTGCGCGCTTGGAGCTTGATGAGGTGGCCGACCAGGACTGGATGCAAATGGCTTGGCTCCTGCGCTACGAATGCCCTGACCTTTTCATTGAAATGGTCATGGTACTGCGCGCCAAAGCCCGCGCCCATGACATGGGGCTGGGTGATGACGAGGAGCTGGAAGAAGACGACGGCAAGGTCGAGACAGGCGACACCGATCGCGGCAAGGCCACACCAGCCGCACGTGATGATGACGAGGAATCGGCAATCTAACGATGTCTACGCCTTCTGCCTCCCATCTCCATGGTGTTTCGCTATTTGATGCACGACCTTTTTTTGAAAAGGCATTGGTCTATGGGATGCAAAACGGCATTCTCGATCAAGCCAAACTGGATGCCATAGCGAACGATGCACCCAAAGGGATGGTGCAGATTGCGCGTTATTTTGGTACCGAGTTTTTGCGGCCCGAACTGGAAAAGGCCAAAGACCGCATGGTCAATCTGGTCAGCCTTTATCTGGAGACCAGCAGCGGCGGTGACCTGCGCCTGGCAGCGGAGGCACTGCGAGATCATACGTTTTTGTCGCGTTCCAAAGGCGGATCGGACATGCTCAAAGCTTTGATTGCGATGCCGCAAAACAGCCACTTTGGCATGAATGAACACCGCGGTTTTACCGATGACGACATCCCGCTGCTGGCCAAATGGACCCTGCGCAGCTTGCCCGAATACCAGGTTGAGTTGGCCCTGCGCCAACAAGTAGCACAGGTGGTGGATGCAGCCATCTGGCTCGCAGACCGGCTAGGGCTGGACGCCGATGTGCTGGAAGAAGCCGGCATAGACGCCGAAGCCGTGATCCGCACTGCCCTGCTGACGCTGGCCTGCAAGCGCACTGATATGCCTGACTGGGTGGCCTTTGAGAAAATGGTAGGGGCACTGCGAAAAAAACATGCTGCAGATGCATCCACATTGGTCATCACCATGCCCAAAAACCTGCCCCTGCACTTGAAAACGGTGGTGGACGGTGTCCGGCAATCGGTTCAGACCGACTTGTCGAAAATTCTGGACACCAAGCTTGAGATACGCAAACTGTTTGACCAGACACCCGCGTTCATGGGCCGCTATTTCTGGCTGGAAGATGGTTTGAGCGAGGTGGACCATTTCGATCGCAGCGCGTCTGCCGCCTGGACCAAAGCCACCGGCGGCCACAGTGACGACAGCTCGCTGCTTACGCTATTTTTGTGTGTTGCCGCAGGCAGCACGCCCAAGACCGTATTGACAGAGAAAAGCGCGTCCACGCTGATACGCAAAATACGAAAATCAACACTCCAGCCAGAACTGGCCAACGCTTTCATTCTGAAGAACGCACCCGATCAACATCAGGACGACTATGCCCATCTGTGGAACGCGTTTGTGGACGAGGCCCTGCCCACACTGCGCAGTGATCTTGACTATGCTCTCAAGGATGCCATGGCATTGCTGCGGCGTGAATGCAATATCGGGTCCTAAGACGATGGCGGCTCGTTAAACCGCGACAAAGCAACCGCAGATTCAAGTCTGAAGTGCCACTTTGAAAAATCCATCTCTGAATCACAGGGAGCCTTAAGATTGCCCACTGGCTTCTGGCCTGTAAACTGCATTGGATTTACGAATCCGCTACAGTGCATCAAGAATGAAATCAGAGGAAATTGCAGTGAAAAACAAGTCAGACGAACCGGCTTCCACTCGCTCACCAACACAAGCCCAGGACCGCTATCAACCGGGAGACCCCATTCCGGTGCCGGAAGTCAGCGAGGCCAACACCGAGTCCGCATGGGCGCTTTTCTCGGAACTCGCGCAAATAGCGGAAGATGTCAAAACAGTTCCAGCATCCTTGATGAATGAGCTAAAACCCGCCCCTGACCCCAACTCCTGAATGGCAGGTCTTCTGAATCCGTCAACGTGTCCATTTTTTTGATCAATTGCCCATGACTCCCTCTCGCCTGCTTTTTGTATTTTTCGCCCTATTGCCGCTTTGGCTGAGCGGATGCTCCCGCGAGGATGCTGCCAGCGCAGCAAGCCCGACCAAGCGCGAAGTATCCATTGACGTCATCGCTGCGCAAGCCAAAGGCTTTACCGCGGGCACCCTGATGAGCACCAGCACGGTCTATGTTTTCTTTGACCCGCAATGCCCGCACTGCGGGCATTTGTGGGAAGCCTCTCTCCCATTGCGCAAGAAGACCCGGTTCGTATGGATTCCCGTGGCCATCATCAACGCCACCAGCGCGACACAGGGCGCTGCGCTGCTGACTGCAGGCAACCCGGTGGACCTGATGACCACACATGAGGCATCCTTGCTGGCGGGCAAGGGTGGCATTTCTGCATCATCCAGCGTTGCCACGGACGTGGAGCAAACCATCAAGGCCAACACCAAGCTACTGAACAGTTTCGGCGCCGAGTCGGTTCCGTTTATCGTGGCCAAGAACCAGAAAAGTGGTTTAACAATCAGCCGGGAAGGCGCTCTCACCACGGCCGCATTGGTCGATTGGTTGGGGTTGGACCCTGTGGCGCAGTAATCCACTGATGCAAACCATTGAACTGATCGCCGCCGTCATCTTTGGCCTCGCGCTGATCCATACATTTTCGACCAAGTTCTTCGAGCAATTGGCGCATCGCGGCTCCCGGCATGCGGGTCTGTTTCACCTGCTGGGGGAAGTCGAGGTTGTATTCGGCTTCTGGGCTTTCGTACTTATAGTGGCCATGGCGCTGGTCAGCGGCGGTACCGAGGCTATCGCCTATGCAGAATCGCTACATTACACCGAACCCTTGTTTGTGTTTGTGATCATGGTGGTTGCCGCGTCAAAGCCCGTGCTGGTCAGCACTCAATCCCTGATTGCCGCTATCGCCCGTCTTGTTCCCGGCCACAGGGCTGTGGCACAGGTTTGGCTTTGCATGGCGCTGGTGCCACTGATTGGTTCGCTGATCACCGAGCCCGCTGCCATGACGCTGGCGGCCCTGATGCTGGCACCCCTGGTTTTTCGACCTGGCATACCGGAGTGGCTCAAGTACGGCGCGCTGGGCGTTTTGTTTGTCAATGTGTCCATCGGCGGCACGCTGACCTCATTTGCCGCGCCCCCCGTGCTGATGGTGGCTGCCACCTGGAAGTGGGACAGCGCCTTTATGGCTGCCAACTTTGGCTGGAAAGCCAGTATCGCGGTGCTCATCAATGCAAGCGCGATAACGTATATGCTCCGCCGCCATCTGCTGGTCATCACGGTTTCACACGTAGCGACAGCGGAGAATCGCGTACCCCTGATTATTCGTGCGATCCACCTGGCGTTTCTCGCTGCGGTCGTGGTGTTTGCGCACCACCCCGTCATCTTTCTCGGACTGTTTCTGTTCTTTCTGGGCTTCACGCAGGCGTATGCGCACTATCAGAATCCGCTGATTCTGAAAGAAGGCCTGCTGGTGGGGTTCTTTCTGGCGGGGCTGGTGGTGCTGGGCGGCATGCAACAGTGGTGGCTGCAACCCATCGTTTCCAGCCTGCAACCTATGGCCTTGTTCTTTGGCGCGCTGGGCTTGACCGCGATAACCGACAACGCAGCGCTGACCTATCTCGGTTCGCTGATTGAGGGCATGTCCGATGCCGCCAAATATGCCCTGGTGGCGGGTGCCGTCGCAGGAGGTGGCCTCACGGTGATTGCCAACGCACCCAACCCCGCTGGCGTTGCCCTGCTGAAACGGGGCTTCAACGACGAGTCTATTGGCGCAGGTGGGATGCTGCTGGGGGCTTTGGCGCCGACTGCCGTCGCGGCTATGGTGTTCCTGCTTTTATAAAGCGCAGTCCACGTCGCACCCTAAAGCTTCTGGCTCAACGCCTTTTCAATAGTCGTCGTGACAGTTATATTTTCGGGTGAAACCTGGCTGGAAAAATTGGCCGCTACCTTGCCGCTGCGATCAATCAGGTACTTGTGGAAGTTCCAGCCCGGAGCCACTTTGGTCGCCTGAAACAATTCCTCATACAAGGCGTTTCGGTTGGCACCTTTGACAACAGCCTTGGAAAACATCGGAAATTTCACCCCGTAGGTGTTGAAGCAAAAGTCGGCAATTTCTTTGGATGAGCCGGGCTCCTGCTTGCCAAAATCATTGGATGGGAAACCTAGCACCACCAGGCCCTTGCTTTTGTACTTGGCATACAGGGCCTCCAGGCCCTCGTACTGGCCGGTGAATCCGCAATAGCTGGCGGTGTTGACCACCAAAACCACTTTGCCAGCGTACTGACACAGGTTTTGGGGTGCGTCATCCTGCAAACGGGGAAACTGGTGATGCAAGATAGCGGGGCAAGCCGCTGGTGGTGCTGCGGCGGGCATGGGCGCCTGCGCCCATGCGCCCGAAGCAGAACCCAGCGCAACCAGTCCGCACAACAGGGAAGGAAAAACAGATCGGTAAATTTTCATACCGATCAGTATAGATGCGCAGCAGAATCCTTGCTGGCGCGTAACCGCCAGCCCTAACCTACCCAGCGACGGGCGTTGTGCCACAGCTCCATCCATGGGCTGTGCGCGTTTTCGTCCAGATTGGTCCAGCTCATCTGGATGTTGCGGAACACGCGCTCGGGGTGCGGCATCATGGCGGTGAAGCGGCCATCCGCCGTGGTCACGGCCGTCAGGCCTGCCGGGCTGCCGTTCGGGTTGAACGGATAGGCCTCGGTAGCTGCACCGGTGTTGTCGGTGAAGCGCATGGCCGCAATGGCCTTGCTGGCGTCGCCCCGGTACTTGAAGTTGGCATAGCCTTCGCCATGCGCCACAGCAATTGGCAAGCGCGTACCCGCCATGCCAGCGAAAAACAGCGAAGGCGACTCCAGCACTTCCACCATCGAGAGGCGCGCCTCAAAGCGCTCACTCTGGTTGGTGGTGAAACGCGGCCAGTCCTGCGCGCCCAGAATGATGTCGGCCAACTCGGCAAACATCTGGCAGCCGTTGCACACGCCCAGGCCAAAGGTGTCTTCACGGCCAAAGAAGGCCTTGAACTGGTCGGCCAGCACCGCGTTGAACGTGATCGACCGTGCCCAGCCAATGCCCGCGCCCAGCGTGTCGCCATAGCTGAAGCCACCACAGGCCACCACGCCCTTGAAGTCTTCCAGCTTGGCGCGGCCGCTTTGCAGGTCGGTCATGTGCACGTCAAAGGCTTCAAAACCGGCTTCGGTAAAGGCATAAGCCATTTCCACATGCGAGTTGACACCCTGCTCGCGCAGCACCGCCACACGGGGGCGACTCAGCATCAACGCGGTGCTTGATATTGTTTTGGTAGCTGCCTGCGCAGATTCCACGGGGGCTACAGGCAGAAACACATGCATTCCCGGATCAGCCAGCGCACCCGCGCCAGCGTGCTCGGCATCGGCGCAAACGGGGTTGTCGCGCTGCTGACAAATTTTCCAGCTCACGCTGTCCCACACCTGGTGCAGGTCATGCAGCGGGGCTTTGAAAACCGCCTTGGCATCGCGCCAGATTTGCAGTTCACCCTTGCCAGCGTCGATGGTCGAAGACGCAGGCCGTGTCTTGCCAACGAAGTGACTGAAGGCCGAGAGGCCGTGTTCGCGCAGTGTCTGCATCACATCGCTACGCTCAGCGGTGCGTACCTGCAACACCACGCCCAGCTCTTCAGTAAACAAGGCCTGCAACGTGCGCTCTTCACGGCGCGGGCCTACCTGCCCCGCCCAATTTTTGCTGTCGCCCACGTCCATGCGGCTGTCCGATATGCCATCGCCTTCGGTCACCAGCATTTCGACATTCAGCGAGACGCCTACGCGGCCTGCAAACGCCATCTCGGCGACTGCGGCCAGCAGGCCACCATCGCTACGGTCGTGGTAGGCCAGAATTTTGCCGCCTGCACGCAAGGCATTCACGGCGTTGACCAGGTTCACCAGGTCTTGGGGATTGTCCAGATCCGGCACTTCGTCGCCCATCTGGCCCAGGGTTTGCGCCAGCATGCTGCCGCCCATGCGGTGCTTGCCGTGGCCCAAGTCAACCAGCACCAGCGTGGTGTCTTCGTCCGCATTAAGTTGCGGTGTCAGCGTGCCACGCACATCTGCCAGGGTGGCAAAGGCTGTGACGATAAGGGACACGGGGGATGTGACCTTCTTGGCGCCACTCTCGTCTTTCCACTGCGTACGCATGGACAGCGAATCTTTACCCACCGGGATGGACACACCCAGCGCAGGGCACAACTCCAGGCCCACGGCCTTGACCGTGGCGTAGAGCGCCGCGTCTTCTCCGGGTTCGCCACAAGCCGCCATCCAGTTGGCCGACAGCTTGACGCGGGGCAAATCAATCGGTGCGGCCAGCAAATTGGTAATCGCCTCGGCCACGGCCATGCGGCCGGAAGCGGGCGCATTCACCGTAGCCAGCGGGGTGCGTTCACCCATTGCCATGGCTTCACCGGCAAAGCCTTTGTAGTCGGCCAGCGTGACGGCGCAATCGGCCACCGGCACTTGCCACGGGCCCACCATCTGGTCGCGGTGGGTAAAGCCACCCACGCTGCGGTCGCCAATGGTGATCAAAAAGCGTTTGGACGCCACCGTGGGGTGGGCCAGCACGTCGATCACGGCTTTTTGCAGGTCCACACCGGTCAGGTTAACGGGCGTAAATTGGCGCGCCACGGTCTGCACATCGCGGTGCATTTTGGGCGGCTTGCCCAAGAGCACGTTCATCGGCATATTGACCGGTGCCCCCACGCTTGTCGCTTCGCGTACTGCGCTGCCCCCCAAGGGGGCTGTGCTTGCTTGGGGCGGCCCTGCGCGGCGCACGGCGTCTTCATCCGAGACCACCAACTGCCGCTCTTCGGTTGCGACGCCCACCACCGCAAACGGGCAGCGCTCGCGCTCGCACAGGGCTTTGAACACCTCCAGTGATTCGGGGGCGATGGCCAGCACGTAGCGCTCCTGGCTTTCGTTGCACCAGATTTCTTTGGGGGCCATGCCGCTTTCTTCGAGCGGAACGGCGCGCAGGTCAAACCGGGCACCGCGCCCAGCATCGTTAGTCAACTCGGGGAAGGCGTTGGAGAGTCCGCCCGCGCCCACGTCGTGAATGGCCAGAATAGGGTTGCCACGCTGGTCAGCCGATCCTTCGCCCAGCATCCAGCACTGGTTGATGACCTCTTGCGCCCGGCGTTCTATCTCCGGGTTGCCGCGCTGCACCGAATCAAAATCCAACTCGGCGGCGTTGGCACCCGTGGCCATGGAACTGGCGGCACTACCGCCCATGCCAATGCGCATGCCGGGGCCGCCCAGCTGAATCAGCAGGCTGCCGGCGGGGAATTCAATCTTGTGGGTCTGGGTGGCATCAATCACACCCAGGCCACCGGCAATCATGATGGGCTTGTGATAGCCGCGCTGCACGGTGTCCACATTGCTGGTCACGCTTTGCTCGTATTCGCGGAAGTAGCCCAGCAGGTTGGGCCGGCCAAATTCGTTGTTGAAGGCCGCGCCACCTAGAGGGCCCTCGGTCATGATTTGCAGCGGGCTGGCGATATGGTCGGGTTTGCCAAATGCCTCGGTACCCTCTTGGGGCCAGAGTTTGGATACGGTAAATCCGGTCAAACCCGCCTTGGGCTTGGAGCCGCGCCCGGTGGCGCCTTCGTCACGAATCTCTCCGCCCGCGCCAGTGGACGCGCCCGGAAATGGCGAGATGGCCGTAGGGTGGTTGTGGGTTTCCACCTTCATCAGAATGTGGTTTATCTCGCTATGCTTTTCATAGCTGGCTGCGCATATTCCACGGGAGCCAGAGGTCGATTCGGCCTTCATTCCCGCCGATTTGGCTGTAAAACGCTCGACCCGCACGCCTTCCATGACGGAGGCGTTGTCCGAGTAGGCCACCAACATGTGCTGGGGGTTTTGCTGGTGCGTGTGGCGAATCATTCCAAACATGCTTTGGTCTTGCGCGACGCCGTCAATGGTGAACTGCGCGTTGAAAATCTTGTGACGGCAATGCTCGCTATTGGCCTGCGCAAACATCATCAGCTCCACGTCGGTGGGGTTGCGCTGCAGCGGGGTGAAGGCGTTCACCAGGTAGTCGATTTCATCGGCAGCCAGTGCCAGGCCAAAACGGATGTTGGCTTCCTCCAAAGCAGCTTTGCCACCGCCGAGCACGTCCACATGGTCCATGGGCGCAGCCTGCAGCGCGCTGAACAAACCCAGCGCCTGGTCGCGGTCAAACAGTGCACTTTCGGTCATGCGGTCGTGCAGCAAATCAGCCACTTGCGCCAGCTGGGCCGGGGTCAGGGCGGATTTGGAGATCAAGCCGTTCTTCAGCGTCAGGCGGTATTCGACCAAGCGCTCAATGCGCTTGACGGCAAAACCGCAGTTGTGGGCAATGTCCGTAGCCTTGGAAGCCCAGGGCGACACGGTTCCCAGCCTGGGTGAAACCACAATCAGCGTTCCCTCGGCAGGGCCTGCATAGGGGTCACCGTAAGTGAGCAGAGCGGCCAATTGAGCTGAAAGCGCCGCATCGGGCGCCGCATCAGACGCCACCAAGTGCACAAAGCGCGCCGAAATGCTGGTTATCTTGTCGTGAATGGCCACTAAGCCGGGCAACAGTTGCTGAATGCGGAAACTGCTCAGGGCGTTGCTGCCCTCGAATGGGGAGATGTGCAGGGTCACTGGGGCGGCCTTGAAGAGGGGCTGAGGAAAGCCTTCAATTTTACCTGCCCGCGACAGGTTAAAAGGCCAGTGGGATAATTGATGCATGACTATCATTTACAAAGACGCCCCGGGCATTGCGGGCATGCGCATTGCGGGCAAGCTAGCCTCCGAAGTTCTGGATTACCTGACGCCCTTTGTCAAGCCCGGTGCGACCACCAATGCGCTGGACAAACTGGCCTATGACTACATCACCCAGGTGCAGGGCGCCATTCCCGCGCCACTGAACTACATGGGTGGTGGCTCCACGCCCTACCCCAAGTCCATCTGCACCTCGGTCAACCACCAGGTGTGCCACGGCATCCCCAACGACAAGCTGCTCAAGAAGGGCGACGTGGTCAACATTGACGTGACGGTTATCAAGGACACCTGGCACGGTGATACCAGCCGCATGTTCATGGTCGGTGAGGTGTCCATTGCCGCCAAACGCCTGAGCGCCATCACCTATGACGCCATGTGGCGCGGCATCATGATGGTCAAACCTGGAATCCACCTGGGTGACATCGGCCACGCTATCCAGCAATTTGCCGAAGGCCAGGGTTTCAGCGTCGTGCGCGAGTTCTGCGGCCATGGTATCGGCCAGGTCTTTCACGAAGAGCCGCAGGTTCTGCACTACGGTCGCCCCGGAACGCTGGAAAAGCTGAAAGAAGGCATGACCTTCACGATCGAGCCCATGATCAATGCCGGCAAAAAAGAAATCAAGGACGGCCCTGAAAAAGACGGCTGGACGATTGTGACCAAAGACCACTCGCTGTCGGCCCAATGGGAGCACACCATTCTGGTGACCCCCACAGGCTACGAGGTTATGACCCTGTCGGCAGGCAGTCCGGCAATACCCGCGTTTGTGCCGGCCCTGGCCACCGCCTGAACCCGGCAGGCACCTGGTGAGCGAAGTATCCCCTCAGGTGGTTGACCTGCCTGCGCTGCGTGCTGAATACCGCAGCCAAAAAGGACTGCTGTTGCAAGCGATTGGGCAGCGAACGGCCACCGCGCGCGATGTGCGCAAGGCGCTGCACCGCTTGGCACAGCTGGCCGATGGCTTGCTCCGAAAGCTGTGGGACCACGCTGGCCTGCA
The DNA here is from genome assembly GCA_043746005.1 of Burkholderiales bacterium. Classification (GTDB taxonomy): domain Bacteria; phylum Pseudomonadota; class Gammaproteobacteria; order Burkholderiales; family Burkholderiaceae_C; genus Allorhodoferax. The sequence goes on from JAYTRR010000059.1 coordinate 10,102, forward strand.
GTTCCCCTTCGCCTTGCTGGCCGTCGGTGGCTTTGGCCGCGGCGAGTTGTTTCCCTACTCCGATGTGGATGTTCTGGTGCTGCTGCCCGATGCGTTTGCGCCCGAAGAAGACGCCGCGCTCAAGAGTCAGATCGAATCCTTCATCGGTAGCTGCTGGGATGCCGGGCTGGAGATTGGCTCCAGCGTGCGCACCCTGAGTAGTTGCCTGGCTGAATCCGAAAAAGACGTCACCGTACAAACCGCGATGCTGGAATGCCGGCTGATCACCGGCAACGGCGCCTTGGTGAAGCAGTTTCAGACAGCCTTCTTCGCGGCGATGGACCCCCAAGCTTTTTTTGTGGCCAAGACCCTGGAACTGCGCCAGCGCCACACCAAGTACGAAAACACGCCCTATTCACTGGAGCCCAACTGCAAGGAATCCCCTGGCGGGCTGCGCGACTTGCAGGTCATTCTGTGGGTCGCCAAAGCCGCAGGCTACGGCGACAACTGGAAAGCGATGGCGGCCAACGGGCTGGCAACGCCATTTGAAGTGAAGCAGATCCAGCACAACGAGTCCTTGCTGTGGCTGATACGCGCCCGGCTGCACCTGATTGCCAACCGGCGCGAAGACCGCCTGGTTTTCGACATGCAAAACGCTGTCGCCGAATCTTTTGGCTATGGTGACCAGGCACCCGGTGCCGATCAAAAGACATTTGTGCGCGCCAGCGAAGCGCTGATGAAGCGCTACTACTGGGCCGCCAAGGCCGTCGCCCAGCTCAATCAGATCTTGTTACTCAACATTGAAGAGCGGCTCAACCCCTCCACCCACGAACCCCGGCGCATCAACGACCATTTCAATGACAAGGCTGGGATGATTGATGTGGCGAGTGACGACCTGTACACGCGCGAGCCCCACGCCATTCTGGAGACCTTTCTGGTCTACCAGCAAACCGTGGGCGTCAAGGGTTTGTCGGCACGCACGCTGCGCGCCTTGTACAACGCCCGTGACCTGATGGATGCCCGGTTCCGCAATGACCCGGTCAACCGCGACACGTTTCGCAAAATCCTCATGGCACCCGAGGGCACCACGCATGCCATGCGGCTGATGAACCAGACCTCGATTCTGGGGCGCTACCTGTGGGTGTTTCGCAAGATTGTGGGGCAAATGCAGCACGACCTGTTCCATGTCTACACCGTAGACCAGCACATCCTGATGGTGCTGCGCAACGTCCGCCGCTTTTTCATTGTGGAACATGCACACGAGTACCCGTTCTGCTCGCAACTGGCGGCTGGCTGGGACAAGCCCTGGCTGCTCTACATCGCGGCCTTGTTCCATGACATCGCCAAAGGGCGTGGTGGTGACCATTCCGATCTGGGTGCCATGGAAGTGCGGCGGTTCTGCAAACAGCACGGATTTCCGCGCGAAGACTCCGAGTTGATCGAATTTGTGGTGCACGAGCACCTCACCATGAGCCGCATTGCCCAGAAGTCGGACCTGAGCGACCCCCAGGTGATTGCCGACTTTGCCAAACGGGTGGGCACCGAACGCAAACTCACCGCCCTGTACCTGCTGACCGTCGCTGACATCCGCGGCACATCCCCCAAAGTGTGGAATGCGTGGAAGGGCAAGCTGCTGGAAGACCTGTACCGCTACACCACCCGGGCTCTAGGTGGACGTGCCCCGGACCCGGACGCCGAGGTCGAGGCCCGCAAGCGCGAAGCCCTGGTCCTGGTGGCCATGCACTCCCTGCCCTTTGAGGCCCACAAGCCGCTGTGGGAGACGCTGGATGTGGGATATTTCATGCGCCATGACGCGGTCGATATCGCCTGGCACACCCGGCAATTGTCGCGCCTGGTGGGCTCCAGCAAGGTCATCGTTCGTGCGCGCCGTTCACCGGCGGGTGAAGGACTGCAGGTGCTGGTCTACACACCGGATCAACCCGACCTGTTTGCCCGCATCTGTGGCTATTTCGACCTGAATGGTTTCAGCATTCTGGATGCCCGCATCCACACTGCCAAAAATGGCTATGCACTGGATACCTTTCAGGTGGTGACCGCATCCAACCCGGACGAATACCGTGAAATCACCAGCATGATCGAAAATGGTCTTGCCAAAGCCATCACGGATGCCGGCCCCCTGCCCGCGCCCGGTCGGGGCCGTGTGTCGCGCCGGGTCAAGAGCTTTCCGATTGCGCCTCGCGTGACCTTGAGCCCCGATGAAAAAGGGCAACGCTGGCTACTGAACATTTCCGCCAGCGACCGCGTGGGCCTGCTCTACAGCGTGGCCCGTGTGCTGGCCAAACACCAGATCAACCTGCAACTGGCCAAAGTGGCCACGCTGGGTGAGCGCGTCGATGACACCTTCCTGATTGACGGCCCCGAACTGCAGCACAACCGCAAGCAAATTGAAATCGAGACGGAGTTGCTGGAAGAACTATCAAAATAATAGCTGCCCACGCATATTCCACGGGGGCTAGCGCCTCAAATGGCTCTCAATCATCCTCGGCTGCATCAATATCCGGAAACAGCACTTCGGTGTAGCCAAACTTCGAGAAGTCCCGCACACGCATCGGGTACAGCTTGCCGATCAGGTGGTCGCACTCATGCTGCACCACGCGGGCGTGGAAACCGTCTACCGTGCGGTCAATGGGGTCACCATATTGATCAAACCCGGTGTAGCGAATGTGGGACCAGCGCGGCACCACGCCCCGCAGGCCCGGCACGGACAGGCAGCCTTCCCAATCGTCTTCCTCGGCCGCGCTCAAGGGAGTGATCACCGGGTTGATCAACACCGTGGGGGGCACCTGCGGGCGGTCCGGGTAGCGCGGATTGAAGTCGTTGGAACCAAAGATCACCAGCTGCAGATCGACGCCGATTTGCGGGGCTGCCAGGCCCGCGCCATTGACTGCGCGCATGGTGTCCAGCAGATCGCTGATGAGCAGGTGCAGGGCATCGGAATCAAAGTCGATCTCGGGTACAGGCTGCGCAACGCGCAGCAGGCGCGCATCGCCCATTTTGAGAATGTCATGCACAGCCATCAGTTGTTTCCTTCCAGCAAGGCGATCATCGCCGCCTCGTCAATAACCGCCACACCCAGTTCCTGTGCTTTGGTGAGCTTGCTGCCGGCCTCTGCCCCGGCCAGCACGTAATCCGTTTTCTTGCTGACGGACCCAGCCACCTTGGCGCCAGCGGCTTCCAGCCTGTCTTTGGCGTCGTCGCGGCTCAATGTGGGCAAGGTTCCGGTAATCACAAAGGTTTTACCGGCCAGTGGCTTGGGGGTCTGGGCGGCAGGTTCGCCCTCTTCCCAGGTGACGCCACACCCGTCAGGCTCCGGTCTCCGCAATTGCTCCACCACCTCGCGGTTATGCGGCTGGTCAAAGAAGGTGCGCAGACTCTCCGCCACGATGGGACCCACGTCGGCCACCTCCAGCAACTGCTCTGCTGACGCGTCCATGATGGCATCGAGCTTTCCGAAATGCTTTGCCAATGCTTTGGCCGTGGCCTCGCCCACATGGCGAATGCCCAAGCCGAACAGGAAACGCGGCAGCGTCGTTTGCTTCGATTTTTGCAGCGCCTCCAGCAGGTTCTGTGCGGACTTGTCGGCCATTCGGTCCAAGGCCGCCAACGCCACCAACCCCAGGCGATACAAATCAGGCAAGGTGTTGACGATGCCCGCCTCCACCAGCTGGTCGACCAGTTTGTCACCCAGGCCCTCCACCTCCACGGCGCGGCGCTGGGCAAAGTGCAGGATGGCCTGCTTGCGCTGGGCGCTACAAAAGAGGCCACCGGTACAGCGGTAGTCGGCTTCGCCTTCCTCCCGTACCGCGACTGATCCGCACACCGGGCAAATGCGGGGCATGGTGAACACCGGAGCATCGGACACGCGTTTTTCCACCAGCACCGACACCACTTCGGGAATCACATCGCCCGCCCGGCGCACGATGACGGTGTCGCCCACCCGCACGTCCTTGCGGCGGGCTTCGTCTTCATTGTGCAGTGTGGCATTGGTCACCGTGACGCCGCCGACAAACACCGGGGCCAGCTTGGCCACCGGGGTGAGCTTGCCAGTGCGGCCCACCTGCACGTCAATGCCCAGTACCGTGGTGAGCTGTTCCTGCGCGGGGTATTTGTGCGCCACGGCCCAGCGCGGTTCACGGGTCACAAAACCCATCTGCTGCTGCAGGGCCAAGCTGTTGACCTTGTAGACCACGCCGTCAATGTCGTAGGGTAACTGGTCGCGCTCACGCCCCATGCGCTGGTGGTACGCTATCAATTCAGGAGCACCTTGCGCAAGTCTTACCTGGGCTGCGACCGGAAATCCCCATGATTTCAGGGTTTGCAGCATCCCGTAATGGGTCTCAAAGGCAGGCCCGCCCTGCTCGACCGGTGTGACTTCGCCCACGCCGTAGACAAAAAAGCTCAAGGGTCGCTGTGCAGCAATGCGGGGATCGAGCTGGCGCACCGCACCGGCGGCCGCATTGCGCGGGTTCACAAAGGTTTTCTCACCCTTTTCGCCCTGCGCAATACGCTGGCGTTGCCGCTCATTCAAAGTTTCGAAATCATCGCGCCGCATGTAGACCTCGCCCCGCACCTCCAGAACTGGAGGTGCGCCGGCAGGCAAGCGCAGTGGAATCTGGCCAATGGTACGGATGTTCTGCGTCACATCCTCCCCGGTTTCCCCGTCTCCGCGGGTGGCTGCCTGCACCAGCACGCCGTGCTCGTAACGCAGGTTCATGGCCAGGCCGTCGAATTTGAGTTCGGCCACATACTCCACAGGCGGATCGACCTCCAGCAGACCCAGTTCTTTGCGAACCCGGGTGTCAAAATTGTGTGCGCCTGTGGCTTCGGTATCGGTCTCGGTGCGGATGCTGAGCATGGGTACCGCATGACGCACTTGTGCAAACCCCTCAAGCAACTTACCACTTACCCTCTGCGTTGGAGAGTCAGGAGAGATTGCGGCCGGATACCGAAACTCAAACTGTTGTAATTCTCTGAAAAGAGCGTCGTATTCCGCGTCAGAAACAGTAGGAGCGTCTTGCACGTAGTAAGCATGAGCATACGCGTGCAAAAGCGCACGGAGCTTCTCAAGCCGCTTAACCTCCTCCTCCGTCGGTTGTACCGGTTCCTCTCCAAAAAGGTCCAAGGTGCTCATGCGGTAACCGCGCAATCAATCAGGAAAACAGGCGACGTGCCAGCAGCGAGCCCGCTGCCAGATCCCGTTGTTCCAGCATGTCGTACAGCGATTGCAACTCGGTGCCAATCACATCCATGGTCTGTGGAGCCAGTGGCTGGCCATTGTCGTCCGTGACCACACCGTCCATGGCTTCTGCAAGGGTCATGGCCGATTCACGCATGCGCTCAAAGGGTTGTTCGCCGCGGTCTACCTGGGGTACATCCAGGTGCAGCGACAGGTCGCGGATGGCCGACTGTGCGGGGTCCTCTGCCAAGGCGGCCTGGGAATCAAAACTCAAAACCAGCAGGGGCGCCATGCCCTCCGCGCTCGCGGGCAGCACCATGCGCCCCGGAATCACACCCGCAACAAACCCCAGACGCGATGCGTTTTGTTGAATGTAGCCCGGGCTCCACGAAGCATTGCGAGCCCGGATCGTGAAGCCCAATTGGGCATCGTGTGCGCTGGCGAACTGGTCCAGCTCGCGCGCCCTGGCCACTTCGTCCCGCATTTCAGGAAACTCCGGCGTGCCATTGATGGTGTCGGCAAACGCCTGCGTCTTGACGACAAACTCGGAATACTCGATCTCATTCAGCGCGCCCGACCGGTTGGCCAACTGCACTCCGGCCTGAAAACCACCGTAACGCTGCCCCGCCGCCGCTGGCTCCCACACCAGGGTTTGCAGGTTGTAGCCTTCAATCGCAAACGGCTTGCTGCCAGCCCGCCGCGTGGCCGGCAGGGCGGCCAGGGCGGCCTCACCGGACATGGCCGTCGCTGGGCCATCCAGCGCAATGGTGGCGATTACATCAATCAACGAATCCATGACGGGACGCCGGGCGACTGCTGGCAGCGGAAAGGGGCTGGTATCGAGTTCCGGCTCCGTCAGGGTCGGCTCCCGGCCTGCCACGGGAAGCCCGTCGGAGCCAGCCTCTGGCAGAGCCTGTCGCGGCGCATTTTTACGCGCGCTCCAGGCACCGTGGGCGACCACAGCGGCCAGGAGCACTCCGCCCGCAACCGCCAAACCAATCTGTAAATTACTCATGCTTTTCGTCGATCCATCAGGCCAGCTCAGCCAGTGTGATGGCGGACTCCATGTCGACAGCAACAATGCGCGAAACGCCTTGCTCCTGCATGGTCACGCCAATGAGTTGTTCGGCCATTTCCATCGCAATTTTGTTGTGACTGATGAAAAGGAATTGGGTTCCCTTGCTCATGCTGGAAACCAGTTTGGCATAGCGCTCGGTGTTGGCGTCATCCAGCGGCGCATCCACTTCATCGAGCAGACAAAACGGCGCCGGATTGAGCTGAAAGATCGCAAACACCAGCGCAATGGCCGTCAGAGCCTTCTCGCCACCCGACAGCAAATGAATAGTCTGGTTCTTTTTGCCCGGCGGCTGCGCAATCACCTGCACGCCGGAGTCCAGAATTTCATCACCGGTGATCACCAGCCGCGCGTTGCCCCCACCAAACAGCTCCGGGAACATCAACCCAAAGTGGTGATTCACCTGATCAAAGGTGCCAGAGAGCATTTCGCGCGTTTCCGCGTCGATTTTGCGAATGGCATCTTCCAGCGTTTCCATGGCCTGCGCCAGATCGGTGTTTTGGGCATCCAGAAACTGCTTGCGCTCGCGCGCTGAGGCCAGTTCGTCCAGCGCAGCCAGATTGACAGCCCCCAGGGCCGCAATCTCGCGGTGCAGGCGGTCAATCTCGCTTTGCATGCCAAGCAAACGCACGTTACCGTCCTTGATGGAGCGCTCAACAGCCTCCAGGTCGGCTTGGGCATCTATCAATTGGGCTTCGTATTGCTCAAAACCAAGGCGCGCAGCCTGCTCCTTGAGCTGAAATTCGGTGATGCGCTGGCGCAGCGGATCGAGCTCGCGCTCGAGCTGCATGCGCCGCTCGTCGCTGGCGCGCAGCTTGGCGGTGAGGTCGTCGTATTCACTGCGCCGGGCGCCCAAAGCCTGCTCGCGGTCGAGTTTGAGGGCCAAGGCGTTTTGCAGCCCCGCTTGCGCAGCTGCATCGGTCAAGCGGATCAACTCGTCCTGTGCGCGCTGCAGCTCGGCCTGGATGGAGTCGGTTTGCTGGGTGGCGGTGTCAATGGTGCGGGCCAGTTCGGCGTTGCGCGCCTGCAGGCTGCGCTGTGCAAATGTGGCCTCTTGCGCCTGGCGCTCCAGGCTGCGCTGCTGCTCGCGGCACTGGGTCAGCTTGCGCTGGACTTCAATGACCCGCTCATCCAGTTGCGCATGGCGCTCCTGGCTGTCGGCCAACTGCATGTCCAGCGATTCAAACCGGCCTTCAGCGGTCTCCCGGCGCTCCTGCAGATCGTCCAGCTGGGCATTCACTTCGGCCAGATCGACCTCAATTTGCGCACTGCGCGCACGCGCCTGTTCGGCCAATTGCGACAGGCGCAAAGTTTCAACCTGCAGGGTATGTGACTGGGTTTGTGCCTCGGTTGCCTCGCGACGCACACTGACCAGACGCTGCGATGCGTCGGCATAGGCCGCCTCTGCGCGCACCAGTGCGGCCCGCGCTTCATCCGAAATCAGGACCTGGGCGCGCAGTTCTTTCTCGATATTTTCGATTTCCTGCGCGCGGGCCAGCAGACCTGCCTGCTCGGAGTCTTGCGCGTAAAAACTCACGCTGTGCGCGGTGACCACATGACCCGATTTAACGTAAATACTCTCTCCAGGCTGCAGCTGGCCCCGCTGGGCCAGAGCATCCTCGAAACTGGACGCCGTAAAACAGCCCTGCAGCCAATCTATCAGCACGGCCTTCTGCCCGGCATCGTTCAGGCGCAACAGATCGGACAAGCGGGGCAACACGGCGGTGCGTTCAGGCACCGCTGCAAGCGGTGGACTGAAGAACGCCAGCTTGGCGGGCGGTGCGTCATTGGCGAAGGCACGTACCATTTCCAGACGGGACACCTGCAAAGCCGAAAGCCGCTCGCGCAGCGCGCCTTCCAGGGCATTTTCCCAGCCTTGTTCAATGTGGATGCGATTCCACAAACCCTGCAAACTGTCGAGCCCATGCCTGGCCAGCCAGGGTTGCAGTTTGCCGTCTGTCTTGACTTTTTCCTGCAGCGCCTTGAGCGCCTCCAGACGCGCAGACAAATCGGCTTGACGGGAGGATTCGGCGTTGACCCGCTGCTGCTGAGCACGCCGGGCCTCATCGCGCTGCGGCACCTGTTCCTGCAACTCTTGCAGGCGGCCATCGGCTATCGCAGCAGCCTCCTGTGCTGCTTCCAGTTGCATCTGCAGGTTTTGCAGCCGTGCCTCGTCGGGTGCAGCCAGTGCATTGCGGTCAGCAGCCAAACGCTCAGCACGCGTGGAGACCTGGCGAGACTGCT
>JAYTRR010000060.1:0-18475 GCA_043746005.1 Burkholderiales bacterium
ATCGTGACCGACGATTCCGGTGATCGTGACCGATACTTTTGATGCCGTTCTGGCACAGCGAAAACCTCATCCACCGGGGATAGGCTCGCGGGCTTCTACAGGAGACCCGATGCCACCCAAGCCAATGAATACGCGCATGATCAAAGAAGCACTACGGTACAAGTTTGAACTGGACCACTCGCTCGAACGCACAGCGATGGCCCTCAAGATATCCAAAGGCGTTGTCGCCAAATACGTGTCCTTGTCCAGGGCTGCCGGGCTGGAATGGACGCAAATCCAGACCATGACCGAGGCCCAGTTGCACGCCCGATTGATGCCGGGGCGCAATGCGGATGGCAATAGCGGCCAATACAGCCAGATCGACTTCGCACACATCCACCGCGAACTCAGCCGCAAAGGTATGACCCTCATGCTGCTGTGGCAGGAACACCAGGCCGACAACGCGCAGGCCCGCACCTACCAATACTCCCAATACTGCGAGCACTACCGGCGCTGGGCCAAGACCCTCAAACGCTCCATGCGCCAAACCCACCGCGCAGGCGAGAAGCTGTTCGTGGACTTCGCCGGTCCCACCCTGGGTTTGACCGACGGCAGCCGGGTCCACATCTTCGTGGCCGCACTGGGTGCGTCGAGCTACACCTACGCCCTGGCCACCTCAGGCCAGAAGACCATCCACTGGATCGACGGTATGACCGGGGCGCTGCACTTCATGGGCGGCGTGCCGCAGCTGATCGTTCCCGACAACCCGCGCGCTGTCATCGGCCAGTGCGACCGCTACGAGCCACGCGCCACCGACAGCGTGCTGGACTTTGCTCGCCACTACGGCACATCCATCCTGCCCGCTCGGCCCTACTCCCCGCAAGACAAAGCCAAGGCCGAGTCGGCCGTGCAAGTGGTGGAGCGCTGGATCATGGCCAAACTGCGCAACGTCCCCATGGCCAGTCTGGCCGAGGTCAACCGTGCCATCGCACCCCTGTTGGAGGCGCTCAATGCCCGGCCATTCCAGAAACTTCCTGGCAGCCGGCTCAGCGTCTTCACCGAGATTGACGCCCCGGTCCTCTCCAGCCTGCCATTGCAAGCCTATGAGATGGCTACCTTCAAGACGGTGCGGGTGCATGTGGACTACCACGTAGAAGTCGAGCAGCACTATTACAGCGTTCCCCATCCATTGGTGGGCCAGTCCCTGGAGGCGCGTCTTACCCGTGGCTGCGTGGAGATGCTGCATCGGGGCCAGCGAATTGCTGTGCATGCCCGTAGTTCCAAGGCCGGTGGGTTCAGCACGCTGGATGAACACATGCCGGCCAGCCATCTGGCGCACCGGGACTGGACGCCTCAGCGGCTCATTGATTGGGGCCTGTCCATTGGTGTATCCACCGGCGGCTTGATTGAGAAGTTGCTGCAACGCTTCAAGCACCCGGAGCACGGCTACCGCTCCAGCCTGGGGTTGCTGTCCCTGAGTAAACGCTATGGCAAGGACCGCCTGGAATCCGCCTGCGCGCTGGCACTGACCTTGGGAACCTGCAAGTACACCCACGCCAAGGACATCCTGGCCAGCGGGCGTGATCAGGTCAGGCCTGCCACTGCCGACTTGTGGAGCAGCCCGGAACATGACCACGTGCGTGGTGCTGGGTACTACCAATGAAGCCCATCACACAAGCAACACCAGACACCAAGAAAGACGCCAACCCCATGTTGACCCAACAAACCTTGACCCAACTGCGCAGCCTCAAACTCGGCGGCATGGGCGATGCCCTACAAGAGCAGTTGACCCAGCCCTCAATGAGTTCCCTGAGCTTTGAGGAACGCTTGGCGATGTTGGTGGACCGCGAGGTGGCCAGTCGCGATGACCGGCGTCGCACCCGGCTACTGAGCCTGGCCCGCCTGAAGTACCCGCAGGCCACGATTGAAGATGTGGACACCCGCCGTGGCCGTGGTGTGGATCGGGGGCAGATCACCAGCCTGGCCCTGGGTGATTGGATCAAGACCGGGCATACCGTGATCGTCAACGGCGCCACAGGTTCGGGCAAGACCTGGCTAGCCTGTGCACTGGGTCAGTACGCCTGTCGGCGCGGCCACACTGTCAATTACCTGCGCACGCCACGGCTGGCAGAAGAGTTACGCGTACTGCATGGTGCTGGCAGCTTTGGCAAGTGGTTGCTGCAGTTGGCCAAGACCGATGTGCTGATCCTGGATGACTGGGCACTGGCACCGCTGGACGCCGCCACCCGTGCCGATTTACTGGAAGTCATTGATGACCGTGCGGGCAGCCGGGGCACCATCATCACCAGCCAGTTGCCGGTGGAGCATTGGCACAGCTGGATAGGGGACGTCACTATTGCGGACGCCATGCTGGATCGGTTGCTACAGCGCACCCACCGGATCACGCTCAAAGGGGAATCGCTGCGCCGGTCCAAGGAAAAACCAGCCGGTGATCAAGAGTCGACCCCAGCAGCAGTCAATCCATAGACGAAGGGGGCGCTGACGCGCCCCGCAACCCATTGAAAAGAAAGACGAAGCCAAGACCAAAAACCAAAATACCTACAATTCAAAGGGCGCTGTGCTCGACCGGTTCAAGCCGTCGGTCACGATCCCTGGAACGACCGGTCACGATGCCGGAATCATCGGTCACGATCAGCGGAATACGCAGCGGTCGACTGGTTGCGCACGAAGGATAGGAAATTTAACCGCATGAACCCAAGTATGCCCCCAAAATTTGGCCTCAAAAAACACTCACACCCAGAGTAGCCAGTCTGATCTGACAGGAATTTACGCCGCCGTCACCACTTTGCGCCGAAAAGGCAACTCACCGACACAGCAACACCTCGGCGGGCGGTTAACTACATTGCACTGTTCAGCCGCTTCATCGCCTGCGGAACCTACGAGGCGACCTACATTCTGGATGCCTTGCTTCAGAACCTCTCCGATGTGCGGCCCAACCGCGTGCATGCAGACACCCATGGCCAGTCGGCAGCCGTCTTCGGGCTGGCGTACCTTTTGGGAATTGAGCTGATGCCGCGTATCCGGCGCTGGCAAAGCCTTACGCTGTATCGGTCCGACAATGCCAACCGGTACTCAAGGATCAACTCGTTATTTTCTGCCACGGCCAACTGGACGCTGATCCATGAACACAATCCCCAGTTCATCCAACTCGCGCTGGCGATCCAAAGCGGCACGCTGGCACCCTCTGCGGTTTTGGCGAAGGTCAACAGTTACAGCGCCAGGAATCGATTCGCGATGGCATTAAAGGAACTTGGAAACGCGGTCCGCACAACATACCTGCTGGAGTGGGTTATGGACGAATCCCTGCGTCGCACGGTCCACAAGGGAACGACCAAGATCGAGCGACACCACAAATTTGCCAAGCACCTTGCATTCGGTGCTGGCGGTCATCTGCGCTCCAATAATCCGGCAGATCAAGAAAAAGCCATCGTTTACAACGAGCTTGTGACCAATGCGGTGGCGCTGCAAACCGTGGTGGACCAGACCCAGGCACTTCATGCGTTGAAGTCCAAGGGCATCAACATCCGTACCTCTGACCTGGCCTTCCTGAGCCCCTATGCCACCAGCAAGCTCAAGCGATTTGGGGACTACCCGACAGACTTGAAGCCCGAGGCGATGCCGACCCGGACCACCTTACTGCTCTAGTATTTGGCCGATGTGGCAGGTTTTTACACGAATCTTACCGACAGGCCCAGTATTCAAACTGGCCTTGCGCCAGACTGAGGGGTTCATGACCTCAATTGCACGAATTATGGGCGCCGCCATTGCCATTCCAGACTTCAGTTGCATCTCCAAGCGCACCGTTAAGATTGCCCCGGTTCTGGACCAAAGCCATGAAGCCTGGCAGTGTGGTCATTGTCGACAGCACTCGACTGAAGGTCTACGGCAAAGACGAATGGCACCAGGAAAAGCATGCTGTTCCAGCCCGGCTCACCTGGAGAAAGCTGCATCTGGCGATTGATGAACACCATCAAGTTGTTGCATTTGAGCTCACCACGCCGGAGGTCGGAGACACGACAGCCGCTGCCGATCTGCTTGCGCAACTGAGCACCCCGTTTGACACCTTCATAGGTGATGGTGCGTACGATGGGGAACCTGTTGCACAGGCCGTGCTCGCTCACCAACCCGAAGCGCAAATCGTCATTCCTCCGCACAAGATGGCAGTGCCTTCCACGAGTGGCCACACGCAACGTGATCACCATATCAAGGACATCGCAGAAAAGGGGCGCATTACATGGCAACGTGAAACGGGCTACAACCTGCGCAGCTACGTGAAGCTTGCGATGCAAAGATACAAGCGCATTTTTGGTAGCACGATGAAAGCGCGCGCTTTACCACGTCAAAAGACAGAGGCGGGGATCAGTGCGTCCGCGCTGAACAGGATGACAAATCTGGGGATGCCGATCACGGTGAAGGTCTGAATTGAAAGGAGAAATGGCACGCCATTGTCTTCATTTCGATTTATTCAACAACGCCAACGAACACTAGCTGGGCGCTACAGATGGCGTATGGAGAAGTCCAGTTCGAGCGCCAATTGCTGAATCAGATGGGGATGCAAAATCGCAGTTTCCCATCGATCCAACCTAGCCCCACATACTTCGTCGGCAAGTTTCAGTGCCTCTAATGTTTCAACCTGTGTGGACGCGTTGGGAAAGAACGAAGTAATTTCGCTGGCAAGAACCACGCTCACGCACGCATGCAGCGTCAAAGTCGCGGTTGACTCCGCAAGCTCTTCTGGCTCTTGGCTTGCACTGTCATGGTGTGACAAGGGTTTGCTGCTGTACAAGGCATAAATGATACGCGCGCTCAGCAGGCTGGACTCACTCACTTTCACTTGATACGTTTGTCCGGAATCCAGCAACTTGGGGTCCAGGGCCTGCATGGCTAGGAAGTACCGAAATGCCTGGAATATGGACTCTTCAAGCACTAGGAAATCTGTCTTTCCCTTGAGCTTCAGTAGATGCTTTAAGGCCCAGTAGTAGTTCTTGATGAAAATCTTGGAAGCAGCGGTTTCACCCACTGCATCCACATAAAAGTCTGGCGGTGGAAGGCGAAAGTCCGCTCTTCTAAAGGGGTTCTCTGTGGAAAGCAGGTCAACGGCTGCGCGGTCCGCCAACTGCAGCAGTTGGGATGCCGTCTTGGTTGCCGCACCCAGGGGAGGTCCCAGTTTTGGGATATGCGACAGTGCGTCCTCCATGCCTTCCATCCATCTCTTGGCGCTTTGTTTGGTACTGAAGCGCAGCTCACGCAAACCATCTTTGATGACCAAGGGGACATCACGGACGGGGTGGACAGGCGGCAAGTTGGTTGAAGGCGGGCGGGTCATACGCAGGCGAGTCTAACAAGTTGCCATTGGATTGCACAGATGTACATTTGTGCGTTATCGTTGCCGCTGACGTATCAAAAGGCAATTCGTGGCAATCAAGAAACAAAACCCGGTCGAAAAGAGCGAAATAGAAGACAAAGTCGTCAAAGAAATACCCGGCGAGCGTGGCGTGGTCAATAACCGTACCCGCAGGATGCGCTTGCGGGCGGCCTGGATGTATTACATCGAGGAAATGACCCAGAACGACATTGCCCGACAACTGGGCGTTGGCCGGGTTACCGTGGTTCGCCTGCTGACGGATGCGCGTGAACGCAATGAGGTGAAATTTAGCATCCAGGGCGGTTTGCAGGAGTGCATCGAAGTCGCCCGCGAGCTGGAAAAGCGCTTCCAGATTGAGGAAGTGATAGTGGTGCCCATGTCTAATCCCGAAGCGGATGCGACGGGCCCCATCAGCACAGCAACGGGTATGTTTCTGAACGAAATTGTTGCTCCCGGCTTGCGCATTGGAGTGGGTTGGGGACGTACCTTGCTGGAGTCGCTTGGCTATGTCAACGAAGTGGCACTGTCTGATATGTCGGTGGTGTCACTGCTGGGTGGGATCACCAAGGTCAAGCAATTCAACCCTTCGGAATTCGCTTGGCGCTTCTCCAACCTGTTCCAGGCAGAGTGCTATTTGATGACCGCACCTGCCATTGTGGATTCACCGGCCACCCGAAAGGCCTTGATTGACTACTGTGGCCTGGGCGAAGTGTTTGAGCGCGCGCAATCGCTGGATGCTGTATTGCTGAGTGTGGGTGACCTAGATGTGGAAGGTACGCCCTACCGGCATGGTTTTGTTCCCGAATCGGTGCGCAGTGCCATGGTGCAGCAGGGCGCCGTAGGTGAGACCTTGTTCAACTACTTCGACGCCAAGGGCAAACCCGTCAAAAGCTCCATCACAGGTTGTGTGATGGCTGTGCCTCTGAAAACCATTGCGGATACGCCCAAGCGCATCATTGCGTCAGGTGGACTGCGCAAAGCCGAGGCATTGTTGGGCGCCATTCGCCTCGTTCGCCCAACCGTTCTGGTCACCGATGAGTTTGCGGCCAGACGGATTCTGGAACTCGACAAGAAGTCGTCCTGACACCCTAGCGGGCCTCGGCTTGCTCGCCTGCTGACAGGCTCGCGCGCGGGTCGTGATCGGGCGCCCGTTGAGACGCAAATCTCCTTTATGTCGCTAAGCGTTTAGCCCACGTTTGGGGGCTTGCACATCGTTCGCGGGGTCCCCGTTTGCATCTCAAAATTTTCACTTCCCTGGATGAAGCAGGGACTGGAGTCCCACGCTCGCCCGTTTTCAAACCACTTTCTTCTTCGGGGTTACTTGCGCGATAGATGAACATTGTGCAACAATAGAATACAAATGTGCAGTTTACATATTTCACTTCCGTTCAAAACCACTAAGGAGACAACATGTCGAAATTCCATCTCAGCGGTCTGGCCGCAGATTTACAAGCGCGATCGTTGACCGGTAAACCTATTCGCATCGGGCTGATTGGCTCGGGAATGATGGGAACCGACATCGTCACCCAGGTACTGCAAATGCAGGGCATCGTGGTCGCCGCGATTGCCGACATCAATGTGAATGCGGCGGTTGCTGCCCTCGGTGCTGCAGGCCATCCTGGTGATGCGCACCGTCTGGTGGACACCCAGAGCAGTTTTGACCAGTGTGTGGAAGCCGGAAAAATGGCCATCACTCAGAACTCGGAATTTGTCTGCAAAAGCGGGTTGATCGACGTGGTTGTGGATGCAACGGGCAAACCAGCAGTCGGCGCGGAAATCGGCCTGACGGCCATGCAGCACGGCAAACATCTAGTGATGATGAATGTGGAGGCGGATGTCACCATTGGCGCCTACCTGAAGCACGAAGCCGACAAACTCGGCGTGGTGTATTCCCTGGGTGCGGGAGATGAACCGAGCTCCACCATTGAACTCATCCAGTTTGTGACGGCCTTGGGCTACCCCGTTATTGCCGCAGGCAAGGGTAAGAACAACCCCTTGAACATTGATGCAACGCCCGATGAATACGCGGCCGAGGCGCTGAGCAAGGCCTTGAACCCTCGCATGCTGGTGGAATTTGTGGATGGTTCCAAGACGGCGGTGGAAATGTCTGCCATTGCGAATGCAACCGGCCTGATACCCGACGTACCCGGCATGCACGGACCTGCAGCGTCTCTAGAAGAGTTGCACAAGGTTTTGTGCCCGATTGCAGATGGCGGCATTCTGACCCGCAAAGGCGTGGTGGACTACACCATTGGCAAGGGTGTGGCACCCGGCGTGTTTGTGGTGGCCGAGATGGCCCATCCCCGCTTGCGTGAACGTATGGACTACCTGAAGCTGGGCAAAGGTCCTTACTACACCTTCTACCGCCCCTACCACCTGTGCAGCCTGGAGGTGCCCTTGACCTGCGCACGCGCTGTGCTCTATGGACGCGCTGATATGGCGCCCATTCCCGTGCCCACCGCTGAAGTGACGGCTGTGGCCAAGCGGGATCTCAAGCCCGGAGACCGCCTGGATGCGATTGGTGAATACACCTACCGCGCCTGGGCCATGGCGGCAACCGAAGCCTTTGAACAAAAAGCCGTGCCCTGTGGCCTGCTGGAAAAAGGCACGGTCACTCAGGCCATCAAGAAGGGCGAACTGCTGACTTACGCAAACACGGCGGTGGACACCACTTCCAAAATCGTCGAGTTCCGCAAGCGCCAGGATGCGCTCGTTTACGGCAAGTAAGAGGACATCACCATGAACGACCGCATCAACCAGGCACAGCCTGCGATTTATGAAAAGCTGGGCCGCGAAAAGTTGCACAAGGCCTTGCGCCAGATGCACCTGATTCGACAGTTCGAAGAGGGTGCTGAGCAAGCCTATATGCGCGGGCTGGTGCATGGCACTATGCACCTTTCCATTGGTCAGGAAGCCAGCGCAGTGGGCGTTGGCATCATGCTGGAGTCGGGTGATTACATTACCTCGACCCACCGTGGTCATGGCCACTGTATTGCCAAGGGCGCTGACCCCAAGTTCATGTTTGCCGAGTTTTTCGGCAAAGACAACGGTTACTGCCGCGGACGCGGGGGCTCCATGCACATCGCCGATGTGGCCAACGGAAACCTGGGCGCCAATGGCATTGTGGGCGGTGGCCTACCGATTGCCGTCGGTGCTGCATTGGCGCTCAAGCAGACCAAGAAACCCAATGTCGTCATCTGCTTTTTTGGCGATGGAGCCAACAACGAAGGTGCCTTCCATGAGAGCCTGAACATGGCTGCCATTTGGAAGTTGCCCGTCGTGTTTGTTTGTGAAAACAACAAGTACGGTATGTCCACATCGACTGAGCGTTCAACCGCAGTGAAGAACGTGTCACAACGCGCACAAGCCTACGACTTCCCTGGAGTCACAGTCAATGGTAATGACTTCTCAGAAGTTGCCACTGCGGCGGGTGAAGCAATTGCGCGGGCACGCAGGGGTGATGGGCCCACTCTGTTGGAGTGCATGACGTACCGCCATCGTGGTCACTCCAAGAGCGACCGCAATCGCTATCGCACCAAGGAGGAGATCGACAGCTGGATTGCGCGTGACCCCATTCAACTCTTGCAGGCAGACTTGCTCGCGCATGGCCTGATTGAAGAAGAGCAAGTGGCCGTCATGGTGAAGAGCGTCGAAGACGAAATTGAGGCGGGCATCAACTTTGCGAAAGACAGTCCGGATCCGAAAGTCGAAAATCTGACCGCTTTTGTCTATACAAACAAGAATTCGGAGACCAGCAATGTCTAATGAAATGCGTGAACTCAGTTACTCGCAAGCCATCCAGGAAGCCCTTGGTTTGGCCATGGAGCGCGATGAGCGGGTGTTTTTGATGGGTGAAGACATCGGTGTCTACGGTGGTGCTTTTCAGGTCACGGGTGACCTGATCCATCGTTTCGGTGAAGACCGCGTCATGGACACACCGATTTCTGAATTGGCCGGTGCGGGTGTGGCCGTTGGTGCGGCCTTGCTGAACCGCCGTCCCGTCTATGAATTCCAGTTCTCGGACTTCGCGACACTGGCCATGGAGCAGATTGTCAACCAGGCCGCCAAGATTCGCTTCATGTTGGGTGGCAAGACCTCGGTCCCCCTTGTCATGCGCTTTCCCTGCGGCTCGGGTACGGGCGCTGCAGCGCAACACAGCCAAAGCTTGGAGGCGTGGTTTGCACACGTCCCCGGTCTGAAGGTTGTTCAGCCGTCCACGCCTGCGGATGCCAAAGGAATGTTGCTGGCCGCGATTGAAGATCCGGACCCCGTCATGTTCTTCGAACACAAGCTGCTCTACAAAATGAAGGGCCATGTACCCGAGGGCTATTACACCGAGCCGCTGAACCAGGCCAAGATCCGCCGCCAGGGCAGCGATGTGACCGTCGTGGCCTCCGCCATCATGGTGCACAAGGCGCTGGAGGCTGCTGCCATCGTGGAGCAGGAAGGTATTTCGGTAGAGGTTATCGATTTGCGTTCACTGCGTCCCATGGACTACTCCACCTTGATTGACAGTGTTTGCAAGACCACGCGTCTGATCTGCGTGTACGAAGGCACCAAGCAATTTGGCATTGGCACGGAAGTGGCCGCCGCCATTGTGGAGAGCGCAGCCTTCGACCGACTGGATGCGCCCATCATCCGCCTGGGTGGTGCGGACTGCCCGCTGCCCTACAACCCCGAACTGGAAAAGGCCGCCGTACCCCAGGTACCCAATATCGTTGAGGCGATACACCGCAGCGTGAAAGGGAGGATCTAAGCATGGCTACTGAGGTCATTATGCCTCGCGTCGACATGGATATGACAGAAGGAAAGATTGCCTTCTGGTATGTCAAAAATGGCGACGCAGTTACCAAGGGCCAGGTCATTTTTGAAATAGAAACTGACAAAGCCACCATGGAAGTGGATGCGCCGGTTGCAGGAACAATTGACGGCATTCACGGCACCGTTGGTGAGTCGCTTCTGGTCGGTACCAATCTGGGCTGGATTCTTGCGGCGGGTGAATCACTACCAACGCAAATGCCTGAAGCCGAAGCGCAAGCGACACCGCAAGCAGTATCCGAGCAGACCACGGCACCCGAGGCTGCTCCTGCTGAGCCCGCGGACGAGCTTGCAGCCAAGAGCGTGTCTGACCCATCGTCCGTGCGCGCAACACCGTTGGCACGCAGTCTGGCGCGTGCCAATGGCATTGAATTGCTGAGCCTGCCTGGCAGCGGCCCGAATGGGCGCGTGCAAGGTGCAGATGTCATGCAAGCGGCGGGGCAAGGTGCAGTCAGTGGGGATGCCAGCAGTGATCTCCATTTGAACTGGATTGTCCGAGCCGAAGGCATTCCCTTGGTGCTCCTGCATGGCTTTGGCGCAGACCAGGGGGGCTGGCGTAACCTGGCCGCGCAGATCAAGGGCGTAGCCATCATCGGTATCGATTTGCCCAACCACGGCAAATCCGGCTCCAGCACCATCAGCTCTCTGGACGATGTGGCCGCTGCTGTCGTGTCCCGCTTGAACCGGGAAGGCGTCAAGGAGTTTCACTTACTGGGGCACTCCATGGGCGGCGCAACCGCACTGGCCATGGCCGAAATGGTGTCGTCCCGCCTGAAGTCTTTGACCTTGTTGGCCCCTGCCGGCTTGGGAGCGGATATCAATGGTGGATTTATAGACGGACTGTGCCGCGCCAACAGTGAGGCCAGTCTGAGGCCTTGGCTGTCCGAACTCTTTCATGACGAGCGACTGCTTAGCAGCTCGTTTGTGGCCACTGCCTACAAGCAACTGGAGTCGGTTCAAAAGCGCGAAGGTTTGAGAGCCATGGCCAAGGCTTTAATGCCAGATGGAACGCAAGCTACGTCCAAACGCACGGCACTGGAAGGGCTGACAGTGCCTACCAAAGTGATCTGGGGCAATGACGACAGAATCATCCCCATGAAGCACGCACAAGGCCTGCCAGGACGGGTAGCACTGCACGTTCTCAAGAACGTGGGGCACCTGTCCTACATTGAGGCAACAGACGTCGTTGCCGCCCTGCTGATGGAGCAAATGCGCTAACCATTGAGCCGGATTAGCTTGGCCGCATTTCCCAGAAGACCTGGGGAATGCGGCCTTTTTTATGCGTGTTAAGAATGCGATGAATGTTGCCTGGCATAGGCCGAACGCATGGCGGGACGGTTGCCCGCAGTCATGGGGTATTCCCATACAGGCGGCAAGCCCAGAAACAAATCCAAAAATGAGACCGGTGAGAAAGTGTCTTCCCTGGCGTTTTCGTGAAAGCTGTCCCAGTGGCTCTTGATCAAGTCCAAATTGATGACCAAAGGTTCTGCGCCCAGGTGCAGCCTCCAGCTTTCCAGAAGCGTCAAGGTTAAACAGAGCAAGACAAGATCCTCTGGCCAGTTCATTTGGTCCAGCAAGGACCTGTCAGCCCCGCTCGCAGCAGTCTGTTTTTCGATGACGGATATGGGGTGCGCCTGGATAAAGCTTCTGAGCAATATGCCACAGGCGTAGTGGGCGTAGTCCACAGGATCCAGCTTGGAGAAGTCCTGGCTGCTGTCTGCATAGCCTGCCCAATGGAAGAAGGCGGCAGCCAAATCTCCGTTACGCAACTCGCATCGGAAATGCAGCCTCTGCGCAGTAAGTGTCAGGCATTCGCTCACCGCACTTTTGAACCATGTCCAGCTCGAAATTCTGTTGGGGAAGTCGGGCATTGCGGCCCATTGCTTGGCTAATTGCGCTTCGATCATGTGTGGCTCCTCACTAATTCTATGGGTTCTTGGTAGTTATAGGGGTATACCCCGATGTTGTACATATTGACTAAAAAAAGAACAAATGTATCATTGACTTAAATTGCAGTCACTGCAAATCCGAGCGCCAAAGGAACTCGGAAAGAAGCCAAATAAAAGGAGACAGACATGGGATTCACACAGTCAGCGTTGACATTGTTGTTCGTATTCTGGGTGCTGCAAACAGCCGGCGCATGGATGCAGTGGCGCCATTATCAACAGTCCGTTGCGGGCAATCGCGAGAACTGGACACAAGGGTACTTGGGAGTCGGAAAGTCACGCCGGAAATTTGGCTTTGGGGCAGTCGCCATGGTGGTTGTATCGCCTGAGCTGCGTGTGAAAAAAGTTCAGGTTATGACCGGTATGTCTATTTTTGCTCGGTTCAAAGATGTCGTCGCGTTTGAGGGCATGTCGCTAGAGGACCTTGCATCGGCCGTCCAGGGAAAGCAGACCAATGAACAAGTCTCCAAGGCTATACAAGACGCCATACAGCGAATCGAGGAGGTACGAAGTAAAGCCTAGTACGTCACACCACTCTCTCGACATCGGAGACAAAACTTTGTCAGCAAACCAAATTTAAAAGGATATAGAAATGGAAGCATTTGAATTTCTCGCGCGTGGCGCGGAGGCATTTATCGGATTGTTCAACGCAGGTGGAAAAACCTTCGTTGGTTTTGTCAGCGGCATTCTTCCAACACTGATTGTGTTGTTGACCGCCGTTTACGCAATTATTGAACTCGTGGGTGAGCAGCGCGTCCACCGCCTGGCACGCTTTGCCGCCGGCAACGTGCTTACACGCTACACCGTGCTGCCCTTGCTGGCGATGTTCTTCTTGACCAACCCCATGGCATACACCTTTGGCATGTTTGTGGAAGAGAAGCACAAGCCAGCGTTTTACGACTCCGCTGTATCGCTATGCCACCCTATCACGGGATTGTTTCCCCATGCCAATCCGGGTGAGCTTTTTGTCTGGTTGGGTGTGGCCACTGCCATTACCAAGCTGGCAGAAGCCGGCAATGCACCCTTTTCCGTCGCCAAGCTCGCTCTGGCCTATTTAATCGTCGGGCTGTTCGTCAATCTGCTCAAGGGCATTACGACGGAGTGGTTGACTGGCCTGATCGCGAAGCGCGAAGGCGTCACGCTGTGATCGACCGCTAAAAACTAAATACAAAGAGATCAATATGAGTTTCGAAAAATCATTCAAATCCGTCAAAGTCAGCCACGGCCCCCAAGGCTGGGGCGGCCCCTTGGTCATCACGCCGACCGCGCAACGCGACAAAATTGTTGCCATCACGGGCGGCGAGATTCCCGAGATCGCCAAGAAGCTGGCCGAGATGACCGGCGCCACCGTTGTAGACGGCTTTCGCGCGCCTCCCGCGGAAAGCGAAATCGCGGCGGTCATCGTGGACTGCGGCGGCACGGCGCGCTGCGGCGTCTATCCCCGCAAGCGTATCCCCACGATCAACACCAACTCGGTGGGTCAATCGGGTCCTCTTGCACAGTTCATAACCGAAGACATCTACGTTTCCGGCGTCACCAGCAGCAACCTTTCTTTTGCGGATGGATCGGAAATGCCAGAGCAAGCTACCAATGCAAGCGCAAAGCCTGCGGCCACAAGCCGCCCAGCCCCAGCACAAGAGTCGCAAGGCGGCATGGTGGGTTTCATCACCACGATCGGCCGCAGTATGGGTGGCGTGGTCGGCGTGCTGTTTAACAGCGGACGCAAGTCGATTGACCAGGTGATCCGCAATGTGCTGCCCTTCATGGCCTTTGTGACCATGTTGATCGGTATCATTACCACCACGGGTCTGGGCAATGTGTTGGCCCACTTGTTGGAGCCGCTAGCTGGCAATGTGTTTGGTTTGCTGGTGCTCTCTGCCATTTGCGGCTTGCCGTTCTTGTCGCCCATTCTTGGGCCAGGCGCGGTGATTGCGCAGGTGATAGGTGCTGCCATCATCGGGCCGGCCATTGCCAATGGAACCATTCCCCCTGCGATGGCATTGCCTGCTCTGTTTGCCTATGACACCCAAGTCGGATGCGACTTTATTCCAGTGGGCATGGCTCTGGGCGAAGCAAAGCCGGATACGATCAGAGTAGGTGTTCCCGCAGTGCTGATTTCCCGGCAAATCATGGGCCCCGTGTCTGTGTTGATTGCCTGGGCTGCAAGCTTTGCACTTTAATTTGAATCGGATAGGAAAATGATTTACTACAGAACGGTTGTGACTGAAATAGGTGAGGAGGTCGCTGACTTGCTCGATGGTGGTGTTTTGATTCTGTATGCGCATGGTGCACCGTCTGCTTTGGCAGAGGTGTCTGTGATGCACCAGGTGCAAGACGAAATCATGGGTCACAAGCCGTCTGTAGGTTCCACCATCAAATTGGGTGATCTGCAAACCAAGGTCACCGCGATTGGTGATACCGCATGGCACAAAGTAAAAGAACTTGGACATGTGGTGATCAATTTCAATGCATCTGCCACCGCTGAGCGCCCTGGTGAGATGTGCGTGCAAACCATTGCCCCCGAGCTGGTGAAATCCGCTCTGGTTAGGGGCTGCATGGTCGTTGTTGAGGACTGAGGTTTTCTTCCGTCGCCCACCGAACACCCTTCACACAAGAATCTCGAGAGCATCATGATTGAAACCAGCGCCACTGTGCGCGTTATCGAAGGCCTGCACACCAGACCCGCCGCCCAGATGGCCAAATTAATGAAAAAATTTGGTTGCAATGTCGAGCTGGTCTGCCGCGGCAAGACCGCCAGCGCCAAGAGTTCCGTCAAGCTGATGCTGTTGCAGGTGAAGGAAGGTGAAGATGTTCTGATTCGAGCGGACGGTGAAGAGGAGCGGGAAGCAACAGACCATTTGGTACTGTGCCTGGGGGACCCTCAGTTTGGCATGAATATCGACCATGCGCCTGGTGCTGTCCATGAGGTGCCGCCAATCGATGGGCATGCACAGACAAGTTCCGAAGTACATGTCTGTGAAGGTCTCAAGGGTATTGCCGGAAGTCGCGGTACCGCGCTGGGGCCGGCGCACGTCTATCTGCCACAGAAGCTGGTTGCGCAGCGACAGGTGATTCCTGAAGAGGAAATTTCCAGCGAGTTGAATCGGTTCCGATCTGCCCTGGGTGGCCTGGAGTCCAAACTGTCCACGCAGAGTGCAGGTCAGGACGAAAAGCCTGCTGCTCAGCAGGACCGTGCCATCCTGCAGGCATTGATTGAGGTGGCTCAGGATGAAGAGTACGTTGGGGCCATCATCCGTGGAATCGAAGCACAAGGAGATGCCGGTGCTGTGACGTTGCGTGTGGGCGAAGTGCTTGCCGCAACCTTTGCGGCCATGACAGATGACTACATGCGCGCGAGAGCGGAGGACATACGGGGTGTCACCAGACAGTTGGCTGCGGTCTTGCTTGGCCAGTCCTTGCCGGATCTCACCAGCGTTCCAGCAGGCTCCATATTGGTGGCCAATGACCTCAGCGCCTGGGAGTTCTCGAAGGTGTCGGTTGCCAATGTGAAGGGCCTAGTGTGCATGGGTGGGGCTGCCACGTCACACGTTGCCATCATGGCGCGTACACACGGCATTCCGGCCGTCCTGGGTGTCCCGCTCTCCGAAGAGGAGTTGCAGTCCATCCAGTGTCTGGCGGTGGATGGTGACCACGGTGAGGTCATCGTCAACCCGACTGACGCGCAGCAGAAGCAATACCGGGCGAGGATGGACGCAGAGGAGCGTGTTCGCCAAGGTTTGTCAGCGTTTAAGGACATCCACCCCACAACGCGAGACGGGCGTCAGATCGATATCGCTGCCAACCTGGGTTCTTTGGGAGAAATCGAGCTGGCGCAAAAGGCAGGCGCCAAAGGTGTGGGGCTGTTCCGCACTGAGCTGCTGTTCATGCAAGGTAGAAGCCTGCCCAAGGAAGACGAGCAAGCGCGGGTCTACCATGAACTGGCCAACGCCTTTCATCCGCATCCTGTGATCATCCGCACACTGGACATCGGTGGCGACAAACCAGTTGCCGGTATCGATTTTCCGCGCGAAGAAAACCCATTCCTTGGATGGCGTGGAGTGCGAATGTGCCTGGATCGTCCCGAGATTTTCAAGCCCCAGTTGCGCGCCCTGTTGCGGGCGGCAGTGGCTGGGAATATCAAGGTCATGATTCCCATGATCAGTGATGTGAACGAGGTCCACCGAGTGAGGGAGCTGGTCGCGCAGTGCGAGGCTGAGTTGAACAGCGAGGGAGTGGATTGTGCGCAGTTTGAACTAGGCATCATGATTGAAACGCCAGCAGCGGTACTCCAGGCCGATGCCCTGGCCGCGGAAGTGAGCTTCTTCTCCATTGGCACCAATGACCTGACACAGTATGTGATGGCGACAGATCGGGCCAATGCGCGGATCGCATCCCTTTATCGTACAGAGCATCCAGCCGTCCTCAAAGCCATTGAGTTAACCTGTCAAGCGGCACAACGGGCTGGAATTTGGGTTGGTATTTGCGGTGAGGCTGCCGCCAATCCGGAGCTCATACCCCAATTCGTAGCCATGGGCGTGACGGAGCTCAGCATGAGTCCGGCGTCCATTCTCAATTCCAAAAAAATCGTCTCTGAACTCTGAGACAGCCAACCTGCCAGCGCTTGCGCTGGATTCCCATGCACCCTGCGAGTGAAAGCCGAAGATTCCCATTCTGTCTGCTGAGTGATTGCGACGGCGTGATTGTGGACAGCGAGAAAATCGCAGATGAAATCATGCACGAAGTCCTGCATGAGGCGTTCAAGAGTGAGGCCTTCGGAAGGCACATGAAGGACCTCTTCGGTAGGCGCGTCATTGACATCATTTTGCTTTTGGAAAGTCGCTTGGGTGTTTCTTTGGGTGCCGAGAAGCGATCCCTTATGGCTATGGATATTGATGCCAGGGTCGGGCGCGAGGCGACCGGTATGCCTAAGGTGCAAGAAGTGTATGCATCATTGGGGCTGCCTGTTGGCATTGTTTCAAACAGCGCTCCACAGAGATTGCAGCTGTGTGTGCGACGTGCTGGTTTGATGGATCTGGTCGGCACGCATGTGTTTAGCGGCGATCAGGTCCCAAATCCCAAACCCGCACCCGATGTTTACTTGCACGCAGCGCGTGTCATGGGTTTTTCGCCAGAGCAGTGCCTTGTCATTGAAGACAGCGTGACGGGTGTTACTGCGGCAAGGGCAGCGGGCATGCGCGTGCTTGGGTTTCTGGGAGGCAGTCATATCAGGGCCGATCACGCGGAGATGCTGGCGAAGGCAGGGGTGCACAAACTGTTCGACAATATGGCGGACCTGCCGCTCGTCATACAAGACCTGAATCTGTAGACGGGTGTGCGCACTCAACTTTCAGCCGAATAGACACCAAATGATTCACCACATTGAAAACAGCCTGCGGGAAGCGCAAATCGCCCTGGACATGCTTGTGCAAAACATGCAGTCCATGCGGGACATTGCCGATGCAGCCAGCACCATCATTGCAGCATTTGAGGGCAAGGGCCGTGTGTTTTCGTGCGGAAATGGTGGCTCCATGTGCGACGCCATGCATTTCGCCGAGGAGCTGACAGGGCGTTATCGCCTTGACAGGGCAGCGCTACCGGCAATAGCTATCGGTGACGCCAGTCATATGAGTTGCGTTGGTAATGATCTGGGGTATGAGCAGGTCTTCTCGCGCTACCTTGAAGCCCACGGTCGTTCCGGGGACTGCTTGCTTGCAATCACCACCAGCGGCACCAGCAAAAATGTGATTCGTGCAGTCCGGGCAGCCAAGGCATTGAACATGAAGGTGATTGCCCTCACGGGTAGGCGCAACCCGGAGCTGGAAGCGCTGAGTGACGTTTATGTTTGCACACCAGGTGGTCAATTTGCGGATCGTGTCCAGGAACTGCACATCAAGGTCTTGCACATCCT
The DNA here is from genome assembly GCA_043746005.1 of Burkholderiales bacterium. GTDB lineage: Bacteria > Pseudomonadota > Gammaproteobacteria > Burkholderiales > Burkholderiaceae_C > Allorhodoferax. The sequence goes on from JAYTRR010000060.1 coordinate 18,038, forward strand.
GATCGAGTTGATTGAAAGACATTTCTTTCCACAGAACTACTTCACGAGCTAGTTAGTTAGTTAGTTAGTTAAGGCTATGGTGAACAAGTAGCGTTAAGTCGAAGGCGTGAGCGTGCGGCGAGCAAGTTTTGCAAAGTGCGCGCCAACTGAAACCCGTTTGTTGTCCCTGCGGAACAGTTTTCCGGGCTCTTTGGCCCGGTTTTCCTCATCATGGACGCACCTGTGCCATCAGCCTTTGACGCCCGAGGTAAATGTTGGCCAATGCCAAAGCCGTGAATGCCCGCGTTGCGTTCTTCTGCAGGCCAACGCCTTTGTACTGCGCAGCAAGCTGAACCTGCCCACCCGGGTTCGACAGTTCGAGGCAGCAAATTGCCCATCACTCCAATGAAATCAATCACTTAGCAGCGATATTGGCGAGTTTTGGTAATGGCGCGAATC
>JAYTRR010000061.1:0-6273 GCA_043746005.1 Burkholderiales bacterium
CCCACACTTCGCATAGACCTTCCCAGTAGATGGCACCCGTGGACGTGCGGCTATCCAGTTCCTGGTTGTCCACCACAGCACGCACGGTGTAGAAGTCCGCAGGAGTGCGTACGATCCACTCCACCGGGTAGCTCGCCTGGCTCAGAGGGCTTTTCCAGATGCGCAGCGGTTTGAACAGCACCTCGCCGCGGCGGAAGGCGAACAGCTTTTCACCGGTGCGAAAGGAGCCGCCGTCCCACAACGCATTTCCGGCCTTGTCGCGCAGGCGAAAGGCCGTGAGGGCGCTGCCATCAAGCAGGTTGATACCGATCCAGTCCCACCCCACCGCCAGCGGATGCAGCAACTCCTGGCTCCATTCGTGGTCCAGCCAGGCGGTGCTGCCTGCGATCAGTGTGTAGCGCTTGCTCTGTAAATTGATTTCGCCATGGGCCTGCAGCTGGGGCTGGCTGTAGTAATAGCTGCTTTGCTGCGGCTCAGGCCCTTTGCGTGACAGGCCCTGGTCTCCCTGTAGCAGTACCGGCTGGCTGGGTGACAGGGTAAGCGCCAGTGAAAAATCGGTGCCCCGAACCTTCGCCTCGACGACTCCCTTGTTGCGTTGCAGAGACCAATCGCGCAGCCGCAGGTCGGTGTTCCGGATACTGGCAGACGCCATATCAACCGCGTTCTGGCCAGGTTCATCGCCCGAGGATCGCGCTATGCGCTGGTCGTGCCACAGCTTTCGCCCCCGCACATCGGTCAGTGCCGCGTGCGCGAATATGAGTTGTTTGGCCGCAAAACCGGATTGCATCCCTTGCGTCTGCGCCACCCGGCTACGAAAGAAGGTGACCTGAAAACCAAAGGCTGCAGGGCTACCGGCCACGTTGGCATAGCCGGTGACATACCACCATTCGGTGCGAAAGTCCGGGTGGGCTCCGTGGTCTTGGGGAAACTCCAGTTGCTTGCGCTCCAGGGCCCTGGCGAATGGGCTCGCGCCCAAACCCAGGCTCGCCTCCAGCCCTGCGCTCAAAATGCTGCGGCGGTTCATGTCAATCCTTTTTCGGTTACGTGCGCCAGGCCAAAGACTGCGACGTGTCAATTTGGCACTGTCAACTTTACAAGAATTAACGTATGTCAATCCCGGTGATACGCAGCCACCCCACAATCGACCTGTAAAAAGACTTGTGCAATGTAAATTGATGACAACTCAAATATCCAACCCTTTCAAACTACGCGTAACTACCGACCGCTTCCGCTTGTTACCGGCGGCTTTTGCGATGGTGGCCATGTTGTCCGGGTGTACATCGCTTTTGCCCCAGCATGCTTCGCTGCCTGAAACGCCTGTTCCCTCCAAATGGTCCCAATCGTCGACTTTTCCAATGGCTGCGGGTTCTGTCGTGTCGCTAGCCCAATGGTGGGAACGCTTTGACGATCCGGCTCTCAGTGCTCTGGTGATGCAGGCATTACTGGCCAATACCGACGTGCGCGCTGCGCAGGCAGCATTGCTGCAATCACGGGCGCTGCGTGACGGCAAACTGGCCAACCTGGGGCCTACCCTCAAGGGCTCCGCTTCTGCGCAACGCAACCAGACGGACAGCAACGATGCTACGAATAGTTTTCAGGCCGGCTTCGATGCCAGCTGGGAGCCGGACGTTTTTGGAGGGCAACGCAGCACATTGAATGCGGCGCAAGCCGATGCCCAAGCCGCAGAGGCCAGTCTGGCCAATATCCAGGTGTCCCTGGCCGCCGAGGTGGCGGTGACCTACATTGAACTGCGTGGCTTGCAGAGCCGACTGGCCATTGCGCGCAACAGCCTGGCTGCGCAAAGTGAAACGTTGCAGATCACGCGCTGGCGCGCGCAGGCAGGCCTGGTGTCTTCGCTGGATGTGGAGCAGGCCGTTGCCGCCAGCGAGCAAACCAGTGCCCAGATCCCTTCTTTAATCACCAGTGTGTCCCAAAACCTGAACAGTCTGGCGGTGCTGATCGGTCAGGCACCAGGGGCGTTGCAGGGCACCCTGGGGGTGATCACTTCTCCGCAAACGCAAGTGCCGCAGGCACCCGGCGACCTCGTTCTGGCCATACCCGCGCAAACGCTGCGCCAGCGACCGGACGTGCGGGTTGCCGAATACCGCATCAGCGCGGCGCTCTCGCGGGTGGCGCAGGCCGACGCGGCCCGGTACCCCGGTTTCCAGATTTCAGGCTCATTGGGTTTGCGTGCGCTGACGCTGGCCACACTGAGTAACGGTGCTTCGGTCGTCAACGCGTTGCTGGCCAGTGTTTCAGTACCGCTGTTGGACGGTGGTACCGCCAGAGCGCAAGTGCGTGCACAGGAGGCTGCGCTGGAGCAGGCCCGCGTGGGTTACCAAGCCACAGTGCTGACCGCCTTGAAGGATGTGGAAGACGCCCTGATTGCGCTGCAAGGCGACCGCGAACGACTGGCGCGGTTGCAGTCTGCAACGGTTGCTGCCGCGAATGCAGATTTATTGGCCCGTCAGCGCTACAGCAGCGGGCTGATCGACTTTCGCACCGTTCTTGACACACAGCGTACGCTGTTGTCTGCGCAGGACAGCGTGGAGACCACCCGTGCAAGCCTGAGTGCGGACCACGTTCGACTGTACAAAGCCCTGGGCGGTGGATGGATTCCGGATACGCAGACCTCTGCACCCTGACTTTGCCCCGCACACCATGCTTTAACCTGATTCCCCAATACGCCATGACCACCCCGACGTCCACTCCCGCCGCTGCACCGACCGTTACTCCGGCTGCTACTCAGCCTCCTGCCGATTTGCAGACACTTTTGGGTGCGGATCAGCCGCGCCGCTGGTGGCAACGCCCGCTGGTCTGGAGTGCAGCTGCCGCCGTGGTTCTGCTACCTGCCGGCTGGTATTACTGGCAGGCGCAAAAGAGCAGCAGCGCATTGCCGACGTATGTGTCTGAAACCGTGCGCAAGGGCAGCCTGACGCTCACCGTCTCGGCCAACGGTACGCTGCAGCCCACGCGGGCGGTGAACATTGGCAGTGAACTTTCCGGTACCGTCAAGCGCGTCCTGGTGGATGTGAATGACCGCATCAAGATCGGACAAATTCTGGTCGAGCTCGACACCGCCAAGCTGGTGGACCAGGTAACGCGCTCGCGGGCGTCGTTGTTGGCCGCGCAGGCCCAGGAGGCGCAAAGCAAGGCGACGGTCAAGGAGTCCCAGGCTGGTTTGGCCCGATTCGAAGAAGTGGCCCGGCTGTCGGGCGGCAAGGTGCCGTCGGCGACTGAGCTGGACAGTTCGCGCGCCAATGTGGCCCGTGCGATAGCAGCCGAGGCCAGTGCCAGTGCCAATGTCAATGTGGCGCGCGCAACCCTGTCCACCGATGAGACCAATCTTGCCAAGGCCTCCATTCGTTCCCCCATTAACGGGGTCGTGCTCTCCCGCACCGTAGACCCCGGCAATGCGGTGGCCGCCTCTCTCCAGGCCGTTACGTTGTTCTCAGTGGCCGAAGACCTCACCAAGCTGCGACTGGATGTGAGCGTCGATGAAGCCGACGTGGGCTCGGTCAAGGACGGCCAGAAAGCCACGTTTACCGTCAGCGCCTACCCCGCGCGCCGCTACCCTGCAAGCGTCGCCCGCGTCGCCTTTGGCTCTACCAAGACCGATAACGTGGTCACCTACACCGCCAATCTGGATGTTGACAACACCGACCTCAGTTTGCGCCCGGGCATGACAGCCGCAGCCACCATTGTTTCCACCGAGCGCACCGATGTGCTGCTGGTTCCGAATACGGCATTGCGTTTTTCACCTTCCGCAGCGGGCGCTGATGCGGCGGCTCAACCGAGCGGCAGCGTGATCTCCCAGTTGATGCCGCGCATGCCGCGAACCGGTGCGCGCAAGGCTGGCGGCGGCGGCGCGGGAGCCAAGCAGGTCTGGATTCTGAAGGATGGCCAGGCGGTGGCGGTGGCGGTGAAGGCGGGCATCAGTGATGGCCGCATGACCGAGATCACCGGCGGCGATCTTAAGGAAGGCATGGCCGTCATTACGGATCAGCGCGCAGCTGGAGCAGCCCCGTGAGCGAGCCCCTGATCCGCCTGCGTGGCATCACCAAGGTGTATGGTGACGGCGCCACTGCGCTGCAGGCCCTCAAAGGGGTGAACCTGGACATTGAAGCTGGCGATTTTGTGGCCATCATGGGGCCCAGCGGCTCGGGAAAGTCCACCGCCATGAATACCCTGGGTGGGCTGGACACGCCCACCACGGGTGAATACCTGTTCAAAGGGGCCCATGTGGAGTCGCTTACCCGTGACCAGCGCGCGCGTTTGCGGCGCCAGTATTTCGGCTTTGTGTTTCAGGGCTTTAACTTGCTGGCGCGCACCTCTGCGCAAGAAAATGTGGAGCTGCCGCTGCTGTACCGTGGTGAGTCGGCCTCTGCACGCCATGCAGCGGCGGCCAAGGCCCTGGAATCGGTCGGGCTCAAGGGGTGGGAGCACCATACGCCGTCCGAATTGTCGGGCGGGCAGCAGCAGCGCGTCGCGATTGCGCGTGCCATCGTCACCGAGCCCGCGGTGCTGCTGGCCGATGAGCCGACTGGCAACCTGGACACCCAGCGCAGCCGCGAGATCATGCAACTGCTATGGGGTTTGAATGTGGACCATGGCATCACCGTGCTGATGGTTACACACGAGTCCGACATGGCAGCCTACGCCCGGCGCATCGTGCGTTTTGTGGATGGGGTCGTGGCCAGCGACGAGCGCAATGCGCATCCCTTCGGCTTGCAGGGGAAAGACGCCGCGCATGTTCCAGCCTCAGCTGTGTCAGAGGCCCACTGATGCTCCTCAACACACTGCTGCTCGCACTGCGCTCCATCCGGCGCAATTTGATGCGGTCCTTTCTGACGATTCTGGGCATCGTGATTGGCGTGAGTGCCGTGATCACGATGGTGACCCTGGGCAATGGCGCCACGCTGGCCATTCAAAACCAGATTTCGGGTCTGGGCACCAACCTGCTGCAGGTGCGCCCCGGCCAGCGCCTGGGTCCGGGCGGCGGCGGTGGCGGTGCACCCGCCTTCAAGGAGTCCGACGCGGAGGCCATAGCCACCCAGATTGGAGGTATCGCCGCTGTGGCACCCGAGGCGCGCACCGGTTCCACGGTGGTAGCCAACGGCCGCAACTGGACGAGCAGCATCATTGGCAGTACCAACGACTGGCTGCAAACCGGCAACTGGAAGCTGGCCAGTGGCCGGGAGTTTTCCGATGACGAACTGCGCGGCGGTGCGGCGGTGTGCCTGATTGGTGAAACCGTTCGCCGCGAGCTCTACGGCAAGGCTGCGGCGCTGGGTACACAGCTGCGTGTGAAGCAAATTTCCTGCGAGATCGTCGGCCTGCTGGCCTCCAAAGGGCAGGGCGCCTTTGGCAACGACCAGGACGATATGGTGCTGGTGCCCATCAAGACGCTGCAGCGCCGCATTACCGGCAACATCCGTGTCAACACGCTGCTGGTATCCATGAATGATGGTAGCGACGCATCCCGCGTCACGGCCGGCATTACGCAACTTCTGCGCGAGCGCCGCAAGCTGGCCAGCACCGATGAAGACAACTTTAATGTGCTCGACACCAAACAACTCGCTGACACCCTGTCGGGCACCACCAAAGTGCTCACCATGCTGCTGGGCGCGGTAGCCGCCGTGAGCCTGCTGGTAGGCGGCATTGGCATCATGAACATCATGCTGGTCAGCGTGACCGAACGCACGCGTGAGATTGGTTTGCGCCTGGCCATTGGTGCGCTGGAACGCGAAGTGTTGCTGCAGTTTCTGATTGAAGCCGTGGTGTTGGCGGCGCTGGGTGGGTTGATTGGGATTGTGCTGGCCACAGGCGCTTCCATCGGGTTGGCCAGTCTGATGGACATACCCTACACGTTCAATCTGAGCGTCAATCTGCTGTCGTTTGTGTTCTCGGCCGCTATCGGGGTGTTGTTTGGCTACTTTCCGGCCCGGCGTGCCGCACGGATGGACCCGATTGATGCCCTGCGCCACGAGTAGAAAAAAGGCTGAAGCTAAACGGCGGAATTCCAATGCATGAATGCTTCAAAATCACTGACCCTCAAGGGTTTGGCAAACAGGTAGCCCTGACCAAAGTCGCACCCTGCGCACATCAGCAAGTCCCGCTGTTCCATGGTTTCAACCCCTTCGGCCACGACCTGCATGCCCAGTTCGTGGGCCATCACGATGATGGCCTTGCACAGCGCCAGGTCGGTCGATCCCTTGGTGAGATTGCGCACGAAGGACTGGTCAATTTTGACAAAATCCATCGTGAATCGCT
>JAYTRR010000062.1:0-18184 GCA_043746005.1 Burkholderiales bacterium
CGCCACATGGAAAAAGGACCACACCGGCCGCAACGCGGCCGACTGCACAGCCAGCCAGCCCAAGCCCTGCAGAGAAGCCGCGGCCAGGGCACCCAGCACTGAATACCCTACCACGCGCCCCAACTGGAACGTCCACAGTGCAGAGTTTTTCCGCGAGCCGGCTGCCTGTCCAATCCCCGCGCAGGCAGCACCGCACATGGCGACACAGTGGGGTCCACCCACCAACCCCATCAACAGAGCAGTGAGTGCCAAAGAAGATTGCATCCGCCGATGCTAAATGATCTTGGAAAAACGCGCCCGCGTGCGGTCTGTCTGCAAATAACGGTCAAACACCATAGCCACCGCACGCACAAAAAACCAGCCCTGAGCGGTGACCTGAATCCCGGCCGAATCAACAGTTACCATCCCTTGATCGGAGAGATCCGCGAGCGCTTCCAGCTCTTTCGCGAAATAGCTTTGAAAGTCAACCAGATAGGCCAGATTGATCGACTCGAACTGCAATTCGCCCTGACACATCAGCGCCATGATGGCGGCACGGCGCACCAAGTCATCGCGCGACAGGGCCAGACCCCGCACCACAGGGAATCGCCCGTGGTCGAGGAGATCGCAATACTCCTCCATCGACTTGGCGTTCTGGCTGTATGTCGCGCCGATCCGGCCAATGGATGACACGCCCAGGCCAATCAGGTCGCAATCTGGCTGAGTGCTGTACCCCTGGAAATTGCGGTGCAGGCGCCCCTGGCGCTTGGCCACAGCCAACGCGTCTTCCGGCAAGGCAAAGTGATCCATGCCGACGTACACATAACCCGCACCCATGAAAGCAGCCAGCGAACGGGACAGCATGGACACTTTGGCTGCACCACTAGGCAATGACACAGTAGCAATGCGCCTTTGCGGTTTGAACCGTTCTGGCAAATGGGCGTAGGCATAAAGGGCAATCCGGTCGGGACGCAACTCGTTGACCTGCACCAGTGTGCGGTCAAAGGACTCCGGGCTTTGTTGGGGAAGTCCGTAAATCAGATCCACATTGATCGACTCAAACCCGCACGCACGTGCGGCAGCCACCAGAGCAAATACCTGCTCGGCAGGTTGTACACGATGCACTGCTTTTTGCACCGCCGGATCAAAGTCCTGCACCCCAAAGCTCAGCCGGTTGAACCCAAGCTCGGCCAGGGTGTCGAGCCTGGAGGCGTCGATGGTTCGGGGGTCCACCTCAATGGAGTATTCGCCCCCTGGCACAAACGTGAAATTGCGACGCAACATAGTCATCAACTCACGCAATTCGTCGTCACTTAAAAATGTAGGACTACCCCCACCGAGATGGACCTGACTGACTGTTTGGCCCAAGCCGATTTGGGCAGTGTGCAGATCAACCTCACGGCTAAGGTAGCGCAGGTACGGCGCTGCACGGTCATGGTGCTTGGTAATGATTTTGTTGCAGGCACAGTAATAGCACAGCGACTCGCAAAACGGAATGTGTACATAAAGCGACAGCGGCAAGTTCATGGCAGCAGCGCCACCGCGCCGCATTGTCAGGGCCTGCGCATAGTCGTCCGCCGTAAATGCTTCGACAAAACGGTCTGCGGTTGGGTACGATGTATAGCGTGGGCCCGCCACATCGTACCGACGCAGCAAATCATCATTTATGGTTTCAGCAACTGGTTTCATGAACGCTCCAAGACAATGGCTACTGTGCCGCCATTTGACTTTCCATCACTTGATTTGCATCAAGAACTTCGAAACTGGGTAAACTGGCCTGTCACTTACACTAGGTGAAACCCATGTCTGATCAAACATCCAAGCCCAACTCAGTCGCCGAAACACGGGTGCCCCTTGCCGCGCATGCCGATTCCAAGATGGTCGCAATGAGCCCTCAATCCATCAAGGTGGCCTGCTCCAGCTGCAATTTGCGCGAACTGTGCATGCCGCTGGGGCTCAGTCCGGCTGAGCTTGATCGCATTGACGACGTCGTGGCTAGTCGACGCAAAGTCAAACGTGGAGACATACTTTTTCGCAATGGCGAAAGGTTCACTAGTCTTTACGCCATTCGCACCGGATTTTTCAAAACCTGCGTGGCTTCTGAGGATGGCCGCGACCAGGTTACGGGCTTTCAGATGGCGGGCGAAGTCATCGGACTTGATGGCATTGTTAACGACTATCACACCTGCGATGCGGTGGCACTGGAAGATGCCGAGGTGTGCGTCATGCCCTTTGACCGCATTGAGGAGCTATCAAGAGAGGTCAACGCCCTGCAACGCCATGTTCACAAGATCATGAGCCGCGAAATCGTCCGCGAAAATGGAGTGATGCTGCTGCTGGGGAGCATGCGCGCGGAAGAGCGTCTGGCGGCTTTCTTGCTGAATCTGGTGCAACGGCTGCATGCGCGGGGGTTTTCGCAATCCGAGCTGGTGCTGCGGATGACGCGCGAGGAAATTGGAAGCTATCTTGGACTGAAGCTGGAAACCGTCAGCCGCACTTTCTCAAAATTTGTGGAAGAAGGCATAGTGGAAGTGAAACAGCGCCACGTCCGCATACTCAATACCGATGCACTCAAAGATATCGTGAACCCCAAGGTCTGCAACTGACTCTGGCTATTCCACTTGCAATCAGCAAGAACCCTGTTTGGAGCAACCGTCCGGCCGGTCTGTCTCTGGCAGAGAGCAACGATTAACCTCAAAAGGCGACATGGACAACATCGTGGTCAAGGCGCTTGACGCCATGGTGAGGCCCCAAAACACAAAAAATGCGACGGTGTACACGCCTTGGCGAGACCAGTCCAGCCGCTGACCAAACCAGTGCAGATCCTGCGGGTCAATCATCGCAAAAATCAGCATTTCCAGCACGCCAGCCACCAGAAACGCAGGCCAGATAATCCACATCAGTCGTTGCTGCAACATGTTCTCCTCCTCAGGATTGGGCATTTCAATGCGGCGTGCCTGATGAAATCATGGCGTTTCGGGGGCTGGAACACCGGTAGCCGCATGATTGCGCGCCTGTGTGGCGGGTGCCAGACTGGACGGGTTGTCACCCAGAGTCTTGTTGATTTCTATTCCCTTTCGGTAGTAGTCTTCGTCCAACACCGGATCTTTACCGACCAACGCCAGATAAAATGTCACAAATGACGCAACGACCACGATTGCGGGACCGGAGATGACGAGCCAGACGTGGCCAAACTTCCACCATGGACGCGCAGTTTTCAGGTTGGATGGGGTCATGAGAACTCCTTAACGGGGAACAATGAAAACAGATTTTTCCGATGCATGGCCCTGTGAGCCTTGTGCCGAAATTTCGAAGTGAATAACGTGAGGACCTGGAGGTGCCACCTCATACGGCGCGTCAACCCGAACGGCCACCCAGCGCGCCTGAGTGGACTCTACGACGACTTCATCGTCAGAGACGACTGCCAAACCGGGCAGACCTTCGACCGCAATTCGGAAACGCTGCGTAGACTCGGTCGCATTCATGACCTGAAGACGGTAGACATTCTCAATGCGACCGCCGTCCACGATGCGTGCCAAAACACCCCGATCACGAACTACATCGACCTTGAATGGGGTCCGCGTGGCCAGGCTAAAAGCCATTGCGATCACCACCGACCCAAGAATCGCCGTATAAACCAGCACCCGTGGGCGCAGCACATGGCGCAGGGTCTGGGACCTCGTCCAGTGCTGGCTCACTGCGTTTTGGGTCGAGTACTTCACCAAGCCCCTTGCGTAACCCATCTTGTCCATGACAGTGTCGCAAACGTCGGCGCAGGCACCGCAGCCAATGCATTCGTACTGAAGCCCTTTGCGAATATCAATGCCGGTCGGACAAACCTGAACGCACAGACTGCAGTCCACACAGGCACCGAGTTTCAAAGTAGACAGATCTGCCCTTCTGGAACGTGCGCCGCGAGGCTCACCGCGTTCTTCGTCATAGGTGACGATAAGCGTGTCTTTATCGAACATGGCGCTCTGAAACCGCGCATACGGGCACATATGCTTGCACACTTGCTCACGCATGAAGCCCGCATTGCCATAAGTGGCAAAACCGTAAAAAAAAGTCCAGAAAATTTCCCACGAACTCATGTTGAGCTGAACGAACTCCAGTCCCAATTCCTTGATCGGGGTGAAATAGCCTACGAACGTGAAGCCCGTCCACAATGCCACTACGAGCCACAAGAGGTGCTTTCCAGATTTGCGCAGAAGTTTGTCGGAATTCCATGAACCCCCGTCGCGGCGCATGCGCGCGGATCGGTCGCCTTCAAGCTTCTTCTCTATCCAGAGAAACATTTCAGTGTAAACCGTCTGGGGACAGGCGTAACCGCACCACAAACGCCCTGCGACCGCCGTAAACAGAAACAGCGACAAAGCCGAAATGACCAAAATGCCAGTGAGGTATATGAAGTCCTGTGGATAGAGAACCAGATTGAAAATATAAAAGCGTCGTGAGCCCAGATCAAACAGCACAGCTTGTCGATGACCCCACTCCAGCCACGGTACGCCATAGAAAACCAACTGGGTCAAAAAGACCATGCCCCATCGCCAGTTGGAGAACAGACCCGAAACACTGCGCGGATAGATCTTCTTGTGGGCCTCGTAAAGCGACACCATCTCCGCATCGGCACCCTCCGGTGGTTCAATGGGCCCCTTGTCAGGGGACTCCATGATGGGGATGACCTTGTGAGACGGTGTCACTGACGGATCCACAAAAAGTACTTTCGACAGCCCGCGTTTATTTTGCAGGTGCGTTATTCGACAGACCCCAAACATAGGATGCCAAAACACTGATCTGGCTGGCACTCAACTTGTCCGCTTGGGCAGGCATTTGATTGACTTTGCCGTTGTTCACCATGGCAATAATTGCGTTTTCTCCATAGCCATGCAGCCAGATATTGTCTGTCAGGTTGGGGGCGCCCAATGCTTGGTTACCTTTGCCATCCATGCCATGGCAAGCAGCGCAGGCGACAAACTTTGACTTGCCCAGCTGTGCACGCACCGAATCGTGTGGGCTGCCTGACAGGCTCAATACGTAGTTGGCGACGTTCTTCACGTCATCCGACGTACCCACTGCGGCAGCCATGGGAGGCATGTTGCCGATACGACCCAGAGTGAGGGTTTCCTTAATTTTCTCAGGTGAACCGCCATACAGCCAGTCGCTATCCGTCAGGTTTGGAAAGCCTTTTCCACCCCGGGCATCCGAGCCGTGGCACTGTGAACAGTTGTTCATAAACAAGCGCTCTCCAATCGCCTGCGCCTGTGGATCCCGAGACATGTCTTCCGGTGTCATGGCGGCGAATTTGGCATAGAGCGGCGCCACTTCACGTTCGCCCTTTGCCATCTCGGCCTCATATTGACCATGCGATGACCAGCCCAGCTTGCCAGCAGAACTGCCAAAGCCCGGGTACATGGCCAAATAGGCCACGGCAAACACGATGGTGATGACGAACAGCCACACCCACCAGCGGGGCAAGGGATTGTTCATTTCACGCAAATCGCCATCCCAAACATGCCCCGTCGTATTGTCATGGGCGGTCATGGCACGGGCCTTGCCGCTGAACCACAATAGGAGCGCACAGGCCAAAATACTCACTGCCGTAATGGCTGCGACGTAGATCGACCAGAAGTTGCTTGTAAAGTCACTCATTTCATTTCCTTATTCGGTGGGTCAATCCTGCTCGAACGGCAGGTTGGCAGCTTCCGAGAAGTCTGCAGAACGCCTGCGGGACCAAGCCCACCACACAATTCCGATGAAGGTCGCAAAGCTCACCACGGTGGCGATCGACCGGAGAATGTTGATATCCATGTGCTGCTCCTTGGCGTTTACTTGAGCGCCAGGCCCAGAACCTGCAGGTATGCAATCGTGGCGTCAAGTTCGGTCTTGCCTTTGGTTTCTTCAACCGACTTGGCAATCTGCTCGTCGGTGTAAGGCACACCGACCACGCGCAAGGCCTTCATATGAGCAGGCATTGAATCGGCATCCACCGGAGTCTTTTCAAGCCAGGAATAAGCCGGCATGTTGGACTCAGGCACAACATCCCGCGGATTGGTGAGGTGGGTACGATGCCAATCATCACTGTACTTGCCGCCTACACGTGCCAGATCAGGACCCGTGCGCTTGCTGCCCCACTGAAATGGGTGGTCATAGACCGACTCGCCCGCAACTGAGTAATGACCGTAACGCAAAGTCTCAGCCCGGAAAGGACGGATCATTTGTGAATGGCAACCGTAACAACCTTCACGCACATAGATGTCACGACCGGCCAATTGCAGCGCGGTATAGGGCTGAATGCCTTTGATAGGTTCGGTGGTCGACTTCTGAAAGAACAGTGGGACGATTTCCACCAACCCTCCAACCAGTAGCACCAGCAGTATCAGGACGATCATCAAAAAGTTATTGGTCTCGATCTTCTCGTGGGAAAAGGACGAATTGTGGTTGTTATTTGCCATGGTGTGATCCTTATCAAGCGTGCGCAGCAAGAGCGGGAACGTTGACGTTCACGGCGCGTCCGGCGGTAACAGTTTTCAGCGTATTCCACAGCATGATCAACATGCCGGTCAGATACAGCAGACCGCCGAGCAAGCGCAATACATAGAACGGGTAGGTCGCCTTGACAGACTCTACAAAGGTGTATGTCAGAGTGCCATCAGGATTGATTGCACGCCACATCAGGCCCTGCATCACACCGGCAATCCACATGGCAGCGATATAGATCACGATACCGATCGTGGCCGTCCAGAAGTGAATTTCGATGGCCTTGACGCTGTACATCTGCTTTTGGCCGAAGAGTTTGGGAATCAGGTAGTACATGGAACCCATGGTCACAAGACCCACCCACCCTAAGGCACCAGAATGCACATGCCCAATAGTCCAGTCCGTGTAGTGACTCAAGGCGTTAACGGTCTTGATGGACATCATCGGACCTTCGAAGGTCGACATGCCGTAGAAAGACAGGGACACGATCAGGAAGCGCAGGATCGGGTCATCTCGCAGTTTGTGCCAGGCACCCGACAGGGTCATGATGCCGTTGATCATGCCGCCCCAACTGGGAGCCAAAAGAATCAGGGAGAACACCATGCCAACAGACTGGGTCCAGTCCGGCAAAGCGGTGTAATGCAGGTGGTGAGGACCCGCCCACATGTAAGTGAAGATCAGCGCCCAGAAGTGGACGATGGACAAGCGGTAGCTGTACACCGGACGACCTGCCTGCTTGGGGATGAAGTAGTACATCATTCCCAGGAAGCCGGCGGTCAGGAAGAAGCCCACCGCATTGTGACCGTACCACCACTGCACCATGGCATCCTGAACCCCAGCATATGCGGAGTAGGACTTCATGAAACCCGCGGGAATGGCCGCGCTGTTAACCAGATGCAGAATGGCAACCGCGAGAATGAACGCACCAAAGAACCAGTTGGCCACATAAATGTGCTTGACCTTGCGCGTACCGACGGTACCAAAGAAAACAATCGCAAACGACACCCAAACCAAGGTAATCAGAATGTCGATGGGCCACTCCAGCTCGGCGTATTCCTTGCCTTGCGTATAGCCCAAGGGCAAGGAAATGGCAGCCGCCAGAATGACCAGCTGCCACCCCCAAAAGGTAAAGGAGGCCAACTTGTCGCCGAATAGGCGAACCTGACAGGTTCGTTGCACCACGTAATAGGCCGCAGCAAACAATCCGCAACCCCCAAACGCAAAAATCACCGCATTGGTGTGCAACGGCCGCAATCGTCCGTAGCTGAGCCATGGGATCCCAAAGTTTAATTCGGGCCAAGCAAGCTGGGAGGCGATGATTACACCCACCAACATGCCAACCACACCCCAAACCACCGTCATGATGGCGAACTGACGCACAACGGTATCGTTGTATACAGTCGCATTTTGATTTGCAAATGCCATTTTTACCTCTTCTCTATATGTCTAGTCATGAGTGTCTAACTCCACAGAGCCCCGGAGTTTGATCAAAGTCAAACGTGCGCGAAAGTTCTTAACATTTCTTAAGAATCTTTCAAAATACGTTCTCCCTCGGCCTCGATATCTTCAAATTGACCCCTATGTACGGCCCACCATAGGCCACCCAGGATGAAAAACACCAAAACCACCGAGAGCGGAATCAGCAAATACAAAATGTCCATCAGTGCACCCCTTCTTCGGAAACGCCGTGTCTCAGGCGCAAAGCATTGAGTACTACTACCAGAGAGCTGGTAGCCATACCCAAACCGGCCAGCCAGGCTGGCAACAGACCCAAAACAGCAAGCGGAACACAAGCAGCGTTGTAAAGCAGAGCCCACCAAAGGTTCTGTCTCACAACCGAGATTGTTCTTCGGGCAAGTCGCAGCGACAGCACCACACTCGTTAGCTTGTCGCCCAGCACCACAAAATCCGCCTGCGCCTGCGCCAAGGGAACGGCTTGGCCAAATGCAAACGACACATTCGCACCGGCCAGCACCGGGCCATCATTCAATCCGTCACCCACCATGGCTACTGTATGGCCTTGTCGCTGGAGCTTTCGCAAAAATGCGAGCTTGTCGTCAGGTGAACACCCACCTTGCGCCTGTGCAATGCCCGTCTGAGCCGCAATGCGAGCCACTGATTCTGCGCTATCGCCAGATAGCAGGTGCACCGTGACTCCATCGGTTGCCAGCGCGGCAACCACCGCTGAAGCGTCTGGGCGCAAGTCCTCTTTCAATGAGAGCGTCGCCAGCCAACCATCTGCATCCGCCAGGAATACGCGCAAACCGGGTTCAGTATGGGACTTGAGGCCACAAAAACTGGCAGACCCAAGCCGCAACGCAACGTGTGCTGCACCGTCCCAGCCCTCTGTTTTACACACCAATCCCGCAATACCCTGGCCTGCCGTTTCCGTGGCGGTTTCACATGCCCATGCGTCGCGCCGTTGGCCTTCATCCAACTTGCCGGCTCGCCCAGGGGCTGCGGCACTCAAAGCACGTGACACTGGGTGAAGAGAGTGCTGAGCCAGCGCAGCTGCCATAGCGAGCGCTTGACCCAGGGCTACCCCAGGGCGCAACTCCACAGCCCCCAAAACCATCGAATCCCTCGTCAAGGTGCCCGTCTTGTCGAACACCAGCGTATCCACTGCAGACAATGCTTCAAGCGCCTGCAATCTGCGCACCAGCACACCACCACGGGCAAGTGCGCCCGCAGACGCCAGCATCGCCGCCGGGGTAGCCAGTGACAACGCACACGGACAAGTCACCACGAGTACCGCCACCGCCACCATCAAGGCGTGCCCCGGATCACGACTCCACCACCAAGCACAGGACCCAGCGGCTGCAATCAGGACTGCAAACAAAAACGGTTTAGCCAGACGATCCGCCAGGAGAGCCCCCTCGGGTTTGGTCGCTGACGCACTTTCCATCAACGCCACGATCTGGGCAAAGCGCGTATCGCCGCCCATTCGCAGCACACGCACCTGCACCGTGCTGCTGAGGTTGTGACTTCCAGAAAGTACCTGCGCACCCAAGCCCCGCGCCAGAGGTCGTGACTCACCGGTAAGCAATGCCTCGTCCACCAGTGTTTCACCCCGCTCCACGATGCCGTCTGCGACAAAGGCCTCTCCAGGGTGTACCCGCACCAGATCACCGACCATCAGGCGCCGAACGGCCACGCGTTCATACTCGCCGTCGGGGCGCAAACGCTCCACACTGTCTGGCAAGCGGTTCATCAAGGCTTCCAGCGAGCCAGCCGTCTGGTCACGCAAGCGCAACTCCAGCCAGCGCCCGGTCAGCAGGAAGAAGACAAACATGGTCAGCGAGTCAAAGTACACCTCATGCCCAAACGCGCCCTGGGGTTCAAATGTGCCCACAGTACTCACGACAAACGTGATGAGCATGCCCAAAGCAACCGGCAAATCCATGCTGATGCGCCACTGCAGGATGTCTCGCAGCGCATTGCGAAAAAAAGGTCCGCAAGAAAACAGAACGACCGGCAGGGTCAGCACCCAGGATGCCCAGCGCAGCAACTGCTCCATTTCGCCCGTCAGGTCGCCGGGGTGGGCAATATATGCCGGATAGGCATACATCATGACCTGCATCATGCAAAGGCCAGCGACCAGCCAGCGCCACAAAGCCTGACGAGTCTCCAGCTTGCGTCGCTCACTGGCGAACACGTCATTGGCTGGCACGGCGCGGTATCCGCTGTTCTGCACCGCCTCCATCCAGACAGAGGGGCTGACATGCCCGGCAGACCACACCACCTTTGCCCGGTGGCTGGCCGCTCCAACCTGGGCGCTCATCACGCCCGGAACCCGACTCAGCGCTTCTTCCACCGTCAATGAGCAGGCCGCACAATGCATGCCTTCTATCACCACGCTCGACTCCCAGCAGTCTCCACCCATCGAAGAAGGTCGACTAAAAGCGCTCCATTCCTGGGGGTCGTCCAGCAACTCCAGAATCTCGTTGCTGTGCGGGCGTGCTGATCCGCCCGACAAACCAGAAGGCGGAAAGACAGATTTGTCAGGCAATGAAAGACCAGTTGGGGACATGGGTTGCAAGTGTGCCGTGCAAAACACACAAAGTAATTGATACAGATCAAGACACGACCGCTGGCGTAGACTAACCTGAATACCTCATCAGCCTAAAGGAGTCCTTCCATGTACAAACGCATTCTGGTTACCACCGACGGATCGACCCTGTCCAAGAAAGCCGTCAAAAGCGCCATTGACCTAGCCGCGCTCTGTGACGCGGAACTGGTAGCACTCAAGGTGGTTCCACGCTACCCACAAAGCTATTTTGAAGGTGGCATTGCCCTGCAGCCCGATGAAGTGCGCCGTGTAGAAAAACAATGGAGTGACGAAGGACAGGCCGTTGTCGATGCGGTCAAAAAAACAGCCTTGGGCAAGGGCGTCACCACTAAAGCGCTCATCGTCAAATCAGATGTGGTGTCAGACGCCGTATTGGCCATAGCCAAGAAAAACCAGTGCGACCTGATTGTCATGGCGTCTCATGGCCGCAAGGGCATCAAACGCCTTCTGCTGGGAAGTGAAACCCAGCATGTGCTAACCCACAGCACCGTACCGGTGCTGGTTCTCAAATAAAACGGCGAGTCAGTCCTCTTCCTGGTAACGGTTACGGATTTCCATGACCGATTCCCAGGCATTCAAGAATGCCTGAACACAGTCGGGGTCAAAGTGCTTGCCCGACCCCGCCACCAGGAAGTCCACCGCAGCCTCCAGCGTCCACGCCTTTTTGTAGGGCCGCTCCGAGGTCAATGCATCGAACACATCCGCCACAGCAACTATGCGGCTGAATATTGGAATATCCAGACCGCTAATTCCACCGGGGTAGCCCGAGCCATCGAATTTCTCGTGATGCCCTCTGGCGATTTCGGCCCCGGCTTGCAGCACCCGCGATGAGCTGCCTTGAAGCAACTCATAGCCAAAGATGGCATGCTGCTTCATGACCTCGAACTCCTCGGTATCCAGGCGCCCTGGTTTGAGCAATATCTTGTCTGCAATGCCTACCTTGCCAATGTCATGCATCGGAGCCGCTTCCAGCAGTAACTCCTGGTCATCCACGGACAAGCCCAAGCCGCGCGCGATGAGTTGCGAGTAATGCGCCATGCGCAAAATGTGCGCACCGGTTTCAGGATCTCGGTATTCGGCGGCCTTGCACAGGCGAAACACAGTTTCACGCTCGCGCGCAACGATTTCAGCGGTCGCTTTGCGTACCTCTTCGGCCAGCCATGTGGCACGATCTGCAAGTTGTTTGCTGGCCTGACTCAGCGTGAGCATATTCTTGGCACGAGCCAGAAACTCTACCTTATCCACTGGTTTGATCAGGAAGTCATTCGCACCCAGGTCAAGAGCGCGGTAGCGCAACTGTTTCTGGTCATTGGCCGTAATCATCAAAACAGGTACTGACTCCCGCCCCTGAATCTGACGCAAACGACTTATAAATTCCAGACCGTCGAGCCCGGGCATCATATAGTCCACAATCACCAGATCGGGGTCGTTCTCGGTAGCCCAGGCAAGCCCATCCAAGGCATCTGCAAAAGTATGTGCAACACAACCGTCCAGCTTTTTTACCAACGCGGCAAAAAGTATGAGGTTTATTTCGGTGTCGTCGACGATCAGCACGTTTTGGACCACGGTCATTCAGCCTTTGAGTTGATCTTTGGGTTAGTCACAGCACATTGCCGTTCGCGATAGCATCCAGCAGATGCTCCACTTCAACGGTCAAGGGCGCCAGCAGTCGTTCCACGGCAGCCGCATCGGAGCGCAATGAACAACGTTCAATACTAGCGGCAAGGTCACTGGCTGGCTGGGCACCGAACATGGCAAGGGTACCTTTGAGCGCGTGCGCGGTGTGCAGCACTGTTGCAAGCTCGCCGTTGTACGTGGCCATATACATTTTCTCAATGTCCAGCGGCCATTGATCCAGAAATGGCTGCATGACAATATGCAGGATTTCCTGGTCAACCGTCGCCAAACCCGCAACGTAGTCAAAGTCATCCGAAGGTGAACTCTCGATCGCAATGTCCATCATGAGTGACGGTTGCGACAGCTCGCCGTGGACCGAGTCGCTGGCAACGGTCTGCAGCATCTCCTGCAAAACGATCGGCTTGATCGGTTTGGAAATATAGTCATCCATTCCGGCTGCCAGGCAGCGTTCGCGATCGGATGCATGGGCATTGGCCGTCATGGCGATGATGGGCGTGCGGTGAATGGTTTCCATCGCCCGAATGCGTTGCGCAGCCTCCAGCCCATCCATTACCGGCATCATCATGTCCATCAGGACAACGTCGTAATTTTTTTGCGCCATGCGCTCCAGCGCAATCAGACCATTGCCGGCCACGTCCACCTGGTGACCCCAGCGTTCCAGCAGCGTTACGGCAAGCTTCTGGTTCACCGGGTCATCCTCCACCAGAAGCACGTCCAGCGCAATCTGGTTGCGGTCAAAGAGGTCTCTCGTCATACTGGCCGCTGACTCTGCCGCCTCCCGCGCTCTGCGATCAATTTCGATGCGGGTGGTGAAATGAAATACGCTTCCCTTGCCGACCTGACTTTCCACCCAGATGCGCCCACCCATGACCTCGACCAGCCGGGCACAAATAGTCAGGCCCAGCCCCGTGCCGCCAAACCTTCGCGTGATGGAGCTGTCTTCCTGCGAGAACGCATCGAACACCGCATCCAGCCGATCTTCCGGTATGCCAATTCCGGTATCGCTGACTGACACATGCAACAAACTACCGTCAATGGATCCTCCCGCCCTTTCAATGCGCACCGCCACTTCTCCACTGTCCGTGAACTTGATCGCATTGCCGACCATGTTGACAAGAATCTGCCGCAGCCGACCCGGATCCCCCAGGACGGCCAGGGGAACATCCTCCGCAATCTCGCATACCAGTCGCAAACCTTTCTCACGTGCCCGCAGCGCAAGGGTCTTAAGGGTATCCGCAACGACCCTGTCCAACGGGTAAGGGATGCGTTCAATGAGGAGCTTTCCTGCTTCAATTTTCGAAAAATCAAGAATGTCGTTAATGATCCGCAGCAAGGCTTCAGAGGAGGATTTAACGATACCTACATACTCACGCTGGTCCGCATCAAGGGGCGTATCCAGCAACAGATCGGTCATACCGATAACGCCATTCATCGGCGTCCGGATCTCATGACTCATGTTGGCCAGAAAATCAGACTTGGCCCGGCTGGCAGCTTCTGCTGCGTCCTTCGCTTTCTGCAACTCCTCAGAGGTGAGTTTTGACTCCGTAACGTCCGCCAGATAGCCATTCCAGACCAGCCCCCCCTGCGGCAGCTGGCGGGGCTGCGCTTCACCATGCACCCACACGGTGGCTTTTGACTGCTGATGAACCATCCGGAAATCCATAGCCCAGGATTTTGTGGCGGCATTGGCATTGATTACGAATTGCACGAACGGTTCACGCTCGTCAGGGTGAACCTGACGTAAAAAAACTTCGGAATCGGCAATCACACTGTCCGAGCTGATGCCACACATCGCATGAACCGCATGGCTGATGAACGGCACCTGAATGACCCCGTTGCCATCCACAGCGTACTGAAACACCGTGACCGGAATGCTCTCGGTTACTTCACGCAAGCGGGAATCGGCTTCTTTCAGCAAGGTGACGTCCTGCCAGATTCCCGTGAACACGGTGGCTCCATCGGGAGAAAGATCCGGTTCGGGCATCATTTCTGATCGAATCCAGCGCAGCGTGCCGTTCGGCATGCGGACACGGTAGTCATCGTGCCAATCCATTCTCTGCTCAGCCGCCGCCCGAGCGCCCTTCACCACCCGTATTCGGTCATCCTCAACAATCTGGGATGTTGCCAGCACCGGATCGGCAAGCAATGCCGCGGGCGACAACCCTCTGACTTCCTGAACCCGATCGCTCACAAAGGTGTATCTATAACTGCCACCACCCATTTGCAACTGAAACACCACACCCGGCACCGTATTGGCAATGCGACTCAACCGCGCCTCGGCTGCCTTGATGGTGACCTCCATGCGCCTGCGCTCCGTAATATCAGTGCGAATGGCTATGAACTTTGAGGGCTTGCCTGCTTCGTCGCGCAGGGGAACGATCGTGGCGTCTACCCAGTAAAGGTGACCGTCCTTCGCGCGATTACAAATTTCACCATGCCATACCTGCCCCGCGGTAATAGTGGCCCACAAGTGAGTGAAAAAAGCGGGCATATGGGTGCCCGAGTTGATCATGCGGTGGCTCTGACCCATCAGCTCCTGACGGGAATACCCGCTGATCTCGCACAACTTGTCATTGGCATAGGTGATATCACCCGCCAGGTTGGTAATACTGACGATGGCATGCTGGTCCAGAGCAAATTTCTGGTAAGCCAGGTCGGCCAGTGCTTCATGCAGGTCTTTTTGGCCCTCCTCGTTTTGACGGACCAAATCACGCATGAGCAGCGACAACGACTCCAGACTCTCATCGAAAGCCAGCGTCTGCGCAGGATCAATGGTTGCGATCAACTCCCTGGCAGTCGCCCGCAGCGACTCGATGGCCCGGGTGCGCCCCGCCAACTCTTCCCTCAATCGGGTGTTGGTGCTGGTCAGCTCGACCGAACTCAACTCAAGGCTTCGGGTTTTCAGCTCCAGATCCCGATCGTTTTGCTGATACGCCTCGCCCACACGCTGAAAAAGTTCAGGCAGGCCATTCAGCAGCTGCGCAGCGTTCACAGACAGGGTGCCACTGCCCGCAAGCTGGCGCAATTCGTCTTGCACAGCCTCCAACCCGGAAGGATCAACGTCCAGTATCCGTTTGACCTGGCGGGCTAGTAATTTGTGCATGCGTCTTGCGTTTTGAATAAATCAGGTAGCTTCGCCAATATAGGTGATCGTCATGGTCTGGTTGTGCAGTTTGCACTCAACCGCCGGGCTGAAAGGACTGATCTCTCCATAGGAATAGAAACCTGCCAGCGTAGCACCCTTCCCGAAAAACGCACCAACCGCTTCGACTTCTTCGTCCACGCGACCACCCATCACCAGCTTGCGTCCCACGCAACTCACGAGCAATGCCAACCCGTCACCAGAGCCCTGCAGCATGGCTTTTGCAGCCTGCGCCGCCACTTCAGCACCATCAACAAGCGCGTCGGTACTGGCATGCATCAACCGGAGATAGCCCTCCGGATCAATATCCCCCGCGAGTGTCAGACTGCCTGCGGCTTCGTCGACGCCAAGAATTGTGCGGATCAGTCCAACCTCGTTGTGGTCGCTTCCCAGCATGGCAAATGGAAACAGCAACCCAGACGCTGGCAGGTCTCTGGCATGTTCGCCCAGATAGCGCTTGTAGGTTTCCAGTGCCGACTCGCCATCCAGCTCAAAAAGTACGTTGCTCTCGCAGCGCGTGACCTTGCGGGCCGGGCCAAACGGTGACCAGCCACCGAAAGAGCCGTGGGAAAACTGCAACATATCGCCGTAAAGACCAATACATGTCAGCCGATTGCTGCTGACCCCCTTCTCGTCCAGAACGAAAGTCCTGACAAATGCGCCGCCGTCACCAGCCAGCCCCCCTGTGATGGGAATCCGTGAACCCACGATGTCCGTCATACCGGACAGTACTGCGCTACCGTTAATCTGGACACCCTGTCCGAAAATAAGGATGGCTTTGAGGCCCACTACCGGCAAGCCGGTGACCAGTCGACGACCGGCTGCGAATGAGTCTTCCATACCAGCCAGGACGGTACTCACCTGCGCCACCCGGGCCTGGTCAAAATGCAGGGCTGTGACGACCAGCGTGCCGTCGTCTACACCATGGGCTGAAATCTCGCCTGCAGTGGAGCAACCCGCCCGCTGGGCGTACGGAAAGGCCTGCGCGATGGCGTCGGCACCCTTTTGCAATGCGTCGACCGAGCCAAAAGCCAGCACCAGATGGGGCTGTATCGCTGTAAGACCTGAAAAATCAGCTGCGGCCGACTCCGCCTGGCGCACGACGACCTGCAAAACTTTCATTCCGGAGTTCCTGTGGATAGCTAACTTTGATACTGGGCGCGCAAAACGTTTTTCTGCACTTTACCCATAGTATTGCGCGGTAACTCACCCACAACGAAACAGCGCTTGGGAATTTTGAAATTCGCCAGCATGGCCTTGAGCTGCAAAAGGATGGCGGCGGGATCCAGCGTCGCCCCCGATTTTGCGATCACCACGGCCACGCCCACCTCGCCAAAGTCTGCATCCGGCACGCCCACCACTGCGCTCTCTGCGACGCCCGGAAGCTCATTGATGTAGCGTTCAATCTCGGCGGGATAGACGTTGTAGCCCCCGCTGATGATGAGATCCTTGTTGCGCCCGACTATGGTTACATAGCCCCGATCGTCGACCCTCCCCACATCACCGGTCTTGAAGTATCCGTCAGCCGTGAACTCTTCCTGGGTCTTTTCAGGCATGCGCCAATAGCCCTTGAAGACATTGGGACCCTTGACCTGGATACCCCCAATTTCACCGGTTGCCAGCGGCTTGCCGTCATCCCCCTGAACACGCAGGCTCACACCGGGCAACGGAAAGCCGACCGTGCCGCCGCGGCGTTCGTCCTGATTCCCGTAGCGCGAGTCGGGAGCATAGGGATTGGAGGTCAGCATAGCCGTCTCGCTCATGCCGTATCGCTCCAGAATGGTGTGGCCGGTACGGTCCTTCCACTCATTGAACGTCTCAATCAACAGCGGCGCCGAACCGGCAATGAACAGCCGCATGGTGCGTACGGCGTTGCGTGTCAGCCCCGGCTCGGCCAGCAGGCGCACATACAACGTCGGAACACCCATGAATACGGTTGCTTCAGGCATTTTTTCTAGCACCCGCTTGGGGTCAAACCTGGCCATCCAGATCATCTTGCTGCCATTGAGCAGCGCACCATGTACGGCGACGAACAGCCCGTGCACATGGAAGATCGGCAACGCATGGATCAGCACATCACCCGGCTTCCAGCCCCAGTAGTCCTTGAGCACGCGTGCATTGCTCAGCATATTGCCGTGCGTCAGCATCGCGCCCTTGCTGCGCCCGGTGGTGCCGCTGGTGTACAGAATGGCGGCCAGATCATCAGCACTGCGGTGCACCACGGTGTGCTGGTCGCTGCAGTGGGCCGCACGCTCCAGCAAGGAGCCCGTGCGGTCATCGCCCAGGGTGAACACGTTTTGCGTTCCCGCCTTGAAGGCAATCTTGCTCACCCAGCCAAAGCTCTTGGGGCTACACACCACGACGGCGGGTTCCGCGTTGCCGATAAAATATTCAATTTCGGCACTCTGGTAGGCCGTGTTCAGCGGCAAAAAGACGTAGCCTGCGCGCAAGGTTGCCAGGTACAGCACCAGTGCTTCGACCGACTTTTCCACCTGCACTGCAATGCGCGCGCCCTCGGGCAACTTGAGTGTGCCCAGCAGATTGGCCATCATGGCGGTGGCGCGGTCCAGATCGCGCCACGAGTAGAACAAACCATTGTCGGTTTCGAGCGCAACAGCATCGCCGTCGGAGGGGACAGCATTGCGCATGGCAGCAAACAAATTGTCGTTTTTCATACTTCAAGCGATCAGAAAAAAAGGGGGGGCTTTGGCAAGGGCTTCACGGCGCAAACTGTGGCAGACGCTTTTCCATAAAGGCTGTCACGCCTTCGCGGTGTTCGGCCGAGCTGGCGTAGTGATAGGCATTTGCTATCAAATAAGTAGCGGACTGCGCAATGGATACAGGGGCTAAGGCCCTGAATGTCTGCTTATTCATGCGTG
>JAYTRR010000063.1:0-6198 GCA_043746005.1 Burkholderiales bacterium
TTCCCTGCATGCGCTGGTGTTGCTGACAGCCGCTACGGTGGTGATG
Organism: Burkholderiales bacterium; assembly: GCA_043746005.1. Lineage (GTDB taxonomy): Bacteria > Pseudomonadota > Gammaproteobacteria > Burkholderiales > Burkholderiaceae_C > Allorhodoferax. The sequence goes on from JAYTRR010000063.1 coordinate 47, forward strand.
GAACTGCTGATGGCGCATGAACTGGCCGCCTCGGGAACCGGCCCGCGCCGCCATCCGGTGGCAACGGTGGTGCAGGCGGTGCGCAGTGCCATCATCCACCCGGTGCCGATGCCCATTATCGCTGGCTTGCTGTTTGCGCAAACGGGCTGGACCCTGCCGGGCGCGGTCGACCGCCCCTTGCTGCTGCTGGGCAACGCTTTTGGCCCAGTGGCGCTGGTGCTGGTGGGGGTGACGCTGTCGTATGCCGCCATTGGCAAGGAGTTCAAGGGCGCGCTGGTGATTGCGGGCATCAAGACGCTACTGCATCCCTTGCTGATGGCGCTGGCGGGCTGGGCGATGGGGCTGCGGGGGCCAACGCTGGCGGTGCTGGTGGTGGCCGCATCGCTGCCTGTGGGGGCCAATGTGTTCCTGTTTTCCCAGCGCTACCAAAAGGCGCAAGACCTGGTGACTGCCAGTGTGGCCGTGTCCACGGTGCTGGCCTTGCTCAGCGTCACGCTGGTGATGACGCTGGTGCCGTATCTGGGGTAATCGGCTGCGCCCGCTAGCCTGTCGATCAGACTTTGAACACAGCCACGGTGTGCACTAGGTTTTGCGCCTGGGTATTCAAACTACTGGCTGCAGCGGCCATTTCTTCCACTAGTGCGGCGTTTTGCTGCGTGGCCCGGTCCATGTGCGTAACGGCTTCACCCACCTGCGCCACGCCCAGCGATTGCTCGTGGCTGGCCGCGCTGATTTCGCCCATGATGTCGGTCACCTGCTTGATGCTGCTCACCACCTCGGTCATGGTGGTGCCCGCCTGATCAACCTGATGGGTGCCCTGCTCAACCTGCTCGACACTGGCGGCAATGAGGGTTTTGATCTCTTTTGCTGCTTCGGCGCTGCGTCCGGCCAGCGAGCGCACCTCACTGGCGACGACGGCAAATCCGCGGCCCTGTTCACCTGCGCGGGCGGCCTCTACGGCCGCGTTCAGTGCCAGGATATTGGTTTGAAACGCAATGCCTTCAATCACACCAATGATGTCGGCAATCTTGCGCGACGAATCGTTGATGCCTTTCATGGTGTCCACCACCTGGGCTACCACCTCACCACCTCTGAGGGCCACCGACGATGCACTCTGCGCCAGCTGGTTGGCGTGGCGAGCACTGTCGGCGTTTTGCTTGACCGTGGCGCCCAGTTCTTCCATGGATGCAGCCGTTTGCTCCAGTGCGCTGGCTTGCTGTTCGGTGCGGGCCGATAGCTCACTGTTGCCTTGGGCGATTTCGGTACTGCCCGTGGCGACTTCATCGGAACTTTGGCGCACGCGGATCACCACGCTGCTCAGGTGCTCCTGCATGGATAGATCACCCGCACCAACGTGCCGAGCCACTTCGACGGCATGGCGGGGTTCGCCACCCAGGAGTCGCAAAATACTACGCACCACCCAGCCACCAATCAGGGCCGCCAGCACACAGGCGATCAAGCCCGCTGACAAAATGACGTAAGTGGTGGTGGCCGCTGTTTTTTCGCCCTGAGCCGCCAGTTGGTTGGCGCTGGCAATCTCGCGTTGGCGAAATTCTTCCATGTGAGCCAGTAGCACTTCGCTGGCCTTGTCAAAGCCGGGGCTTGCATTGGTGCCCTTCATCAGCACGTTGCCCGCTTCCATGCCGTTGGCCATGTACGCCGCTGCCATGGTTTTGCCCATCGCATAGAACTTGTTGAAGTCGCCCTCCAGGCGGGCAAGCTCATTCAGGCTTTCTGAGTTGCTTTGCTGCTGGTAAATCTGGCGGAATTTTTCTACGCCTTTTTGGAACCGCTGGTTGGCCTCTTCGGCGTCTTTGTATCCACCGTCCTCATGGGTTGCCGACACATCTGTCAGAAATTGCTGAACATCGGAGCGGCTGAGGTTCATCGCATCCACCAGCAATACGTTGGGCAGGCTCTGTGCACGCAGCTTGTGCAGGTCGCCCGACAGGGCGGATATGGAAAGACTTGCCATGGCAATCGCCACAATAAAGACCCCACAAACGAGGGTGAAGCCAAGGGCCAGCCGGAACTTGACGCTGGTGTTTTTGAACATAAGATCTTTCTAGTGGGCGAGCAGAGGCCAACAGCACATCCAAGGCCGTTAGCTGGATATCGGAAAATTCGGTTGAATATGTACCCGCGTCAAGCCGAATAGAGATGAATTGTCAGGGGGCCAGCCGCTCGCGCAGCCAGCTTTTGTCTGCTTGCTGCACGTAGCGCAGCCGGTCATGCAGGCGGCTTTTTCGACCCTGCCAGAATTGCCAGTTGTCCGGCTTCAACCGGTAGCCGCCCCAGTGCGGTGGGCGTGGCGGTTGCAGCAAAAACTGCGCGGCGTATTTGGCGGCATTGGCCACCAGCACACCGCGCCCTGAGATCACTTCACTTTGTGGCGAGGCCCAGGCGCCCAGGCGCGAGTCCAGCGGGCGGCTGTGATAGTAGGCATCGCTTTCTTCCGCGCTGACCTTTTCCACCACGCCTTCAATGCGCACCACGCGCTCCAGTTCTACCCAGTGAAACTGCAGCGCGGCAAAGGGGTTGCCCGCCAGCTCCTGGCCCTTGCGGCTTTCGTAGTTGGTGTACCAGGTGATGCCCTGTGCGTCATAGCCCTTGATCAGCACCACCCGGGTGGAGGGGCGCAGGTTGCTGGCGACGGTGGCCACGGTCATGGCGTTGGGCTCGGGTACCTGGGACGCAATGGCCTCTTGCAGCCATTGGTCGAACTGTTGCATCGGGTCGTTGTGCGAGGCGCTCTCGTCGAGTTCGGCCCGTTCGTAGCTTTTGCGGAGGTCGGCGATGTGGGTCATCGCGCAAGTATAGGCAGTGGCTATACCGGAGTACGACTTAAGGTTTGGCGGTGGCGGTGGCGGTGGCGGTGGCGGTGGCCGTGGCCGTGGCAGTAGCGGCCTTGCGGTCGGCCAGCACTTTCTGCGCGGATGGGCGCTCGCCAATGAACTTGACGTAGGCCTTGTAGTCCACGCCGCCCGCGATCAACAGGTCTTCACCATAGATGGCTTTGGTGGCCATGCCGACCAGTGGCAGGTTCGTAAAGGCGGAGCAGTCGGCCTGCGTGAAGGTGTCGCCCGCTACGAAGGGTGCGAATTTGACCAGGCGCTTGAATGCGGCAATGTTCTTTGCCAGCTGTTTGCGAACGCGGGCCTGCGCGCTCTCGCTGACGGTGCCACCAAAAAAGGCCTGGGTGTATAGCTCGCGGGCCACCAGCTCCAGGTGCAGATCCAGAAAAGTCGTCAGTTCGCGCACCTTGGCCGCGGCAAACAGGTTGGCGGGCAACAGGGGCGGGTTGGGGTAGGCCGCATCGATGTATTCCAGAATTGCCTGGCTTTCGCACAGGCCGCCTTCGGGTGTGCGCAGAAACGGAATTTTTCCCAATGGGGACGCGGCCAGAATGGCCTCATCGGTGCTGTGGGTGGCCGCATGCTCTTCGGTGAACTCCACGCCCTTTTCCAGCAGAGCCAGCTTGACCTTGTTGTAATAGTTCGAAATGGGAAAGCCGCAGAGTGTCAACATGGGTAAATCTCCTGAATAAGAATGAGGCCAAGTCTAGGGGGAGCCGGTTGCCGGTCGTGGCACACGGGGGACAGACCGCGCATTGTGCCTGTCAGGCCCTACAGGCGCTACGATGCGACACCCCTCTTGACGCCATGCCCATGAAAACTCCCCGCTTCATCCAGATTTACCAGGACAACGCCCAGGCGGTTCGGCAGGAACTAATGCAGGGACTGGCTTTCAACCCGGCGCATGGCGGGGCGACTACCTCGCCGAAATTTCTGTACGACGCTTTGGGATCCCGGCTGTTTGAGGCAATCACCGAGCTGCCGGAGTACTACCCCACCCGGACCGAGGCGGCCATTTTCCGCACCCATGGCGATGCGATGGCGCGCCAGATACCGAAGGGAGCGACCCTGATTGATCTGGGGGCGGGCAACTGTGGCAAGGCAGCGAGCCTGTTCGATCGGTTTGCACCCGCGCGGTATGTGGCGGTCGATATTTCGGTGAACTTTTTGCGGGGATCGCTGGAGTGCCTGCAGCGCCAGTATCCGGCGCTGGACATGGTGGGTGTCGGGCTGGATTTTTCCCTAACGCTGGAGTTGCCTCCAGAGGCCGGTGCAAACGATGGCAGTCCGCGGCTGCTGTTTTACCCGGGCTCCAGCATTGGCAATTTCACTCCGGATGAGGCGCTGGTCTTTTTGCGCCAGGCCCATGCGGCCTGTGGACCTGTGCCCGGTAGCGGCTTGCTGATCGGCGTGGATCTGGTCAAAGGCAAAGCCGAGCTGGAGGCTGCGTACGACGATGCCCTGGGCGTGACAGCCGCCTTCAACCGGAACCTTCTGCTGCACATCAACCGCTTGGTGGGCAGTGACTTTGCCCTGGCCGACTGGTCGCACGTGGGGTTGTACAACACGGCTCTGTCGCGGGTCGAGATGCACTTGCAATCGCGCTGTGCCGTCACGGTGACCTGGCCCGGCGGCCACCGTGCCTTTGTTGCGGGCGAACGCATGCACACGGAGAACTCCTACAAGTGGACAGTGAAAGGCTTCGCCGGCCTGCTGCAGCAGGCCGGGTTTGCACCGCCCAGCGTGTGGACCGATGCGCAAACAATCGAGCAGGGCCGCTTTGCCGTGTTGTGGGCGCCCGTTCAAGCGCATTGATGCTATGGTTTTGGTAGCTGCTTACGCAATAAAGACGAGGGCTAGAGCCCTATTTTGTCATAATTTTGCAGCTGCGAAAGCCTGCATGGATGTCGTTACGCTCCGCCGTAAAGTAATTGCGGTAGCGCGGATGAACCAGGTGTGCAGCGGTCGCCCGGCTGGCGCCGCGCAGCACGGGGCGACTGCCAAACCAGGGTTGCGAGTAGTCGCGGTACGGGTGGGCGACGAAGCCGGGAAACGCAGCAAACGTGCTGGATGTCCACTCCCACACGTCGCCCCAATGAAAGTCGGGTCGGGTCATGGCGGCGCGTTCCCATTGCGCTTCATCGGGCAGGCTTCGACCGGCCCAGTGGCACCAGGCCTCGGCCTCGTAGGCGCTGAGGTGTACGGCGGGGGCATTCAAATCCAGCGGCAGCCATTGACCAAAATGCTGGCATTCCCAGACCGGCTCGTGGTGGCTGCGCCGCAGGTAGCGGGGGCATTGGGCGGGCTGGGTTTGAAGCCATTGCCAGCCAGCAGACGACCAAAAATGCGCATGGGAGTAACCGCCGTGTTCCACAAAGGCCAGGAACTGCTGCCAGTTCACGGGCTGGCTGTCGATCTGGCACGCGGGCAAGTCGACCGGGTGGCTGGCGCATTCGTTGTCAAAGGCGAATCCGCCGCCCGGCCAGCCCAGTTGCCACGGGCCTGCATCGATGTCCAGCACCTGTCCAGGGCGGCCATTGTGTGCGGCTCCTGCGGGGAAGAGGTCGTCGGGCAGGGCAATGCCCAGAGCCTGCGCCATGTACACCGCCGCTTCACAGTGCATGTCTTCATGAAACAGCACCAGGCGGTAGAAGTAGAGGCTGGTATCGTCTTCGGGGCTCAGCGCGAGTGCGGCAAGGGTGTCCTCCAGCGTGTCCCGCAAATAGGCTTGCGTTGCAGCCACACCGGGCAAGTCCAGGTTCCAGCGGCTATCGTGCGGCACCTGGCTGGAGTCGTACAGGGCGTCGGCCTGCGGCAGGCGCGACGGACGGCGTGCATGCGCCGGGTCGCACGCAACGCCGCGTGTGCGCTGCCGGTTGCGGCCAATCCAGTGTTCCTGAAACCAGCCGATATGGCCCAACTCCCAGAGCGGCGGGTTGCATTGCGGCGACAGTGGCACGCGCAACTGCGGGCCCAGTGCCGCCTCGTACGCTGCCAGCCAGGCCCGTGTGCGGGCACGGGTGGCGCGCAGCAGGCCAGCCAGCGCGTCGGCACCCGCAGTGCGGGCCGTCTGCGCAGCCTGCCAGCGCGGGCCTGGTCCATCGAACAAAAGTTGCACGTCACGCTGCGTCATTGCAAGGCCCCATGAAGAAAAGAATAGTCATTGTCAGCCCCGCGCTGGCCAATGCCAACAACGGCAACTGGCAGACGGCGCAGCGTTGGCAGCAGATGTTGCAGGCGCAATTTCAGGTGCGCATCGTACGCCAGTGGCCCGATGGGCCTGCGGCGCAGGACGAT